>NZ_CP009962.1:1867844-2179151 GCF_000786695.1 Collimonas arenae | reverse complement strand
TGGAAAAAATTATTCCAAGAGTCGATAAAAATTCCGTCATACACCGACCAGTCAACTTATCGAGAGCCAGCTTCCACGCTTGATCTCACGTGATCAACCTCAGACAATGCCAACCAATGACAATAGCCGCCGAGGGTAGCCCGATCGATTTCGTCCAAGGGAATATGCGCGTATTTGCCAGCACGGAAGTCGCGTTTGGACCAATACTCCTCAGTATGCCAGGCATGAATATGCAAAACATCGCTTCCCAATGCGCGGCCGACATGCGGGAAATGGTCCAGAAATCCTATCGAACATTGCTGTGGATAGGTGCGGCGCAACGCCAACTCTCCGGCGTACATGGTAAGAACGTTCTTGCACCATCCCGGCCATTCGCCTTGAAATTCGTGAAATTCCTCGCGCAGCAGTTTCTGGCAATAATCCATCTGAGCAAGAATGAAATTGGAAACAAATTCACTTGGCCCCAGCAACGAAGCACCGACGTTATGCAAGCCGGAATGGGGGAAACCCCAGCGCAGGCTACATTCAGTCAATTTTTTTCGGACTTGTTCGTCATAGGCGTAACCGCCGAATCCAAAACACAATCCGCTCGGCCTGAAATCAACCATTGCAGGGGTCACGAATGTATCGCAATCTGTCTTCAGGATGAATTCGTATTTCTTGCAGATTTCAAGCACAGCTGGCTGACACAGGTTAGCAACGGAATTGATGTAACCATAGCCAGCCCATTCGCTATTGTTATCAGCATATGGCGCACTCGGAATGACCGTGATTTTTTCATCTTTTGGCAGCGCGCCGATCGCATCCGGATGGCACACCGCGATAAGATCGCTGCGCGCAAACAGACCGGAATAAATCATGCTTTTATATAACCAATGAAATTCCTCGATCGTTTCTTTCTTATTGTCGACATACACCACAACGCCTAAATCCATGGCAAATCCTTCAAATTAATCAAATCTGGTGCGTTTGTAACAGCTCTTAGAACAAATATATCAATTGCGCTCAATAGCCAAGAGATTTTAAGTGGAACCGTGACAATTCTTAGTATTTCGCATCAAAGATAGGAATATAGGTCGCCAGTTGTCCCGGCGCCAAAGCCTCCCCGAAAAACAGGAGCGCAACGCCAACCAGCAACACCGGCTCGACATAGCCAAGGATGCCGAGCAAGGCCATTGACAGCAACCGGCTGGCGCCCAGATAACGCCCAGCGCCACCGTGCTCAGTAGCCCCAGGCAAGCTCAAGCGCAAACACCACCACCGGATTGGCGTTGATCTTGCGACGCAAGATAAAGTAAGGCGGATAACCGAGCGCGACCACCAGCGTCGACCAGGCAAAACTACCCGTCATCCACAGCTCATGCAGCACGCCCATCAAAGCGCAGGCGACCGCCAGCCACTGGACGATATCCAACCGCTCCTGATAATAGAAACGACCGACCAGCACCATCGTCAATGGCAGCAGGAAATAACCCGGCGACACTTCCAGCGCACGGCCGTGCAACGGCACCCACAAGAAAATCCAGTCAAAACCATTAAGTTATAGCAGTCTGACAATATTGTGCTTACGGGTCATCGCCAGCGCCATGCCTACCGCCGCCGGTATTTTACTCGCCTCCGGGCCTGTCAGCGCGTCATGAAGGCAACTGACAGGGTTGCTCCCCCAGACAGCGGCCAGTCTTCCGGATAAGATATTCTTACGCAATTATGAAAAAATTCCGCGCGCCGGAATTTAACAACAGGAAGCCGCTATGCGCCGCAAAATGCAATTTTCCCTCTGGCTGGCCGGACTTGTCCTTGGCATTGCCCAGTTTTCCGGGAATGCCCGGGCTGAAGACATCAACGTCATGAACTCCGGCGGCTTTAGCGCTGCCTACAAGGCGCTCGCTCCCGGATTCGAACAAACTACCGGCAATACGCTGACAACGGCCTGGGGGCCATCGATGGGAGCGGCTCCTGAAGCGATTCCCAACCGGCTGGCGCATGGCGAACCGGCCGATGTCGTGATCATGGTCGGTTATGCCCTGGATGATTTGATCAGACAAGGAAAAGTGCTTGCCGACAGCCGCCAGAACTTGGCGGATTCCCGGATTGGCATGGTAGTCAGGGCGGGCTCCACCAAGCCGGACATCAACACAATAGCCGCCCTCCGGCAAACCTTGTTGAACGCCAAGTCCATCGCCTATTCGGACAGCGCCAGCGGCGTCTACATAGAAACCAAGCTATTCAAGCTGCTCGGAATTGAAGACCAGGTCAAACGCAAGGCGCACATGATCCAGAAAACGCCGGTAGCCAGCCTGGTCGCCAAAGGGGAATATGAACTTGGATTCCAGCAGGTCAGCGAACTGTTGCCGGTGAGCGGTGCGGATTTCGTCGGGAAAATCCCGGAGGAAGCGCAAAGCATTACCACCTTTGCCGCCGGCATTCCCATCAACGCCGCGCATCCTGATGCAGCAAGAAGCCTGATTCACTACCTGGCGTCGCCGGCTGCACAGGATGAGATCCGGCGCAGCGGAATGGATTCGCTGTCATCCGCATCAAAGTGACAACCCGGGGATGTAAGCGGCGCAAATCTCCTTACGTACCGGGCGGCTCGGCAAACGGCAGGCTGAGCTGCCCTTCTGCACGCATTTCAAATACATTCAATGTCATCGCCACCAGCCCGTAATAACCAAGCAGGGCCACCAGGTTCACAACCACTTGCAGACCGAAGCGGCTGCAGGCTCGCTCGTAGACAGTAGCGGATACGCGCTTATCCTGATATAGCTCGTTCGCAAAGCGCCAGATCAATTCATCGTCGCCGTCGCTGAAGTGCGGGATGCCGCCAAGACGTATCTGCTCCGCCAGCGTCGGCGACAAACCCGCTTCCAGTGCAATCGGCAGATGGATATACCACTCTGCCTGCGATTGCCAATGCGCAGCCGTCGTCAAAATCGCCAACTCGGACAAGCGCAACGGCAAGCCGCTTTCATAACGGCAGAACGCGCCAAGACGCTGTGCCAGGTCGCCCAGCTGCGGGCTATGGATCCAGGCCACGAACGGGCCATTCAAACTCTTCCTCGGTCCTGCCAGGATGGCATCCAGCAGGGCTCTCTGCTCAGGACTGGCCTGCTCCGGCTCAAACGCCGGCAAACGGCTGGGTTGATGCATTGTCAGCTCCCGGGCGCCGTTGCATAGCCGGTCGCGGCGTCTATCGCCGGCGCCAGGCGATGGACGATTTCATCGATATCGATGGCGTTGCAAATGAATGGCGGCGCCAACAGTACATGGTCGCCCTGCCGGCCATCGATAGTACCGCCCATCGGATACACCAGCAACCCCCTGGCCATGGCTTCCGCTTTGACTTTGGCATGCGTGCGTTGCGCAGGCGCCAGCGGCTGTTTGCTGGCGCGGTCGGCCACCAGTTCGACGCCGACAAACAAGCCGCGGCCGCGAATATCGCCGACATGCGGATGCTCGGCAAAGACTTCGCGCAAGCGCTGTTGCAACTGTTCTCCACGCTGGCGGACATTGGCCAGCAAATTTTCTTCCTGGATGACGGTTTGCACCGCCAGCGCTGCCGCGCAAGCCGTAGCGTGGCCAATATAGGTATGGCCATGCTGGAAAAAGCCGGAACCCTCCACCACGGCGTTGAATATCTTGTCCGAACAGATCATAGCGCCTATCGGCTGATAGCCGGCGCCCAAACCTTTGGCGATGATCACGATATCCGGTTCGACCCGGTCTTCCTCACAGGCAAACAGATATCCGGTGCGACCCATGCCGGACATCACCTCGTCCAGCATCAGCAATACGCCGTATTTGTCGCACACTGCGCGGATTTTCCTGAAGTAGTCGGCCAGCGGCGGCACCGCGCCGGCAGTGGCGCCAACGACGGTTTCGGCGACGAATGTAGCCACCTTATCGCTGCCGATCTCCAGGATTTTCTGCTCAAGCTCATCGGCCAGCCTTTGCACATACTGCGCATCGGACTCACCAGCCAATTGATCGCGATAAGCATAGCAAGGCGCAACGTGATGCGCCGGAATCAGCAAGGGCAAAAATGCTTCGCGACGCCAGGCATTGCCACCGATGGAAAGCGCCGCCAGCGTATTGCCGTGATAGCTCTGACGGCGCGCAATGAAAAACCGGCGCTGCGCCTGCCCTATCTCAACGTAATATTGGCGCGCCAGCTTGAGCCCGGCCTCGACCGCTTCCGAACCGCCGGAGACAAAATAGACATGGTTCAGACTGCCCGGCGCAGACGCCGCCAGCATGCTGGCCAACTCTTCGGCAGCCGCAGTCGTGAAGAACGAGGTATGCGCATACGCCAGCGTATCGACTTGCGCCTTGATCGCGTTGACTACCCGTGGATGACCATGACCCAGGCAAGAAACCGCGGCGCCGCCGCAGGCATCGATATAGCGCTTGCCGCTTTGATCGATCAGTTCGATACCCTCGCCACCGACCGCGACCGGCAAGCTCTGCCGGGGATTTCGATGAAATATATGCGTCATGTGATCCATCCTTGAATCGATTCTCAACGTGCAACAGGCAATCTGACGGTGCGGTCTAAGCTTGCAGGCGTGCTTCCAAATTCATCTTCACCGCAGCCCACTCGTCATCGATGATGCTAAAGCGTACCGAGTTGCGCTTGCGCCCGTCCTGCATGATTCTTTCGTTCCGGATGATGCCCTCTTGCTTAGCGCCGAGCCGCAAAATCGCCGCACGCGATTTGTCATTGATTTCATCGGTTTGGAACTGGACGCGTACGCAGTGCAGTTCTTCGAATGCGTAACGCAGCATGAGATATTTGGCCTCTGTATTGACGAAGCTGCGCTGCCACGATGCTGCAATCCAGGTATGGCCGATTTCCGCTTTGCGGTTGTTGCCGTCGATTTTCCAGAACCGCGTGCAGCCGATAACCTGGCCGCTGGCTTTCATTTCCGTGACAAACGGCAAAACCGTGCTGGCCCGGCATCCATTGAGAGCGGTCTCAATGTAGGTATCGACAGTCAGGGCCGAAGGCACGACTGTAAAAGGAAGATTCCATAACTCGCCGTCCGACGCTGCCGCAACAAGCGCGGCGGCATCGGATTCCTGCAGAAGCCGGAGCTGGATACGAGAACCGATGAGTGGTAAAGGCATTTGTGGCTCGATGACAGGTATTCATAGAGGAGTCGTCAATATACATGAGGCGCAAGTGCCGGCATAGGCGCCACAATTATGCACTCCATCCGGCTCGGCGGTTTGCGATGCCTATCCTCTTGCAGCGATGGCTTGCCTCAATAAAGCCCTGGAATCAGGCGCGCAGTACGGGCGCAGTAGGCGTCGTATTCGGCGCCGAACTGGCTGTGTAGCAGCGCTTCTTCCGCGCGTATACGGGCGATCAACGGCACCAGCAGCAGCACAGCAAGCATTACGCCGACGCCGGAACGAAAGGCCAATGCCCATCCCACTGCATTAATCATCATGCCCAGATAACTGGGATGGCGGATGACGCCGTACATGCCACCCGTCACCAGGCTATGGCCCGGCTGGATCACCACCAGGCCGCTGAAACGCAAGCCAAGTATGAACACCGGCCACAGCCGCAACACGCCGCCGATAACAAAAAGAATCACCCCAAGCCAGCGCATCGTATCGCCGCCAAATGTCAAGATTCCGATCCGGTCGGCATAAGCCGGCAACCAGGCCGACAATACGCCGATCAGAGCGAAGACCGGCAAGACCCAGCGATTGCCGCGATCTTCGCGTTCAACCGAACTCAAATTGCCGCGACTGAAAAGCCCGACGCCAGACATGATGAGAAATACGATAGTAAGGAAGACCAGCGGCGGATGCGAGAAAAAAGCAGAAAAGCCGCCACCGCCGAGAATCGCGAGCCCCAGGTAAGCCAGGGTCGCCACGATGTTGAAGAGAGCCAACCGGTTTGAGACGCGCATGACCGCCTCCCGCATAAGAACTCTCTTGATTATAGTCGCCAGTGACTGGACGGCATTCCCGATTCAACCCGCCTCGGCTAGCTTAGAGGCTGTTGAAAAATCAACCTGGCGTTGTTGCCCTTGCAGGGCGCGCCCGGGCTTGCAAGCCCGGGGCGTTCCGCAGGCAGACGACAGTGTCGTCTGAACCCCCTGCTGCACCCTCCTGGCCGTACTACTCGTACTGTCTTCGTCGGAGCGCCTAGCCATCTGTGTTCGCAACAGCCTGTTAGTGTCAGTTATATATCGGCAACGCCAGGAACAGTTTGATGACAATCGCATTCGCAATATCGATGAAGAATGCGCTCACCATCGGCACCACCAGAAACGCCAGCGGCGAAGGACCGAAGCGGTCTGTCACCGCCTGCATGTTGGCAATCGCGGTCGGTGTCGCGCCCAGGCCAAAGCCGCAGTGACCGGCCGCCAGCACGGCCGCGTCATAGTTCTTGCCCATGATGCGGAACGTCACGAAGACGGCATAAGCCGCCATGGCTGCGGCCTGCACCGCCAGGATCAACAAGACCGGTAACGCCAGCGACGCCAGGTCCCACAGGCGCAAGCTCATCAACGCCATCGCCAGGAACAGGGACAAACTGACATTACCCAGCAACAAGATGGCGCGCTCGAAAATCTTGTAGCCGGCCAGCAGCGACAAGCCGTTACTGAGCAAAACGCCGACGAACAACACACAGACAAAAGTCGGCAATTCAAACGCCGTGCCATTCAATTGGTTGGCAATCAGCGTGCCGGCCGAAAGACTGACCGCGATCAATGCCAGCGCTTCGATGAAGGCTTGCGGCGTGATCAGCTGTTCGGCTTTAGGCTGCTCGAAACTCAACGGCGTTCTGTCGTGATTCGCCGTCGCAGACTCGGCACCCGGCAATTTGACGCGCTTGACCAGAAACCCGGCCACCGGCCCGCCGATCAAGCCACCCAATATCAGGCCGAAAGTGGCGCAGGCAATCGCAATTTCGGTCGCTGCCGCCAAGCCGTGGCGCTCGGAAAACACCCGGCCCCAGGCAGCGCCCGTACCATGACCACCCGATAGCGAAATAGACGCTCCCAGCAAACCGATCAGAGGGTCGAGTCCCATCATCTTTGCCATGCCGATGCCGATTGTGTCCTGCAACACCAGCAAACCCAGCACTACAACCAGGAACAATGCCAGCGTACGGCCGCCGGCTTTCAGGCTGGCAAGATTGGCGTTCAGGCCGATGGTCGCAAAAAAGGCCAGCATCAACGGCCCCTGCAGGCTGCCGTCGAATTGCACCTGAACACTCGAGAAACTACGCAGTGCAAACAACAGCAATGCGATCAGCAAACCGCCCACAACCGGCTCCGGAATGCTGTAGGTCTTCAGCAGCGAAGAAGCCGACACCAGCTTACGACCCAGCAACAGTACCAGCGATGCAGCGACTAATGTTTCCAGGGTGTCCAAGTTAATCATCTATTTCCTTTCGTTTCTTAAACAGGTAACAATGCAAGGCATGCGCGATGCCCGGCCAGACTTCGCCGCCACGAATCTCCGCGCGGGAGAACGTTTTTTGAATTCAGCAATTATTACCAATTGGAAATATTTGAGAATAGCGCATTGCCGCTCGGATCACTTGCGGCAGGACTTATTTCGATACCATGCTGCGCCAGAAGCCAGTCAGAACGCCTGGCAAGCTTACAAACAAGAAACAAAGAAATACGTCAAACGCTCGGTCTGACAATGCAAAAAAATCGCGGCAATGCTGTCATAAAATCAATGGCAAGGCAATATCAAAACAACTAATGCACCATGCCTGGCAAGGGCCTGCACGACGTCGCGCCAGCGAAGCCCGACGATGCACAGGACTTTATATCAGCCGTTGCCTCAAGCGCTGCATGGCAGCCATGAACACGGCTGGACGATCGAAGGCGCGCGCCAGCACCAGCGCACCCTGGATGCCTCCCACCACCTCCTCGGCCAGAGCCGCGGCATTGGCGGCATCTTTGCCAGCGCGCAGCAACGCCGCTTCCAGCGCAGCAACCCATTCGACAAAATAGCTTTTGACCTTCTCGGCAAAACGATCGCGCTCATTGCCAAGCGCGAACACGCCAACCAGACACACTTTCCGACCGGACAGGAAGTAGTGGCCTACTTCGCGGAACATATCGTCGATAGCGCTTGCAGCATCCGCGCCTTGGCGTAACGGCACGAACACATGAGTACGGAACCAGACATCGATTTCACACAGCACGGCCTCGGCCATCTCTTCTTTCCCACCCGGGAAAAAATGATAGATACTGCCCTTGCCCAGCTTGGTCCCCTCGGTGATGCGTGCCAGGCTGGCCCCTTCGAAGCCGTAGACGCGGAACACTTCCGCCAGCATAACCACCACATCACCCCGTTCCGCGATCATTCTTGCCATCTTGCTTCCTGTTCGTTCCTGTCCGTTCCTGTTATTCAAAAGCCCATATCGCTCAGCCCCGGATGGTCCGCCGGCCTTGGCCCGTTCAGGTCCCAATGGAATTTGCGCTCGCTAGCCGGAATCGGCGCTTCATTGATGCTGGCGTGACGCCAGCGCATCAGGCCGTCCTCCGCAAACTCCCAGTTCTCGTTACCGTAGGCGCGATACCACTGACCCGAATCGTCATGGTATTCATAGGCAAAGCGCACCGCAATACGGTTGCCGTCAAATGCCCACAATTCTTTGATCAGGCGGTATTCCAGTTCGCGCGCCCATTTGCGGCTCAACAGCCCGACGATGGCGGCGCGACCCTGGACAAATTCCACGCGGTTGCGCCACCAGCTGTCTTCGGTATAGGCGAGCGCGACTTTTTCCGGGTTGCGTGTGTTCCAGCCGTCTTCGGCCAGACGTACTTTCTGGATTGCGCTGTCGCGGTTGAAGGGCGGGAGAGGTGGTCGTGTGCTCATGTGTGTACCTTATAAAGTTAACGTTGAAATGGCGTACCGAAAATGCGACTCTTTACCGATCGGTACAGTTCGAGTGTAGTCACTGACGCCAGACGAAACAAGGGGAATTCGCAAGAGCTGTACGTCCAGTCAACTGTGCTCTGAATTTACAGTCCGGACTGTATCCCTGCTATTAGCTAACGGGGTGTTGGTTACCCGCCCAGTACAGGAGACTCATCGGTTCTCCCGGAACATCATCCAGACTGCCAATCCGTTTCATAGGCAGCTTTTCGAGTACGCGGATTGATTGGGCATTAATAGGGCGCACGATGGCATAGGCGTCGGACTGGCCATGCTGATCGAAGGCACATCGGAGCGCAGCGCGGCCTACCTCTGTTGCATAACCCATGCCCCAGGCTTCCGGCGCAAAGCGATAACCCAGGTTCAGCCTCTCATCTTCAATGTACTTGCGAAACGCAACACCGCCAAAACCGATGACTTTCTCAGGCTCATGCAAGGTTGCAATCGCCCATTGACCGAAGCCATGTTGCTCCCAATGCGCCATCCATCCGCCGAGAACAGACCTGGACTTTTCTATGTCGGGGTGAGGACCAAAGGGGTTATACAGATTGGTCAGCGGATCGCCATAGATATCGAAGAGCCGCCGGTCATCGGCCTTGGTGGGTGGTCTGAGCAGGAGTCGTGTGGTTTCAAGCATGAGAGTGAATTGATGGCTAACGCGTTGCAATATGCACTTTGCAAAATCCGACCAGCCGCTCCGAGATTGACGAGCCGACTCTGTCGATCACCGTAAAAACCGGTTGATTCTAGCTCACATCGTGGACCGGCATTTACTCTCGCTGCTGCAAATCCGGATCGCCTTCAAACAGCGAATTAATCCAACTGGCGAATACCTTGACCTTTGGAGACGCCATACGGCCTTGCGGGTAAAGCAGGGAGATGGGCATGGCAGTTGGAGGCCACTCTCCCAATACTTCGACAAGCGCCCCGCTCTTCAAGTGCTCGCGCACCTGGTACGCGCCTGATTGCGCCAATCCCAGGCCCTGTAGTGCGCAACAAACGTTAGCGTCAGCATCATTGACTGCGACCGGCCCGCTTATCTCAACTTTCACCACTTTTTGGTCTGTCACGAACTCCCAATCGAAAGCACGCCCCGTTCTTCCCGAAAAGTGAACAATGCTTTGATGGAACTGGAGATCCGAAATACTGGTTGGCGTACCGTATTTCGCCAGGTACGACGGCGCTGCGCAGGTCACAAAGCGCATGTTGCCTACTTGACGCCCAATCAATGAAGAGTCCTGCAGCCGTCCGACACGCAGTGCGCAATCGATACCCTCCTGCATGATATCGACAAGCCGGTCAGTCAAGCTGATAGTCAGCTCCACCTCAGGATACATGGCATGAAAGTCTGCGATATGCGGCAGAATCAAGTTTCGCCCGACCGTGCCAGGCAGATCGACCCGCAGTTTTCCTTTCGGCGCTTTCGAATCTGGCCCAAGAAACAACAGCTCGGACTCCTCTATGGCGCCAAGTATCTCAACACATTTTTTGAAATACTCCGCCCCGTCGGGCGTCAATGACAGGCGGCGGGTAGTCCGCTGCAGCAATTGCGTACCGAGGAAGGCCTCCAGGTTTTTCATGGTCGCCGTCAGCGACGCACGCGGCAAATCCAATGTTTCGGCAGCTTTCGAGAAGCTGTTTGCTTCTACGATACGTACAAAAGTCTGCATGGCTTTCACTTTGTCCACATCGCCTCCGTATCGATTGTTCACTTAATATGAAATGTATAGGAGGATTATGCACTAATTATCTTTCAACGCGTTTTACCTACAATGACCTCGGTCGATGTATTCAACGTCTGAGGAATTCAACATGAGCAAAAATGCCAGTCACGAACCCGATATTTCACCACGCATGGTCCTCTTGCTGGCGATTGCTTCGGGTCTTATCGTTGCAAACCTGTATTACGCACAAACCCTTGTCGGGCCAATCAGCAGCGCAACCGGCTTATCGGCAGAAGCCGCCGGCTTGATTGTGACGCTGACGCAGATTGGTTACACGATCGGCCTGCTGTTCATCGTCCCCCTGGGCGATTTGCTGGAAAACCGCCGGCTCATTTTTAGCGCTCTCGTGTTTACGTCTGTTGCGTTGATGGTCGCTGCGTTCAGCACCAGCGCTTGGATGTTCCTGGCTGCCGCGCTCGCAATCGGCCTGGGATCCGTTGCCGCCCAGATCCTTGTACCGTTCGCAGCGCACTTGTCTAAAGAGTCAACCCGTGGACAGACCGTTGGCAAGGTCGTCAGCGGGCTGCTGCTGGGGATCATGCTGGCGCGCCCGGTCGCGTCCCTGGTCGCCGACCATACCAGCTGGCACGTGGTATTTGGCGGCGCATCAGTGATCATCATCGCTCTCGCAGTTCTGCTACGCAGCAAACTACCGATGAGAGTGCCAGCTTCCCCAATGCCTTATCACAAACTCATGGGCTCGCTGTGGACGCTATTCACCACCACCCCGGTACTTCGTCGCCGCGCCGCATATCACGCTGGCCTGTTCGGTTCATTCAGCCTGTTCTGGACTGTCACCCCTATGATGTTGGCCGGCCCTGAATTCCATCTTTCTCAAACCGGCATTGCCATCTTCGCACTGGTGGGAATGGCCGGCGCCGTGGCCTCGCCGATCGCTGGCCGGCTGGCAGACGCTGGCCATACGCTGGTGGCAACCGCCATCGCGCTGGGCCTGGGCATCACAGGCTTCGTCCTTCCGATGTATGCGCCGGATTCCCGCACTATTGCACTCGCATTGCTGGTGATCGCGTCGATTGTCCTGGACATGGGCGTTGCGGCAAATCTCGTGCTGGGCCAACGTGCGATCTTTAGCTTGGGCGCGGAGCTGCGCAGCCGCCTCAATGGTATCTATTTCGCCTTGTTCTTCGCAGGCGGCGCGCTCGGTTCCGCGCTGGGCGGCTGGGTATTTGCGGCTTACGGCTGGCATGCCGCACTGCTGACTGGCATGGCATTTCCCGGCATCGCGCTGCTGTACTGGGCAGGCGAGTACTTTGAACATGTACTTGATCGCCGCGAACCAGCGTAACTACCGCCGGCAAAGGGTGCCCCGACTGGAAGGCTGGGCATCCTTTTTTAAATACTGTCTCCCGGCCGTTAAGTGGCTCAGTAAGCGTAATCGCCGATGATCTTTTTGACTTTTTCAAGCGCCACTTTGAGCGTATCCACATCTACCGACCCGAGTGCGAGACGGATCGCATGCGGAACATGCTCGGAGGTTGCAAAAGGCTCTGCGGTCGATACCGAGACATTCTCGTGCAAGAGCGCCATCGCCACCTGATCGGCCCTCGCCTCATCCGGCAAGGGAAGCCAGAGAAAATAAGATGCGGGATGGCCGACATAGTGCAAGCCACGCAGAGCTTCCCGGGCTATCGATTGCCTGCACATTGCATCGCTGCGCTTCTCTGCTTCTAGACGGGTGACGGTGCCATCTTCGAGCCAGCCACAGGCGATCGCGGTCATGACGCTGGGTGTATTCCAGGTTGTAGCCCTGATTGCGCGCTCAATCATGGGCACCCATTGCGGTGGAACGGCGACAAACCCAACCCGCAGCCCGGTAGCAATACTCTTGGAGAGTCCGGATATGTACACGGTCGTTTCTGGCGCCAGCGCTGCCAGAGGAGCCGGCGCATCTTCTGCAAGGAAAGCATATGCCGCGTCCTCGATAATGAGCAGCCCGTGTTGGCGCGCAATCGATACCAGCTTTTTTCGCTGGCCGATGCGCATCACCCATCCCATTGGGTTGTGTAGCGTCGGCATCGTATACACGGCACGTACGCGACGGTTCCGGCACAATTGGTCAAGCGCATCCAGATCAGGGCCGTCCCCTGACGACGGAATGGCCACGAGTTCCAAGCGATGCGCTTCGGCGAGCACTTTGAAACCCGGATAGGTCAATGCATCGGTTGCGACAACGTCGCCCGGATGCAGTAGCGTCATGACCGTTGCAGCCAAACCATGCTGCGCGCCGCTCACGATCAAGATCCGCTCAGCTTCGACCGATAGTCCCCGGCATTCAAGATGACGCGCCACGATGGCGCGCTCATGCTGGCGTCCGGCATGCGGCTGGTAGCGCAGCAGCGCCTCCAGGTCGCCAGAAGAGGCGAGCTGACGGAGGGCATCGCTTAGCAGCCTGGTCTGGCCAGGCAGCGACGGATAGTTGAAATTGAGATCGATCATGCCGGCCGCAGCCGCATGCTGGTCGATGCCTTGACCTGGAGGCAGCGCAGTTTCTCTGACAAATGTTCCCCGGCCGGTTTCCCCACTGACCAAACCCATCGCCTCTAACTCTGCATAGACTCTGGAGGCAGTGACCAGAGCCAATCCTTCTTTCGCGGCGAGCTGCCGGTGCGTAGGCAAACGCGTACCAGGCGTCAAAACGCCGGCGCGGATATCTGCGGCAAATACATCAACCAAGCGTTTGTATCGAGCGTGCGCCATGCGTTATGTATCCATGACAATAATTTGATTGTACTGATTGTCGGGCATACCATGCGTTAGCGCAATCGAACTTGAACAGGAAAACGACATCATGCATATCACCATCCTCACCTTCGATGGTTTCAACGAACTCGACTCCCTCATTGCCCTCGGCGTGCTCAACCGCATAAAAAAGCCGGACTGGCGCGTATCCATCGCCAGCCCCGCCAAGCGAGTGCAATCGATGAACGGCGTGGTCATCGAAGCGCATGCATCTCTTGACGAGGCAAGACATGCGGATGCAGTCATCATTGGCAGCGGCATGCAAACGCGGGAAATCGTTGCAAACGCTTCCATCATGGCGCAATTGCAGCTGGATCCTTCCCGGCAGCTACTGGGGGCGCAATGTTCCGGCACGCTCGTGCTAGCCAAGCTTGGGCTGCTCAATGGCGTTCCTGCATGCACCGACCTGACGACCAAGCCGTGGGTTCAGGATGCCGGCATCGAGGTATTGAATCAGCCCTTTTTCTCCAAAGGTAATGTCGCCACTGCCGGCGGTTGCCTGGCGTCTCTCTATCTTGCTGCTTGGGTGATTGCTCGCTTGGAGGGCATCGACGCAGCGCAAAGTGCAGTACATTACGTTGCGCCGGTCGGAGAGAAAGAAGAATACGTATCGCGTGCGATGAAAAATATCAGTCCGTTCTTGCTTGATACTGCTCTCACAGCTTGAGAAAAGCGAGATATATGGAACAGCAAATCTGCTTTGGGCCGGATAGCCGGGAAAGCGATATGACCGTGCAAGGGAGCCGATTTCAGATACAAGCAACAATTCGATACACTTGATACACATGATCGGTTATCAAACTGGCCGTCTTAAGGTGTAATGAAAGCCTGGCATCAACCATCGGTGCCTTCATCATTCAACCCAGAGGAGGTTTTCATGGTTAACACAAAAAAAATGACCAAGGTTGCAGGCGCAATAACGTTGCTGGCCTTCGGTGCAATGTTTGCGACAAGCAGCTTCGCCGAAACCACCTGGCAAAAAAATCATCCACGGCGCACCGAAGTCAATCATCGCCTGGCAAACCAGAATGCGCGTATCCATCAGGAAGTAAAAAGCGGACAAATAACCGGCGCGCAAGCAGCGGGCTTGCACAAAGAGGATCACCAGGTCAGACAGGAAGAGCGCAGCATGGCATCGCAGGACGGCGGCCATATCACCAAGCAAGAACGAAAAACACTGAATCAGCAGGAAAATGGCATCAGCCAGCAAATCGGCAAATAAACAGACAGGCCTCACCTCCTCAGGCTGCCGGAGAGTGCGTATCGTTCTTGAAAGATGCGCACTCTCCGGCGGCCTTGATTTACTTCAATCCCGATGTCTTTACGTTAAATAATATTCGCGCACTGCCGCCTAGTACATAAGCTCATGGCAGGATGATTCCAGCACGCCTCTTCGTCTCCTGCTACTCTTAATATCCGTCAATCACTAAAAAAGTGACGTAGCGATGAGCGCCATCGTTCTCGAATCCATACTAACCTGTCCGCACTGTGGCTTCGCAAAGCAGGAAACCATGCCCATGGATGCCTGCCAGTTCTACTACGAGTGCAGCAACTGCAAGGCTCTGCTTCGCCCCAATGCGGGCGACTGCTGCGTATTCTGTTCGTTCGGCTCTGTGAAATGCCCGCCGATCCAGCAGCAACGCGACTGTTGTGCGCGCAGCTGAAACACGCATAGTTCGATATCTGGCGTTGTACCCTTCTAAAAAACTGCGCCAAAATGCGTCGCTTTCTTGCGCAGCATTTCCGTTCTTCCCAGGCTGGCTTTCGCTAAGCGAATCTAATCAGGACGGCGTAAGATGTGATCTCAAGTAGTACGAGATTGGGTATATATGAAGTCGGTACTTTGGAGCGCTATCGTTGTTACGTTGATCGCTACAGCGGCGGTTTGTTCTTATATTGAATATCAATCCGGCGACCTCCATAACAATAGCGCGTCTATACTTTGGGACAGACCGGATTGAGACTTACCCAACCCTGCAAACCGATCAGTTAATGTTGAAAACCAGCGAGCGCAGGCCACGCATAAATATTCTTTGTTTTGGTGTCGCTGGAAAACCTAACCCTCTCCCCTCCGCATCATCGGCAGCCGTAGCCAGCCTCAATCACCAGCTCCGTCCCGCTGACAAACCGGCTCGCATCCGACGCCAGATACAGAATCCCCGCCGCCACATCCGTCGCTGAACCCCGGCCCGTCAGCATCTGCACTTCCGCCAGATCAACCAGCCTCTGCGTCAGGTCGCCCTGCTTGCGCAAAGCCTCCACCTGCGCCGGTGGCCGTGAAAACCCCGGATGGATCGTATTGACCCGGATATTGCGCGCCGCATAGCGCATCGCATTCATGTTGGCCATCCGCAGCGCCGCCTTCGCCGCATGGTCCGCCGCTTCATGCCGCTCATCCTCCAGCGCACACAAGGACAGCACATTGACGATAGAACCGCCACCGGCCCGCTCCATCGCCGCGATCACATGCTTGGTGCACAAAATGCTGCCATTGACGTTGGCCGACATGGCCTTCTCCCACTGCGCCAGCGAGAGTCCCTGCGCCGACGGATTGTCCGCATCGATGCCGGCGCTGTTGACCAGAATATCGATACGGCCGAAATGGCCCTCCACCGCCCCCATCACTCGCCGCACCGCGTTGCTGTCACTGACATCAAGCGACCAGAACCTGGCTCGGCCCTGAGCGCTGCCAAGCAACCAGGCGACGACCTGGCCCTCCTGCTCGCGCACGTCCAGGATAGCCAATCGGGCGCCGGCGGTGGAGAGAGCGCAGGCGATGTGGAGCGCGATGCCGCGTGCAGCGCCTGTGACCAGGGCGACTTTGTTTTTGAGGGAGAAGTAGGCGTTGAGTTGGTTCATGGGGCCTCGTTACTTGGGATGCACCTAGAAAAACATTACGTCGCCTAGGCCGATAAGGACTAATAGATGTGCGAGTTGCTTCTTTATTTCTCAGTGAGTTGATAATCATTAAACAACCTTCTGAGACTATAGCCATCTTGATGTACCCATGTCAACGGAAATTGAACAAAATGAGTTGATAGCCACCCTGATCTGGCCTTACGAATTCCATGTCTATAGTCAACCATTCCGGTTGTCATAGAGGAATATCGAATGCCCACTAAAGAAGAACTTGTCAATAAGAAGATTGGCAAAACAATCGCTAAGAAGCGGAAAATCGCTGGCTTCTCTCAAGAAGAAGTGGCAGAACACTTGGGACTAGGCAACGAAGCGGTTTCGCGCATTGAACGCGGCGTAGTAGCACCGAGCGTATACAGGCTCTACGAGTTTGCAGACATGTTTGAATGTGGAATTGAAACGTTTCTTATCGAGGGAAGTCGCCGCCCAACAGATCAGGTTGAATATATGACTCAGTTACTGTCGAAGCTATCATCGGCAGATCGCCAGTTGATTATTGCAACTATGGAAAGGTTCGCAAAGCGCCTTGCTAGGAAGGGCGTTAATAATACTCAGAGAGAGGAATCTGACGATTCGCAGTTCTTACTGTAGCTACCAGTCATGAACCGATGTGCCGGTATTCAGTTGTACCGATGCATCGGATAGTGACTGATGCCCTGACATGCTTGCTGTGCTGTCTTGTAACCCACATTCGCCTCCCCCTCCGATTTCAGGCTCCTGAACAATCTTTCCATCGATGAATTGACGCCCCTATGGCTGGAAATCATTGACGACCGTGTCGGCAACAAGGCAACGATCATCACTAGCCAATTCCCCTCCTGCCTTCTGGCCTTTACACACTTGATCACACTGGTATGTCGCTGTAAGTAGCTGTGCGGTTACGGTGCGCCTTGTCCACAACGGCGTCCGGTGGATTGGCTTCCTACCTGCAAAACAGGTTAATCAGAGTCAAAATATGCGTTGGACTGAGTAGATGAATATTGAGATATTGAGCACATGGAAAATGCTAAATCTCAGATTCAACCCGTACTATCTCGAAAAACCAGCGAGTCGCTCATTCCCGGAGTACTGCTTTGTCTTGGCGTTACAGCTATTGCAATGGCCCTGCAATCGGCGGAGGAGATGTTTATGGGCCGGGCGTGGCTGGAATCGCTCGTACTCGCCATCCTCCTTGGCACTTGCATCCGTAGCTTTTGGGCACCCGGTGCGCGGTGGCTGGCAGGTATCAAGTTCAGCTCCAAAACACTGCTGGAAATTGCTGTTGTCCTGCTAGGCGTCAATGTAAGCGCTCGAATGATCTCGGACGCGGGAGGAAGTCTGCTATTCGGGATTATTGCCGTTGTCTTTCTCTCTATCCTGATTAGCTATGGATTTGGCCGCGCATTTGGACTTCCGCACAAGATGGCTGTACTCATTGCTTGCGGCAATTCGATTTGCGGCAACTCCGCAATTGCGGCTGTTGCGCCAATCATCGATGCGCATAATGATGATGTTGCCGGGGCGATTGCTTTCACAGCAGTGCTGGGAGTTGCAGTTGTCCTGGGGCTGCCTATGCTCGCCCAGGCCTTCCAAATGAAGCCTACAGCTTTCGGTGTTTTGGCCGGCTTGACTGTCTATGCCGTGCCACAGGTGCTGGCGGCGACCGCACCAATCAGTTCTGTGTCTGCCCAGATCGGCACACTTGTGAAATTAGTGCGCGTGTTGATGCTTGGCCCGGTTGTGCTGATGCTATCAGTACTGGCAGCTCGCGGTCGCCGGAAGACTGAGAGCCTGTCCAGCGTCTCCTTCGTAAAACCGGGCAAGGCGCCTCGACTCGGCGACCTGGTGCCATGGTTCATCGTTGGCTTCATTGTGATGATCGGGTTGCGCTCAGCAAACGCAATTCCTCACGCGCTCCTGCTGCCAATCGGCCATATTTCGAACTGGCTGACAGTCATATCTATGGCAGCGCTGGGACTCGGTGTGGACGTGCGACAACTGGCCAGAGCAGGCCTGAGCGTTACGACGGTGGTGACCCTGTCACTCCTCGCATTGGGTTGTATCGCCTGGGTATTGATTCAAACCCTCGGTTTGAATGCGATTTGACTCTACTCAATTCTCGTTTGTTGAAATTTTCAGAAAACCGTGCAGGCGAAATATAACCAAGGCGAGAGGGGCATGTCCGGCGAACGCTTCACGAATGCGATTACTAACCATGAAATTCTGACCACACAATTAGTGGACTGTAAATATTCCTTGAATCCCCTGACCGTTTACCGCCGGTTGATTGGATCCACCGACCATTATCGAAAAACCTGTCACCGCACCGCTTTCCTGACTTTGAATCGCCAGGTTCGAAACAACCAGCTTCAAGTTGAATGTGCCGGTGATATTTTGCAAGCTGGGGGTTGCTTGTCCAGAACTGCTTGACTGCGCCTGAACGGCAGCAAAAATGCGCTGCAGTATATTGCCGACACTGAACGTCAGCTCATTGTTTGCGATGGACACGAACTGCTTGGCGGTCACATTAGGCAGCGTCATGTTGGCGCCGACGCCGTGACTGGTTCTACTATAGATATACAGTTTGGCGCCTGCCGGCACCGATATGGACAATTGCTGATTGCTATCGACCGTCACGTCAGCCTGATCCAATATGAATTGCAGCACTCGTCCGCTATTGCCGGTATCCGTCAATTCTGCACCCAGGCTTATCCTGGTTGTCATCGCGCCGCTACCGTTTTTCGGAATAGGCGCGCCATTCACGATAAACCCTAGACTGATCGTATCAATCAGCGACGGCTTCTGGGTCAAGGTCACACCGCTCATGAATTGACTCAGTGTGTAGCTATTGCCGTCCAGCTTGATGCTGTCGTTTTGAATCGCCAGATAGTTAGAGGGTTGGGACCAACTGGATACGGTGACGGACGGCACCGGGATACCGGCTCTGCCGGCTTGCACCGACGTATCCAGCAACACGGCCGCACCTGCCGCCGCTGCATTGGCCGAGGACGTGCCGACCAGTTGCGCCAGATCGGCATTCAGGTTCGTCAGATCGACTTTATTCTGGTTGCTAGTGGTCAGCAAAGCCGCGAGCTGAAACGTCGCGTTAGCGATTGTGGGATTCGACTGTAGAGACTTGGTCAGATCAGCTAACGCCGCATCGGATGACTGGGCCAGAGTTGTTGCCTCAGTGGCGACAGCGCCCGAAATGAGCGCAGACACACTGACTGGGCTATATGCGCCGATGCTGTCTTTGACTCCATCCAACACCGGATTTGCGGTTGTCGCGATATTCGTTACCGACTGCAGGACGATTCCCGATGCCAGCAAAGGACTGACGCTACCACTGCCGTCAATAAGCTGGGATGAAGAGCTGGCCGTCAATGTTGTGACTACGGCTTTGCCCACCTCGCTATAAATGGCCTGTATCGCTGATGGACTGGTGTTTTGAGCCAGACTCCCCAACGTATCAGCCACTTGCTGGATAATCTGTTGCATTGCCAAGGTTGATTTCAAAAGGTTCGCGTTCAGCGGCCCGCCATTGGCATTTTTAGCGGCAGGATCGATACGAGTTACGTCTGTACCGGCCGGCAACCCTAAGGCACTAGCCACTTGGATGGCAGTCAAGCCACCATTCGCCATCAAACTGGTGAGCGGCGTCACCACGACACTACCGAAGGGAGCCGTGAGGAGCCCCCTGAACGATAAGCCGGTGTCGATGCTGGTGCCGCCGCTGACAACCATTGGGCTCGCACACGCCGGCGAAAACGTGAAATTCCCTTGCATGTCTGTGATCGCAGTGACCTCGCCGGCATCAGCCACGCCATTGTTGTTCGTGTCGCACAGGACCGATGCAGCACCCAAATAACCGTCCACCGCCTTGCCAGCAGCTGTCGCGACGGGCACTGGCGCCGGTGACACTGAACCTTCGTCGCCACCTCCACATGCAGCCAGAACCAAAACAATCACAAGCGACAGCGAAATATTTTTCTTATCGCGCATCTTATTGCTCCAATGTTTGGCGGGACCAACATCTGTCGGCGGACGGAAGTGACCAAATGGCGACGTAAATCATTGGCATGGCCAGTAATCCCGATAGTCAGGTCAAGCACTTTGCAATCATTGCATTTTAGATGCCATGATTTCCATTAGACAAGATATGCAACGCTTCGGATTATCGCTAGCTGTCAAAATTACGAGGCGGTGCTGACGGGTGTTGGAACAGTCGTCCGTAGCCATGTCTGCCCTCTAAATGAAGGCGACAAACATTTCCGGAATTGATGGACATGGGAGGGAAACCTACCGTCGAGATGCTAAAACACACCGCAAAAATACGATGTAAATGGCATATTCATAGGCCACTCCTCCGGTGGCGGTTTCCCAGCCTACCTCAACTATGGCCTGTTTTCCGATTCCGGCATACGGTAACCTGGGGCAATACCGCTGCGACAGCGCCTTCCGGAGTGACTGCCACCGGCACGCCCACTTCGATCGCTATTTACGCCAGCATTCCGGCCGCCCAGTCCCAACCTGCGGCTACCTATACCGATGCCGTCGTCGCCACAGTGACTTTTTAGGTACCGTGTTTGTTTCGCCATTCCTGACCAGTGGCGTGCAATACCGGTTGTAACCTTTTGCGGACAGGTACAAGTCCAGTCCAATTATTCCATTGCAAGCATAAATTTCAATTTATGAAATTTATATTAACCCAAGGAAATATTGACTTACAATTAAATTGCTGTGCCGCACAATATCCTATGGACTAGCGATACTTTGTGGTCAACAGCAAGCTCTTAACAATTTTTACCGTCTTTCCCATGCCATCTTTTTCACAAATTGCCCCTTTAAGGAGAAGTTATGTCTACCGTTGCAGAGCAGTTTTCAGCCGCCACTAAAGCAAATTTTGAAGCTAATCTCGCGTCGTATGCCGATTTCACAGCCAAAGTATTTGCTGGCATGGAAAAGCTGACAGACCTCAATCTGAGCATCGCTAAAGCGTCACTAAAAGAGTCAACCGACATTACCCAAAAATTGTTTTCCGCCAAAGATCCGCAGGAATTTTTCTCGTTGAGTGCCGCACTGGCTCAGCCGAACACCGAAAGAAGCGTAGCTTACAGCCGTCATTTCGCCAGCATCGTTTCTGATACACGTGCTGCGCTGATTAAAGTCACCGAAGCTCAAATTGCAGAGGCCAGGCAAAAGGTCATCAAGTTCGTTGATCAGGTGACGGAAAATATGCCATCGGGTACAGAAAGTACGTTTGCTTTTTTCAAAACGGCGATCAGCAACACCAATGCCGGCTATGAACAGCTATCCAAGAGCGCCACACAAGCCGTTGAGGCCATCGAAAGTAATGCCGCCGGCGTTGTCGACCATCTGTCGCAAGCTACAACCCATGGCGCTACACGCTCAGTAAAGAAGTAAACTTAGCGACCATCAATGCCACAGCATTTGAAGATCGAAATCGTGATGAGTGTTTGATCTTCACTATTCGTGCTGAAAACTTCCAATCTGTAAGGCAACCGACAAAGAAGAGTTTGACCGGATGATGGCAGCCCGGGATCAATTTAAGCATTAAACTGCAGCGATAACGGCACACTATGTCCGGCATCGTCGCGGCAAATTGGTGATCCCGATTAAGTGAATTATGGAGCCTGGAAAAACAAAACGCCCCGATTAACAGGGCGTTTTATTTAGTTCTTAATGTACTTTACCGATTATGACTCGCTCCCTAAATTAGTACGGAATCGATATTTTAGGGTCAGGATTACGCCGATGCTGGTGCACACTGTCTCCTCGCCGAACAAGCACGCTATATCTATCCCGCTGATCTTTTCGAGCTGACTTCTGCACCAACTGACAAATCATTTCATCCCCATATGCAGCAATTGTCTGCATTAACGCCTGTAATTCCGGCGCACTATGCAAATCCTCTACTAAACGGCGCCAGACGCCACTTACATTCCATCGCTTGAAGCGGATGTAAACAGTATTCCATTTCCCGAATCTAGCAGGTAATTTATTCCACGCACGCTGCTCAGTCACTCGCCATAGTACTGCATCGATAAATAGGCGATTGTCACGGCCATTGACCCCACAGTCACCCTCTTTGCCCAGCAACAACGGTTCCAATTTTTCCCACTGTACGTCTTGAAGAATCATGATAAGTTTCTATAGATGAAATTACGGAATTGATTTAAAGCGACAATTCCGCATCAAAAAATAGTAATTAGTCGAACTAGTAAAGTTTGCTTAAAATTATGAACATCGCTGCGCCTCAATTCGCGCGGACATGAAAGATCATGCCCGCGCAGATTTGCTTACCTGACAGAAAATCTTATTTCCACTTGAAGCCGATACCGATGTTGAGGCCGACGTTGCCACCAGTAGTAGTACTGATGCCGCCTCCCCAGGCACTGTTTCCGGTTTTACTGATCGCCTTGAACTGCAAAGCCAACGCGCCATAACCCCGGTAGGAACCCAGCCCGACGCCGACACCCTTGTCGCCAGCCTCCAGCGTCGGCATGACCGCACCTGACATCGCCATGCTCATGGCGATACCCGAATAAGCGATGCGCTGGACGTTGCCAAGCTGGTTCTGCACATTGTTCAATTGCGACACATTGACCGCATCGGTCGGATTAACGCCCGCAGCAACGTTGGTGATCCGACGTTCGTTGCCGGCAGAACCCACCGACACCGTATTCGCCTGATCCGCCACAGAACCTGCGCCCAAGGCGATAGAGTTGTCGGCGACCGCCTGGGCGTTGGCGCCAAGCGCTACCGAGTTATTGCCTGCCGCCAGCGAGTTGTAGCCAATGGCCACGGTCGGATCGCCGGTTGCCTGGGCGTTGTAGCCGAGAGCAACTGCACCAGCCGAGGAAGCTAACGCGCGGAAGCCCACCGCAGTGGTATTCGCGGCGGTCGCTTGCGCATTGGAACCATAGGCACTCGCGCCATCCTGGGTCGCCTTGGCGCACAATCCGGACGAAGTGCTGTCGATGCCATTGGCTGAACCACAAGTCGCTACGACCACCGATTTAATCGCCGTTCCCGATACGCCTTGCGTCTGCGCCGTACCGTCGCCGTTGCTGGCGCCGATCAGCGTGGCGCCGATCGCCATTCCGGCATTCGCCGCATAGGTGCTGTTCGCTATCAGCGGTGCAACGCTTGTCGACAACGAGGCAATATTGCTGTTGGTGCTGCTCAAACCAGTCGACAGAGAGCTGATGCTGCTAGTGGCGGTACTCAGTCCCGTCGATGTGGAAGTAGACAGGGAGCTGACATTGCTGTTGGTCGTGCTCAGGCCGGTCGAAGTTGAAGTCGACAGTGATGTCACGTTGCTGTTCGTCGAGCTCAAGCCGGTCGACAGCGACGAAATACCCGTCGATGCAGAAGTAGACAACGACGCCACAGTGCTATTCGTTGCGCTCAGACCGGTCGACAACGATGCGACATTGCTATTGGTTGTGCTCAAGCCTGTCGACAGCGAAGAAATACCGCTCGCCGCTGTGCTCAGACCGGTCGACGTTGATGTCGACAGTGAAGCTACCGTGCTGTTGGTCGTACTCAGGCCCGTCGATGTTGATGTAGACAACGAGTTCACATTGCTGTTCGTTGTGCTCAAACCCGTCGACAGCGAAGAAATACCGCTTGCCGCTGTGCTCAGGCCGGTCGACGTCGAGGTCGACAAGGAAGCTACCGTGCTGTTGGTCGTACTCAGGCCCGTCGAAGTTGACGTAGACAACGAGTCCACATTGCTGTTCGTTGTGCTCAAGCCTGTCGACAACGAAGAAATACCGCTCGCCGCTGTGCTCAGGCCGGTCGACGTCGATGTCGACAAGGAAGCTACCGTGCTGTTGGTCGTACTCAGGCCTGTCGAAGTTGATGTAGACAACGAGTCCACATTGCTGTTCGTTGTGCTCAAGCCTGTCGACAACGAAGAAATACCGCTCGCCGCTGTGCTCAGGCCGGTCGACGTCGATGTCGACAAGGAAGCTACCGTGCTGTTGGTCGTACTCAGGCCAGTCGAAGTTGATGTAGACAACGAGTCCACATTGCTATTCGTTGTGCTCAAGCCTGTCGACAGCGAGGAAATACCACTCGCCGCTGTGCTCAGGCCGGTCGATGTCGATGTCGACAATGAATTCACATTACTGTTCGTTGTGCTCAAGCCCGTCGACAGCGAAGAAATACCACTTGCCGCTGTGCTCAGACCGGTCGACGTCGAGGTCGACAAGGAAGCTACCGTGCTGTTGGTCGTACTCAGGCCTGTCGAAGTTGATGTAGACAGCGAGTCCACATTGCTGTTCGTTGTGCTCAAGCCCGTCGACAGCGAAGAAATACCGCTCGCCGCTGTGCTCAGACCGGTCGACGTCGATGTCGACAGGGAAGCGACCGTGCTGTTGGTCGTACTCAGGCCTGTCGAAGTTGATGTAGACAGCGAATCCACATTGCTGTTCGTTGTGCTCAAACCCGTCGACAGCGAAGAAATACCGCTCGCCGCCGTGCTCAGGCCTGTCGAAGTTGATGTAGACAACGAGTCCACATTACTGTTCGTTGTGCTCAAGCCCGTCGACAGCGAAGAAATACCGCTTGCCGCCGTACTCAGGCCGGTCGATGTCGATGTCGACAAGGAAGCGACCGTGCTGTTGGTCGTACTCAGGCCTGTCGAAGTTGATGTAGATAGCGAGTCCACATTGCTGTTCGTTGTGTTCAAACCCGTCGACAGCGAGGAAATACCACTCGCCGCCGTACTCAGGCCGGTCGATGTCGATGTCGACAATGAATTCACATTACTGTTCGTTGTGCTCAAACCCGTCGACAGCGAAGAAATACCGCTTGCCGCTGTGCTCAGGCCGGTCGACGTTGATGTCGACAGTGAAGCTACCGTGCTGTTGGTCGTACTCAGGCCCGTCGATGTTGATGTAGACAGCGAGTCCACATTGCTATTCGTTGTGCTCAAGCCCGTCGACAGCGAAGAAATACCGCTCGCCGCTGTGCTCAGGCCGGTCGACGTCGATGTCGACAGGGAAGCGACCGTGCTGTTGGTCGTACTCAGGCCTGCCGAAGTTGATGTAGACAGCGAATCCACATTGCTGTTCGTTGTGCTCAAACCCGTCGACAGCGAAGAAATACCGCTCGCCGCTGTGCTCAGGCCGGTCGATGTCGATGTCGACAATGAATTCACATTACTGTTCGTTGTGCTCAAGCCCGTCGACAGCGAAGAAATACCGCTTGCCGCTGTGCTCAGGCCGGTCGAAGTCGAGGTCGATAGCGAAGCCACATTACTGTTGGTCGTGCTCAAACCTGTCGATGTCGACGACGATAAAGACGACAGCTGACTGAAATTCACTGCATCAGTCGGATTCACGCCAGCCGCAACATTCGTCAGAGTAACGGGCGTTGTGGCTCCGGCACCTCCCAAGGTAACGCTGGTATGACCAGGATTGTCATACTGAACGGAATTCGCCACGCCTGTTGACAAGGATGCGATTCCGGTCGAAGTCGAGGTAGACAATGAAATGACATTACCATTGGTCGCACTCAGACCCGTAGACAAGGACGAGATGCCACTGGTTGCCGTGCTCAGGCCAGTAGACAACGAGCCGATGTTGCTGGCGTTGGTGCTGATGCCCGTCGAGGCCGACGTCGACAGCGAAGTCACGTTGCTGTTAGTGGTGCTCAGACCAGTCGACAACGAACCAATGTTGCTGGCGTTGGTGCTGATGCCGGTCGAGACCGACGTCGACAGCGAAGTCACGTTGCTGTTAGTGGTGCTCAGACCAGTGGACAGCGAAGTGATACCAGTCGAAGCCGAGGTCGACAAGGAAGTCACATTGCCGTTCGTAGTGCTCAGACCAGTCGACAACGAGGTGATACCGGTCGAGGCTGAGGTCGACAACGAAGTCACGTTGCTGTTCGTGGTGCTCAGACCAGTCGACAGCGAAGTGATACTAGTTGAAACCGAGGTCGACAAGGAAGTCACATTGCTGTTCGTAGTGCTCAGACCAGTCGACAACGAGGTGATACCTGTCGAGGCTGAGGTCGACAACGAAGTCACGTTGCTGTTCATGGTGCTCAAGCCAGTCGACAGCGAAGTGATGCCGGTCGAAGTAGAAGTTGACAACGAAACAATCTGGCTATTTACCGAGGACCCTATAGAGAACAATTGACTGCCGTTTACAGCGTCAGTGCTGCTTGCATTAATCCGTCCAGGAGCTACATTTACAATCCGTTTCTCTGCACCGACAGAACCAATAGATACAACCCCACTAGCCGACGCACCATCACCTACCCAAGATGCAGCGCCAGCGCCATAAGCATAAGTGGCCGATCCGGCAGCGGCACTTGTGGTCTGATTCGCCAACTCGGCCGCGCCCACTGTCGCTCCGCTACCAAGCGCTGTAGAACCAGTACCAACCGCAGAGATAACTTGAGCACCAGTACCAATCGCCACTGCATTACTCACGGCTGCTGTCCCTCCAGCTGAAGCCTGACTTCCAATCGCGATGCTGTCGCTACCCGTGGCTTGAGCACCCTGCGTAGCGTTTCCTCCTAAGGCGATTGAGTTCGCCCCCGATGCAATCGTAGCATTTGCAGGGGTACCAGTGCCGCCATATCCCATTGCGATGGCACCACGATTAGTCGCCTGCGAACCAATACCTGTGGCCGTACTGCCTTGTCCCGTTGCTTGGTTGTAAGCCCCCATGGCAACACTCCCGGCACCAGATGCTGTGTTCGCAATGCCCATCGCAGTACTTGCCGCACCACTGGCCGTATTGTTCATCCCAACGGCACTTGCACCGGCACCATACGCATTATTTGCGCATCCCATCGCCAAGGAACTATAGCCGAACGCATTGGCACCACTGTTTGCGGCAGTAGCCGTAGTAGCGGTAGATGGAGCGTCAATCAACGCAGCATCACCGTTGGATGGGGTGGCATAGTTGACCGCAGTCGTTTGTTGAGTAAGACTGGTTAGCCAACTCACCGCACTTGTACTAAATGTACTTCGAGTAGTATTCAGACCGATGCAATCGTCGTCACCCGCGATCACGACGCCAGTGTTACTCGCTGCTTGGACACCGCCATAAAGGCCAGTGGTACTCGTGGTCAGACCGTTAGAAACAGTCCATCCTTGTGCATTACCAATCGATGCAGCGTATGTTGGCGCTCCAGCAAAAACGCCGAGGGCCGCAACCAAGGTAACCAGAGCGAATCGCTTGAAAGCTTGTGCAATATCATTGCCAATGATCACTTCATTTTTGGCGCTCCGTTTGCCAGATGTTGACGCTAGTTCACTTACGGCAACCCACGTGCCTAGAGACTCGTTCCAGATACTGCGATATATTTTGTTCATTGTCCTTCTCCACGTTCATCGTCATTTATTGCCACTACTTCCAGCAGCATTTCCTCAACATATTTCGCCTCGCAGCTAGCCACTGCCTTGCTGTCGCGGAAGTGTCTTTTCCATGAATTTTTCATTTCTTGAGAAAATATTTTTTGGCCTTGAAACACAAAGTAGAAAAGCGTGAAGGTCTTAAAATTTCCATAAAAAATAACATTCGCTGACGGACGGGATGCTAAGCGGGACGCAACGGGAAATATTGGCAAAAGTGGACAAATTAATTAACATTTATGTCCAAATTTGATCGATTGGGATAAAGAAGTTGCAGGATTTCTGACAATCGTAGAACTAAAAATATTTTTAGATCGATGTCAAATAAAGGACGAAACTCAGAGAGAAAGCCGATGAAAATTAAGCTAGCGGGATGCTTAATAAATTGTTTATACCATTTGTTATGGCGTGCAAAAATCTTTCAAAGTGGCAAATAAATATTCATCAAAATGAAACGTAAACGATTGTTAAATCGCGCCGACAAACAATTTCCCGCATGGAATTTTGTAGGACTTTTAATACACCGTTGTACGATGACTTGATTATTATTTACAGCTTCTTATCACGGTGCAAGTAATCCTAGGACGATGGTCTATGTCCCCAGAAAGAATGCTTAGAAGAGAGATAGGCGTATGTATCAGACCTGATCTAATGGGGGGGTTCGATCATCGAGCATTGATGACCACAGTCACTAACGTTACATTGGGATATTCAGGAGAGGGAGTCCAGACTATGCGCTCATCAAACTCTTCTACCAGGCCTTGCGCAACATCATTCAAAAGTGGACACGGCCTCTTGCCTCGTTGAAGGAATTTTTAACAAAACAAGTGCAACAAAAACAACAACTCTTATCATTAACTCATTGAAATAACATCAAATACGAATACGCCTTTAAGAAGAGCGAAGAAAAATATTAATAATATATTTCACTTTATTACAATTAATATCGCAGAGACGTTTTCACATTATCTTCATATTGAAAAAATTAAACACTTGATTACTAAATTAGATATTTAAATTGGCGCTTACAGCAATAAAAATTAATAACTTCAATTTGCAAAAATGCATAATTTTATTTCGTTGATAACAATACAATAAATTACTATGTCTGGTTTTCAGCACTGCATTAAGGCAACAGAATCAATTCCGCCTTAACAACAGCGCTTGGCCATTTCATTGAAGGATAATAATTGACTACCTCTGCAGGCGGATTTATTTCCAGCGCTTATGTCCGAACGCTATTTGAATACTTAAAAAATAAAGGGGTCGATGCTTCGACGCTGCTTGGCGTGGCTGAACCCGAACCCGTCGATCACATGCTTTTGCGTTATCCCATGCAGCTCTGGCGCTCCTTTTTGCAAGCCGCGGCAACGCATCTGAAAGATCCTTACCTCGGCCTGAAATTAGGGCAAACGATCAGAACAGATCATTACGGGGTGCTCGGCTATATCATTGCTTCCTGCCCCAATCTTGGATTGGCATTGCTGCGTTTTCAAGAATACGAGCGTCTTCTATATGAAGCGGACGGGTATTCCATGCAAACTCTGGTCGACGGCTCCGATCTGATATTGAAATGGTCTGGACATAAAACACAAGATCAAGACAGGCTCTCTCACGAATTTGGAATTGCCGCACTGTATAAAATAGCTTGTGAAATAGCCGATGGAACGCCACGCCTGAAAGAAGTTTGCTTTGTCAATTCCGAGCCGCCTGACATCAGCCTCTACACGGATTTCTTCGGATGCAATGTATCGTTTAATCAGCCCGCGACGACCTTGCGCACACCGATAGAAAATTTGAATTTGCCCCTGCGCCAGCCTGACGCGACATTGATCCATATCCTGGAAAAACAGGCCGAAGGATTTCTGGCGCAATTACCGAAGGAAAGCAAATTTGTGATGCATGTCCGGCGCTGCATAGCAAATCTGATTCACAGCGGTGAGCCAGGGCTTGAGCAGGTCGCGAGTGCGCTTTCCATCACGCCTCGGACTCTACGGCGGCGCCTTCATGAACATCAAACAGCCTTTCGTGAACTCCTGGACGATATTCGTAAACATATGGCGGAACAGTATTTGCGCGATCCAAACCTGCAACTGACTGACGTAGCGCAATTACTGGGCTATACGGAACAAAGCTCCTTTCAACGCGCATTCTTGCGTTGGACAGGGACCACACCAAAAACATTTCAAAAGGAAACGTAAGGTTGATGTCTGTCCGCCCCAACAGTTTGAAGGATACTTCCGATAGGTATGATGTCACTATCGGAGGTATTACATGGCAAGTGAAGGATGATTCTTTTCTGAGCGCGAGGCAGTCTAGCTGGCTGTCCAGCCGGGTGCTAGCAATGCTAGGGATGCCAGAAATCTAGGTATTAACGCCAACATGCCGGCCTACGCGAGCGCAATCCTGTCTGCGGACGATCTTATCGTCCGACTCACGGCCTATTTCTGAGGACAATGATGATGACCAACAATCCTATCGCCATGTCCAAGGCGGAGATTATTGTGTGCGGGAAGACAACGTAGAAAAAAAACGAAATATTGTTATCTGGGCCGGCCTTCGCTTGACTTCAGATCCATAAACTAAGCGTTGATAGAGTACGCACTGTTAAGACACGTTTTCAAATAAAAATCTATGCGTCGGGAATAAAACCTGGCCTATGACGGTATGAGTTGAAGGTTTCCTCACCTTTACTTCCAAATACAGATAGGGAGCAACACATGCAGTCATCAATTCAAAAATCCTATACAAAAATTGCCATTGCGTTACATTGACTTTGTAGTAGTTCCAACTTGATCGTACAGTAAGGCCTTGCCAAAGGGTGGGGTTACCCGGTTTGATAGAGGTGCGAATCTTTATTAAACCAGCGCGTAAGCGCCCAAGGAGTAACCCCATGAGTAGTGTTCCTCAGAATGTCATTAAGCACAAAGTCGGCCTGTTGAATCTGGCGACAGAGCTTGGCAACGTATCCCGTGCCTGCAAGGTGATGGGATTTTCCCGCGACACGTTTTATCGCTATCAAACGGCAATGGAAGCCGGCGGCGTCGATGCTCTAATCGATGCCAATCGCAAGTAACCTAATCTCAGAAATCGCGTGGAAGAAGCAACGGAAACAGCGGTTGTGGCGTTCGCATTGGAACAGCCGGCCTTTGGCCAGGTCCGCGTATCGAACGAACTGCGTAAACGCGGTATTTTTGTTTCTCCCTCCGGTGTTCGGTCGGTCTGTCTGCGTCGCGATCTGGAGTCATTCAAGAAGCGGCTATTGACGCTAGAGCGCCATGTTGCCGAAACCGGTGACGTGCTCACTGAAGCGCAAGTCGTAGCCGCTGGAGAGGAAACAGGAAGACGACGTGGCTCACGGCGAGATTGAAACGGCCCATCCAGGTTATCTCGGCAGTCAGGATACGTTCTATGTTGGCACCATCAAGGGCGTGGGACGCATTTATAGCAGACCTTCGTCGATACCTATTCGAAGTGGGCTGCAGCCAAGCTCTACACTACGAAGACGCCGATTACCGCTGCTGATTTGTTGAACGACCGGGTCTTGCCGCTCCTGGCAGAGCAGGACATGGGATTGATCCGTGTACTCACCGATCGCGGCACGGAATACTGTGGCAGGCCGGAAGCGCATGACTATCAGCTCTATCTCGCTCTGAACGATATCGAACACACTAAAACCAAAGTACGCCATCCGCAGACTAACGGCATCTGCGAGCGCTTTAATAAACTATTCTGCAGGAGTTTTACCAGGTCACCTTCCGACGCAAAATTTATCGATCGATTGACGAACTGCAAAACGATCTCGATGAATGGCTGGCTTACTACAACAACGACCGCACACATCAAGGCAAGATGTGTTGCGGCCGGACACCGATGCAAACTTTAATCGATGGAAAGGAGGCGTGGCACGATAAAATCACGACATTGAACAACTGAATTTGACCTGACAACTGTATACGTCAAACCGGGTGACTGTCAGATCAGATCGCGATTACTACTAAGGGCTGAGGTTCGCGGGCAGACGTTTTATCTGATATCTGATGGACACAAAAAACGGAGACCCTCGGATACCCTCGATTCACCCTCGGATTATGGTGTGCGTAAGGCGCTTCAGCAAGCTGACGCCTAAAATCAGTATTCAGTGTTCATTCCAGCGCGCCCGGACAGTTTGCAGGATGCCACATATTCACTTCCACGATTTGCGGCATAGCGCCGCCAGCGAGCTCATTAACGCCGGTGTTGACCTGTTCACCGTTGGTCGGGTACTTGGTCATAAAGTACCCGCGCAGCACACAACGATATAGCCATTTGGCAATTGATACGCTGACGGTTGCAGTGGGAAAGATTGGCAGGAAATCGGCATGATGGCAAAAAAATCCCCTCATGACGCAAAAACGCCCCGATTTACGGGGCGTTCAATATTACGTAAGTGCTTGATTATATTGGCGGAGAGGGTGGGATTCGAACCCACGGTACGATTTAACGTACGCTTGATTTCGAGTCAAGTACATTCGACCACTCTGCCACCTCTCCGGTTTTCGGTCGACTTGCTGTGTTTAATGCAGCAAAGCGCAAGATTATAGCAGGCTTTTTTTGACTAGGGAAAGCCTTTTTAACACCTCGGCTATACAAGTAATCCCGAGGCTGCTCCCCAATCAAAGAAGCCTGTCAAATCAATTACTTATGCGCTCAGCTTGGTGAGGCCACCCATGTAAGGATGGAGCACTGCCGGGATGTCTACACTGCCGTCTGCCTGCTGGAAGTTCTCCAGGATCGCCACCAGGGTGCGACCAACCGCCAGGCCGGAACCGTTCAGGGTATGCACCAGCTCGGTTTTACCTTGCGCATTGCGGAAACGGGCTTGCATCCGGCGCGCCTGGAATGCCTCGAAGTTGGAGACTGAGGAGATTTCGCGGTAAGTATTCTGCGCAGGCAGCCAGACTTCCAGGTCATAGGTCTTGGCGGCGCCGAAACCGATGTCGCCGGTGCACAGGGAAACCACGCGATACGGCAGGCCGAGTTTCTTCAGGATGTTTTCGGCGTGGCCGACCATCTCTTCCAGTACTTCGTAGGATTTTTCCGGATGAGCGATTTGGACCATTTCGACTTTGTCGAACTGGTGCTGGCGGATCATGCCGCGGGTGTCGCGGCCGTAGCTGCCGGCTTCCGAGCGAAAGCATGGCGAATGCGCGACCATCTTGAGCGGCAGCGTTTCGCCGGCGAGGATTTCATCGCGCACGATATTGGTCAGTGGCACTTCCGCCGTTGGAATCAGATACAACGCGGCTGCATCGGCTGCCTGCTCGCCTTCTTGGCCGCCCTTCTTGACGGCAAACAGGTCCTCTTCAAACTTCGGCAGCTGGCCGGTGCCACGCAAGGAATCCGCGTTGACGATATACGGTGTGTAGCATTCTGTGTAGCCGTGCTCGGCGGTCTGGGTGTCGAGCATGAACTGGCCCAGCGCACGATGCAAGCGGGCAATCCCGCCCTTCATGACGGAGAAGCGCGAGCCGGTGATCTTGGCGGCGACGTCGAAATCCAGGCCCAGGGCGGCGCCGATGTCGACGTGGTCGCGCACCTCAAAATCAAACTTGCCTGGCGTGCCGACCTTGCGCACTTCGACATTGGCGGCTTCGTCGGCGCCGACCGGCACCGATTCGTGCGGCAGGTTCGGCACTGCCAGCAAGAAGGTGCTGACCTGCTCCTGTACTTGGTCCAGGCGGGTGGCAGATGTCTTCAACTCATCGGCAATGCCCGCGACTTCCGCCATTACAGCGGAGGCATCTTCGCCCTTGCCTTTCAGCATGCCGATTTGCTTGGACAACGAATTGCGCTGGCCTTGCAGTTCTTCGGTGCGGGTCTGGATTTGCTTGCGCTCGGCTTCCAAGGCATTGAAGCTATTGACGTCGAGCTTGAATTTGCGCGTGGCCAGACGGTCGGCGGCGCTGGCGATGTCTTTGCGAAGAAGTTGGATGTCGATCATGGACGTAGGTAAATGGACGAAAGAATAAGCCACCATTGTACCAAGCCCGGCCGGTCCTCGGCCAGCCAATATCAGTAAGCAACAATTGCCAAAAATACATTGCAAAACGGGCGGCGCAGCGACAGGCTTTGTCCCTCGCCGCCATGCGCAGGCCGCGCCCATCAAACTTATTTAATCCCAGGACTTACGCAAAATCGTCCTGGCAAGGGTGTAGCCGGGGATTCGGACAGCATGCTGTCCGCCTGCGCAACAACACCCACATGCAGGCGGGCATGCGCCCTGCGAGGGCATCGACGAAGACAGTACGAATGTACGGCCAGGAGATGCAACGCGGCCAGGGCGGTTTTTCGTAAGTCCCGGCTCGGTTACTTGCTCAGATCAACCTTGCTGAAGTCATGCAGTGCAAACGCCGACATCTTGAAACCAATGACCTGCTTGCGTATCGGCGTATGCGTCAGCGAATGCGCCAGCGGAATCCAGGGCGCTTCTTCATGCGCGATCACCTGCGCCTGCTGGTACAGCTTGCTGCGCTCAGCCTGATTGGTGCTGAGTTTGGCCTTTTGGATCAGCGCTTCAAAACTCTTGTTGCACCAGCGCGCGGTATTACCGCCGCTACGCACAGATTCACAACCCAGCAAGGTCGCGAAGAAATTATCCGGGTCGCCGTTGTCGCCCGACCAGCCGAACATCATTGCATGTTGCGCTCCCTGCTTGCTACGCTTCAGGTACTCGGTCCATTCGTAGGTGTTCAGCATGGCCTTGACGCCGATCTTGGCCCAGTCGGCCTGGATCAGCTCGGCCATGCGCTTGCCGTCCGGGTTATAGGGACGAGTCACAGGCAAATACGACAGCTCGACTTCAACGCCATTCGGGTAACCCGCCTTGGCGAGTAAAGCCTTGGCCTTGACCGGATCGTAGACATAGTCCTTGATCTGGTCGTCGTAAGACCATAGCGTCGGCGGAATCGGATTCTTGGCGATCTGGCCGGCGCCCTGATAGACCGTTTTCATGATGGTCTGTTTGTCGGTCGCCAGGTTCAGGGCCTGGCGCACCAGTTTATTGTCAAAGGGCTTTTTCTCTACATTGAAAGAAATATAGCCGACGTTCAAGCCTTCCTTGGTCAGCAAGGTGATCGCCGGATCGGTTTTCATCAGGTCGATGTCGGCCGGCTTGGGGAACGCCATTACCTGGCATTCGTTGGCTTTAAGCTTGGCGTAACGCACCGAGGCGTCCGGCGTGATCGCGAAAATCAGGTTGTCCAGTTTCGGCCGGCCATCCCAATAAGCATCGAACGCCTTATAGCGGATCACGGCGTCTTTCTGGTAAGAGACGAACTGGAACGGGCCGGTGCCGATAGGCTCACGGTCGATCACGTCAGGCGTGCCTGCTGCTTTCATCTTGTCGGCGTATTCAGCCGACAGGATCGAAGCGAAATCCATCCCCAGGTTGGCGATGAATGGCGCCTCCGGATGCTTCAGCTTGAAGACCACTGTATATTCATCGACTTTGCTCACCTTGTCGACGATCTTGTCCATCCCCATGTCAAGGAAGTAGCTGAAGCTGCTGCCTGTCGCCAGCTTATGGAACGGATGGTTAGCATCAGCCATGCGATTGAATGAAAACAGCACGTCGTCGGCGTTGAAATCGCGGGTCGGCTTGAACTTGGCGCTGCTGTGGAATTTGACGCCTTTGCGCAATTTGAAGGTGTAGGTCAGGCCGCCATCCGACACTATCCATGATTCCGCCAGCCCCGGGATAATCTTGGTTGTGCCCAGTTCAAATTGCACCAGCCGATTATACAAAGGCACCGATGAGGCATCGAAGGTAGTGCCGGTGGTGAACAACTGCGGATTGAAACCTTCCGGGCTGCCTTCAGAACAAAACACCAGCGTCTTGGCGGCAATGGCAGCGTTGGCGCTAACGCCCAGCAATGCCGCCATGCCGATGGCGACGGCCAGCTTCAACTTGTTGGTCCTGATCATGCGGCTCCCGGTCATTGAATTTCCTCTACCCGATGGCAAGCCACGAGGCTGCCGTCGAACTCGCGCAAGAGCGGCACTTCCTGGCGGCAGCGCTCGATTGCATGCGGGCAGCGGTTATTGAAACTGCAGCCCGGCGGCGGCGCCAGCGGCGACGGCAACTCGCCCGGCAACATCATCTTTTGCTGGCGCTGGGCCGGATCGATACGCGGCGTACTGGCCAGCAGCGCCCTGGTGTAAGGATGCAACGGCCGGCTGAAGACCTGCTGCTTGTTGCCGTGCTCGACGGTTTTACCGAGATACATGACCAGCACGTCGTCGGCGATGTGCTCGACCACCGACAGGTTATGCGAGATGAACAGATAGGCGACGCCGCTAGCCTGCTGCAGATCCATCAGCAGATTCAGCACCTGCGCCTGGATTGAGACATCGAGCGCGGAAACCGGCTCGTCGGCCACAATCACCTTGGGATCCAGCATCAGCGCGCGCGCAATCGCCACCCGCTGCCGCTGGCCGCCGGAAAACATGTGCGGATAGCGGCCGTAATGCTCCGGCCGCAAGCCAACCTTGGCCATCATGGCGCGCGCCTTGTCTGCGCGTTCACTGCTGTTCAACGCGGTGTTGATGATCAACGGCTCTTCCAGCATCTGGCCGACTTTCTTGCGCGGATTCAGGCTGGCGTAGGGATTCTGGAATACCATCTGCACCAGCGGCCGCACCCGTTTAAGGGTGGCGTGGTCGGCATCGGCGATATTGGCGCCATCCATCCACAACTCGCCGCCGGTGGGCGGTTCGATCATGGTGATCTGGCGCGCCAGGGTCGACTTTCCGCAACCCGACTCGCCCACCACCGCCAGGGTTTTACCCGGCTGCAGGGTAAACGAAACGCCATCCAGCGCGCGCGCAGTCGCTTTCGGCTTGAACAGACCTTGCGACACGCTGTAATGTTTGACCAGGTTTTTAGCTTCGAGCAACGTCACCTGATTGGCGATTTCACTCATGTTTGAATTCATCATCATGCAACCCCACTGCTTAACATTGCTTCAGTTTTTTTGCGGGAAATTTCGGCCCAGCCGTTGCTCGGCTGTCCGGCATGATCAAGCGGGAAATGGCAGCGCACCTGATCCTGCCCTGCTCCCAGTAATTCAGGCCGCGCCTGACGGCAGACGTCTTGCGCATACGCGCAGCGCGGGCTGAGCAGGCAACCGGTTGGACGGTCGTACTGCCCCGGCACCACGCCAGGGATGGTTTGCAAACGGGCTTGGCCGATATTGTGCTCAGGCAGCGCCGCCAGCAGCGCCTGTGTATAGGGATGCTTGGGAGCGTTGAAGATGTCCGGCACGCGGCCGGTCTCCACCACCTGCCCTGCATACATCACTATCACTCGCTGCGCAGTCTGCGCCACCACGCTCAGGTCATGCGTAATCAGCATCAACGCCATGCCGCGATCACGCTGCAACTGCAGCAACAACTCCAGCATTTGCGCCTGCACCGTGACGTCCAGCGCGGTAGTCGGCTCATCGGCAATCAGCAAGCGCGGATTACACGCAATGGCGATCGCCACCATCACCCGCTGGCTCATGCCGCCGGATAACTGGTGCGGATAGGCATCCAGCCGCTGTTCGGGATCGGGAATGTCGACCTGCTTCAGCAGCGCCAGCGCTTTGGCGCGCAGTTCCTTCTTCGATCCGCCCTGGTGTACACGCAAGGTTTCCATCAACTGGTAAGCCACCGTGAAAGATGGATTCAGGCTGGTCATCGGATCCTGGAAGATCATTGCGATGTCCTTGCCGAGCAAGCCACGTCTTTGCTTCTCCGGCATGGTCAGCAAATCGCGGCCGTCGAAAGCCATGCGCTCACCCTTGACCCGACCCGGATAATCGATCAGTCCCATCAATGCCAGCGAGGTAACGCTCTTGCCGGAGCCGGATTCGCCGACGATGCCGACCACTTCGCCGGCCTCGATATTCAGGTCAAGGCCATCCACCGCGGTAAACGGCGCTGCTGTCGAGCCGAATTCAACCCGCAGTTGTTTGATTTCTAAAAGTGCCATGATCAGTCGCGCCTTATCGTTTCAGTTTCGGATCGAGCGCATCGCGCAAACCGTCACCCATCAAATTGAACGCCAGCACCGAGATCAGAATCGCCAGGCCCGGGAAAGCCACCACCCACCACGCGCTCTGGATGAATTCCATGGCGCTGGCCAGCATCGAGCCCCACTCCGGCGTCGGCGGCTGCGCGCCCATGCCGAGGAAACCGAGCGCTGCCGCATCCAGGATCGCCGACGAGAAACCGAGCGTGGCTTGTACGATCAGCGGCGCCAGGCAGTTCGGCAGCACGCAGTTGAACATGATGCGCAAAGTGCTGGCGCCGGCGATACGCGAAGCGCTGACGTAGTCGCGCGACATTTCGCCGATCACCGCCGCCCGCGTTTGCCGCGCGTAATGCGGCAGCATCACTACCGCGATCGCATACATCGCATTCATCAGGCCAGGGCCGAGAATGGCGACCACGGCGATCGCCAGCAGCAAGCTGGGCAAGGCCAGCATGATGTCCATCAAACGCATGATGGCGATTTCCACCATGCCGCGGAAGTAACCTGCCAGCAAACCCAACAATACGCCGGTCGTCAGCGACAACGAGATCGAGACTAGGCCGATCAACAGCGACAGGCGGACGCCATGGATCAGGCGCGACAGCATGTCGCGTCCGACCGGATCTGTGCCGAGCAGGAACTGGCTACTGCCGCCCGCTTGCCATACCGGCGGCACCAGCGTCGACTGGCGGAATTGTTCGATGGGCGAATGCGGCGCAATGACGTCGGCAAACAGCGCCATCAAGACCATGGCGACGATGACAGCCAGGCCGATGACAGCACCACGGTTCTGGCTGAAATAACCCCAGAATTCACGCAGCGGATGCGGTGGCGCGCTGGCCGCCGCCTTGGCAGACGGCGCGGCGGCCGGTGTTGTGTTTACAGTGTTCATGAGCGATGGCGAATACGAGGATTGATCACGCCGTACAGCAAATCGACGGCCAGGTTAACGAGAATGATGGTGATCGCCGACAGCAGGATACCGCCCTGCACTACCGGATAATCGCGCCGCTGGATCGCCGCCACCAGCCACTTGCCAATGCCGGGCCAGGAAAAGATGGTTTCCGTCAGGATCGCACCGGCCAGCAAGGTACCGACCTGCAGGCCGACCACTGTGACCACTGGAATCAGTGCATTGCGAAACGCGTGGATGCCCACGACGCGCCAAGGCGATAGTCCTTTGGCACGGGCTGTGCGTACATAATCTTCACGCAAGACTTCCAGCATGGCGGAGCGCGTCATGCGCGCAATCACGGCCAGCGGGATGGTGCCAAGCGCGATGGTGGGGAGAATCAGATGCGACAGCGCGGACTTGAAGGCGCCGCTATCGTCCGACAGCAGACTGTCGATCAGCATGAAGCCGGTGACTGGCGGCACATCGAACAGGATATCAATGCGGCCCGAGACCGGGGTCCAGCCGAGGGTGACGGAGAACAACAGGATCAGCAGCAGCGCCCACCAGAATACCGGCATCGAATAACCGGTCAGCGAGGCACCCATCACCGAATAATCAAGCACGGTGTTGCGCCTCAGGGCGGCCAGTATGCCGGCCGGCAAGCCGATGATCAACGCAAACAGGATCGCGCAAAAGGACAGCTCCAGCGTTGCCGGGAACAGGGTCTTGAATTCGCTCATCACCGAGGTGTGGGTCATGATCGACATGCCGAGGTCGCCCTTGAACAGATTCCCCAGGTAATTGAAATACTGCATGTAGATCGGCTGGTCGAGTCCCAGGTCGTGCGCCATTTGCGCATAGCGGGCCGGGTCCATGCCGCGCTCGCCGGACATGGCTTCGACGGCGTTGCCGGGGATCAGATGTATCAATAAAAACACCAGCAGCGTGATGCCGAGAAAGGTCGGAATGACCAGGCCGACACGACGCAGGAGGAATCCAAACATGGGAATGCCTATCGTGATTAAGAATTGCGTGTGCTACAAAAAACGGGGCAGGCCCCGCCTATGCGCTCTGCGCCAGGCGGCCCTGCCCCGCTACAGCTTTATTTGCCCGCCAGATCAACCTTCTCGAAATGATGGTGCGCAAACACCGCCATCTTGAAGTTCAGCACTTCCTTGCGGATCGGCGTGAAGCGCACCGAATGCGCCAGGTCGATCCATGGCGCTTCTTCATGCAGGATCACCTGCGCCTGTTCGTACAGCTTGGCGCGCTCGTCCTGCTTCGGCGTCAGCTTGGCTTTCTGGATCAGGGCTTCATAATCCTTGTTGCACCAGCGCGCGGTATTGCCGCCGCCCTTGACGCCTTCGCAGCCCAGCAACGGTGCGAAGAAGTTGTCCGGATCGCCGTTATCGCCGGACCAGCCGAACATCATCGAATGCTGGTCGCCTTGCTTGCTGCGCTTCAGGTACTCAGTCCATTCGTAGGTGGTCAGCTTGGTCTTGACGCCGATCTTGGCCCAGTCAGCCTGGATCAGCTCTGCCATGCGCTTGCCGTCCGGGTTGTAAGGACGAGTCACTGGCAGATACCACATTTCGACTTCGACGCCGTTCGGATAACCGGCCTTGGCCAGCAAGGCCTTGGCCTTGACCGGATCGTAGGTGTAATCCACGACCTTGTCGTTGTAGCCCCACAGGGTTGGCGGAATCGGGTTCTTGGCCGGGATGCCTGCGCCCTGGTAGACCGTCTTGAGGATGGTTGCCTTGTCGACTGCCATGTTCAGCGCCTGACGCACCAGTTTGTTGTCGAACGGTTTTTTCTCGACATTGAACGAGATGTAGCCGATGTTCAAGCCTGGCTTGGTCATCATGGTGATGGCCGGATCGGATTTCATCAGCTCGATGTCGGCCGGTTTCGGGAACGCCATCACCTGGCATTCATTGGCCTTGAGCTTGGCGTAGCGCACCGAGGCATCCGGCGTGATGGCGTAGATCAGGTTGTCCAGTTTCGGCCGGCCACCCCAATAGGCATCGAAGGCCTTGTAGCGGATCACGGCGTCTTTTTGGTATGACACAAACTGGAACGGGCCGGTGCCGACAGGCTCGCGGTCGATCACGTCCGGCGTGCCGGCCTTCTTCATGTTATCGGCGTATTCAGCCGACAGGATCGAGGCGAAATCCATGCCCAGGTCGGCGATGAACGGCGCTTCCGGATGCTTGAGCTTGAAGACCACGGTGCTGTCGTCGACCTTTTCCACCTTGTCGATGATCTTGTCCATGCCCATGTCCGAGTAGTAGCCGAAGCTCTGGCCGGCGGCCAGCTTATGGAACGGATGGTTGACGTCGCCCATGCGGTTGAATGAAAACAGCACGTCGTCGGCGTTGAAATCGCGAGTCGGCTTGAACTTGGCGCTGCTGTGGAACTTGACGCCCTTGCGCAGCTTGAAGGTGTAAGTCATGCCGTCATCGGATACGGTCCAGGATTCCGCCAGGCCGGGAATCGGCTTGGTTGTGCCCAGTTCGAATTCGACCAGACGGTTATACATCGGCACGGATGAAGCATCGAAAGTGGTGCCGGTGGTATACAACTGCGGGTTAAAGCCCTCCGGGCTGCCTTCAGAGCAAAACACCAGGGTCTTGGCGGCTGTCGCATAACCGGCAGTAGCGCACATGACGGCGAGCAGCGCGGCCTTGGCAATCAATTTTCTTTTCATCATAGGTCTCTTTCGTTAGGTTATGGTGAAACTGATGCATTTAACAACAATTAACATCGAGTGCACAAGCATGAATGTGCAGTACTTTCAATTGCCAGTCTTATGCGGCAACCAACCATTGCAATCTACAATCAAAATGGCCAGCTCAGGCGGCCATCAAGGTTTCAATTTCAGCACAGGTTTTAGGAATCGCCGGTCCCAGCACGCGCGCGCCGGTGCTTGTCACCAGCACATCGTCTTCAATCCGGATGCCGCCAAAATCCAGGTATTCGCCGAACTTTTCATAATTGATCAGTGTGCTGTGACGCGCCTCGGCCTGCCAGCGCTTGATCAGCGCCGGAATAAAATACATGCCCGGCTCGACCGTCACCACCATGCCTGCCTGTAACGGCTTGGCCAGGCGCAGATTGCGCAGCCCGAACAATTCGCTGCGGCTGACGCTGGCGTCGTAACCGACCCGAATTTCGCCGAGACCTTCCATATCATGCACATCCAGCCCCATCTGATGGCCGAGACCATGCGGAAAACAAATCGCGTAAGCGCCTGAGTCGACCACCTGCTCCGGCGTGCCATGAAAAAAACCAAGCTCGGACATCGCCGCTACCATATGACGGGCGGCCTGCTTGTGCACTTCGAGATAGGAAATTCCCGGACGCATGAGACCGATGGCGAACAGTTGCGCCGCCAGCACGATCTCATACAAGCTGCGCTGGCGTTCACTGAAACGTCCTCCGACAGGAAAGGTGCGTGTGATGTCGCTGGCATAACCGAGGGCGCTGGAAGCGCCGGAATCGTTGACCACCAGATCGCCCGCCTGCAAGCGATTGTGATGGTCGCGATTATGCAAGATTTCTCCGCTACGGGAAAAAATCATCGGGTAAGCGTTTTGCAAATCATGGCTACGCATGATGCCTTCCATCGCCGCTACCACCTGGTACTCAAAAGTGTCCGCCTTCGCCAGTTGCATGGCGGCGATGTGCATGTCGCGCGTCACGCTGAGAGCGCTTTCGATTTCTGCGATTTCGGCTTCGCTCTTGATTTCCCGCAGTGCGATCACCGCCGCCATCAAGCTCTCGGAAGCACCGGCCCGACATTCTTCCGCAGTGCAGTCCAGCAGCGCGGCCAGCTCCAGTATGGTTTCGCCACGATATGGCGGCAGGTAATGAATCGTGCGGCCCTGGCGGCGCGCCTGCGCCACTACCTCGGCCAGAGCGCTATAAGGCTGTACGCGATCGACGCCTGCAGCCTGGACGCGCTGCGCCAACGAATCCTGCGGCCCGTCCCAGATCATGTCGTCCAGGCTGGCGTCATTGCCAAACACAATGTCCGCGTCGGCTTCAATGTCGATCAAGCCAGCCAGGCCGGGTTGATTCAAACCAAAGAAATAGGAAAACGAGGAGTCCTGGCGAAACCAATAATGGTTGTGCAAATAATTGATGGAGACATCGACGTTGCCCGGAAACAGTAGCAAGCCAGAGGAAAAATGCTGTTTCAGCAAGCGTCGCCGTCCGGCGTAGACCGATGCTTCAAACATGGCTGCCTCGCAGTACACCGGCGTTGCCGCAGCAAGCTCTGCTCAATAACCGTTCGCCCAAATCCAGATAGTTCGTGTACACCATTGCCTTTACCACTCCATTGCATTGCAATTATTGAAATTTATTGTTACGCCCCTGCTTTCACAGCTAGGCCAGGCGCTCGAAACACCGCTAGTAACGTCTTTTTGCAACTGCAAAAACCATGCCACAAGGCAGCCGGAATAGCCGCCCGAACCGGGACGTCAAAAGAATTCAGTACCGCGCAGCAGATGTTTCTGCTCTTTGGGTTCCGTCGTTTGCGGGCCGTCGAACAAGGATACGGTGCCGACCCAGATCACTTCAGACACCTCGTTTTCATGTGGCAGCGATTCGATGCTGTGAGGGATGTTGGCGTCGAAGTGCAGGCTGTCGCCGACATTGAGCACATAGTTGTCAGTACCTACCGTGTAACCGACCCGGCCGCTGAGCACGAAGACCATTTCATCGCCTTCGTGCGAGACCATTTCTGACTTGTACCCGGCCGGCATGGTGAATTTCACGGAATGCACCTGACTGCCCGGAAACACTGTCGACAGCCGCTCATATTTGACGCGGCCACTGGCCACGGAATAAGGCTGGCGCTGGCCACGGTAGGTATCGGGTTGCAATTGCGCTGGTTGCTGGATCAGGTCGCCAATCGAAACGCCCAGCGCTTTGGCGATCACCACCAGCGAGGTAATCGAAGGGCTGGTCAGATTACGCTCTAGCTGTGAAATGAAGCCTGCGGTTAATCCTGTTTCAGCGGCGAGTTCCACCAGCGTCTTGTTGATGGCATGACGCCGCGTGCGGATCGATATCCCCAGCTCTGGTATTTCCATTCATTGTCTCCGGCCTGTCCTGCTGTCTCACAAGATCAGGCAGCGCGATCTGTGCCGCGCCTGCCTGACGGTTTTTTTAATATTTATATATTTGATATGGCAAAGCGATCGTGACTACCGCCGCCGTTTCATCGGTCAGGCGTCGGAAATTATAGTCAGACTAAAACTGGAGTCAAGGATCTTTTGCAGATTACCTTAGAACTGAGAAAAAATGGCAGGACGAGATGATTGCCGCAGCCAGCAGCAAATCAGATGCAGGACACGGCTGGAAAGCAGAGATGCTTGACCAGCATGTGTAATAAGTGCAGCGCCATCGCACCAGAACGACAGCGCAATCGCACCCAGTTTATTCCAGAGCTTCGTTTTTGACTACCAGCCGCAGCCAGTGCAAAGTCGAGTCATCTTCCACAGGCATCTGCGCTTGTTCCGCCGCATGCTTGATCGCAGCATCGTAGGCTTGTCGGCTAGTGCGCCTGGACGCCCTCTGTTTGATGCGCAAACTCCATTCATCGCCATAGCTGACGATGTTTTCAAATGCGGCACGCAGCTTTGGATCATCGCCAATATTGTCTGCGAGACGGCGCCAGAGATTGCTCTGGTTCCAGCGCATGAAGCGCATGTAGGCAGTGTTCCATTTACCGAAGCGCAATGGCAGGTCGCGCCACAGCCGGCGATTGCTTGTAATCCACAATACTGCGTCGATGAACAGCCGGTTGTCGCGGCCCCTGGCGCCCGCATCGCCTTCCCTTCCTCGCAACATAGGCTCCAGCGCCTCCCATTGCTCATCTCTCAGCTTCACGTTCAGCGCAGTATTGTGCTTTTCCCCCGAGACGCTTGCATTCCCGGAATGGCTCCGGTTAACTCCGTAGATTGTCGACATGGCAGCTAAAACCTTCTTCGTTCTAATGATTTAACATTTACTTCCCCTTACCTTGCCTGCCCCGCGAGAACGAAAAAAGGGCCATATCGGCCCAAAATAATTTGTAACTGCTCATTGGACAGGCCTTAGGCTTGCCGCTTCGCTACCATAGCGCTCTGGCGCTGGCTGTTTTTCTGACAACGAAAACATATCCAGCGCTTGGTGTTGTTACGAACGACGAAGTCACCGTCCGTCGCCGCCACTTCGCCCTGGTGGTGTGCACAAAAGCGCTTACCGGTGGCCTCGGCTGTGGCCTGGGTCAGCAGCGACAGCCGGTCGGATCGATCCATATATGCGGTCATTTTCAGCTTCCCCTTCTACATCGGCATATCAGAAAAATAATATATCCCATGGCGCCATGGGAATCTGGCCGACAGCAGCCAGCCACCGCCGCAGGCGCTCAGCGTGAGACCAAACACAGCGATGCACACCGGGTATATAACAGACTTTGATCTCACCGAATTTCTCCTAAAATCGTTCTCGTTTCCGCGCCAGAACACCTAGGCGCAATCGGTCTTCTTCTTTTATTCCGTCCCCAGATCTCAGGCGGCAGGAATACAAGTCGCGCCCTGTTCGCATGTCCCGTCGCACACTTCGGTGCTTTCACTAGTGATGCCAATCCAGAAAAGAAAAAGGGCCACGATCGGCCCCGATTATTTGTAACCATTTGATACAGCGGCTTACAACGGCTATTACCCGGCAAAAAACGTTCACGCCATTTGGCCCTTTTTATGTTTTCGAGGGGCAATAAATATAAGGTCTGTTGATTAAATCTCCACAAGGTGATTTCCATTGGCGACCGAGTGCTCGCTTCTCAACTATAAATCGGGAGTTTTGCATATGGGTGATTACAGGGATCGGCTGGGTTCGGCATCGCATTTCTTTGCAGCCGGTGGCGGTACAGCGCCGGAAGTTGAAATGACTACTTCCTTTCACTATCAAGGACAGAGATGACTGACAAAAATCAAGCAAAGAGCAGGACTGCCGCCACCGCATTCGCCGCATTGTCGGCGCTGTTGCTGGCCACAGGCTGCGGCGATGGCAACAATTCCGTGGCAAGCGCCAGTTCCGATGCCGCCCAAAGCCAGCGTATGAGCCCGGCGCGGCAAGTCACTACAGCCGCCACAGCCAGCGTATCCGGCAAGATCACCTATGATTTCGTACCGGCAGTATCCAACAAGGGCCGGCAAGGCCAGTGGCTGGCCAGACTGGACTATGCAAGTACCGTACAGAAGCCGGCGCGCAATATAGTGGTCGAACTGCTCAACGACAAAAGCGGCAAGGTATTGCTGTCGACGACAACCGACGACCAGGGAAACTACAGCTTCCAGGCCCCTCTCGACACGGCAGTCCATGTCCGCGCCAAAGCACAGATGCTGCGCAGCGCCGGCAAGACATCAGGACCCAGCTGGAATTTCGCGGTGCGCGATAATTCATCGGACGGCTATGGCACGGCGGTCGACGGCGCAGCCTTGTTTGCCATGGACGGCGCCAGCTTCAACAGCGGCAAGAAAGCCAGCATCCATGACCTCAATGCGGCATCGGGGTGGGATGCGGCTAGCGCGAGCTACGCCAACTCGCGCAGCGCGGCGCCATTCGCCATCCTCGACACCATCTACAGCGCCAGCCACAAGGTGCTGGAAGCCGACCAGAACCTTAGCTTCCCGCCGCTCAATATCTTCTGGAGCCCGGGTAGCGACGATGGCACTTTCTTCGGTAGTCAGAATGGCAAATCCTATTCCAAAGGCTTGCATATTCGCGGCCACGAAGACGTCGACACCGATGAGTACGATGCCGGCGTGATTGCGCATGAATGGGGGCACTATTTCCAGGCCACATTTTCGCGCGACGACAGCATCGCTGGACCGCACAGCGGCGACAATCTGCTCGACATGCGGCTGGCCTTCAGTGAAGGCTGGGGCAATGCGTTTTCGAGCATGGCGCGTAGCGATCCGATGTACGTAGACACCCAGGGACAGGCGCAAGCCAACGCAGCGGTAGTGTTCAAGGTTGACGAAATTCCGGACAACGTCGCCAAGGCCTGGTTTGGCGAAGTCGCGGTACAGTCGGTACTGTACCGACTGCATCAATCGCCGGACATCGGATTCAAGCCGATTTACCAAGCCATGGCCGCGCAAAAGAAATCGCCCGCTTTCACCAGCCTGTTTTCCTTCGCCACTTCGCTGCGCGGCAGCATCAATCCAGCCGGCCAGGCCACGCTGGATAATCTGCTAGCGGAAATCAATACCGCCAACAAGAACCAGCTCGACATGTTCGGTCTCGGGCAATTTGCGTTGCCGCCGTCGATCGTCGCCGGCAACAAGGATTTTGTGCTGCCGATCTATGCCACCCTGGAAGAAGGCGTCAAACTCAAGCCCGCCAAGGATGCAACCGTATGCACCACCGGCGCCTACGGCAAAACCAACAAGCTTGGCATCAACCGTTATCTGCGCTTCCGTCTTGCCCAGAAAGGCAAGCATACTTTGCACATCAGCGCCGACGCCGGCCTGTATCCGTCGTTCCAGCTGTTCAGCAAGGGCGACCGGATAGCGGGAAACCTGGTCCAGGATCCCAATTCCGCCAGCGCCTACAATGTCGATTATGATCTGCCGGCGCAAGACGACTATGTCGCCACCATCAACGCCGGCGACAAAACCGGCTGTTTCAAAATCACGCTCGCCCCAACCAACGCCGGAGAAGCCCAATGACTATGAATATCACGATCAAAAATAGCCTTCTGGCCTTCACCATGGTATTGCTTGCTTGCCGCCTGCAGTATGGTGACGCCAAGCCATTGCATGAAATCGCATCCAGTACCGGGCATGGTGAAAAAGTCGGCGCTGCGGTCACCGTCGAGCTGGCCTCTGGCAGCGTCACCAGCAAGAATGCCATTTTGCCGGTCATGCTGAGGTTCACCACGGATCAGCCGAATACCCCGCTGCACGTGGAGTACCGCAGCAATGCAGGCTTGTCGATCGTCACGCTTGGCAGCGCCACGCTAGTCAGCAATCAGGATGGCGTAGTCACAGATACGCCCAATGTCCGCGCAACGGCAGACGGCGTGTACGAGTTGAATGTGTTCGTCACTCTGGGCGACCGCACCAAGGCAGTCTCGGTGCCGGTCACCGTAGGCAACGCCCGGGCGGTCCGCAAATTGTCAGGCAAGGCGATGCGTACGCCGCAGGGAGAAAACCTGACAGTGATGCCTGCGCAGGAAAAAGTGCGCTAACCAGCGACGCCGGGCGAGGAGGAAAAAGTTCCCCTCCCTGCCCGGCTATCCAGTAGCCGGGATCAGAAGTTATACCGTCCGGTCAACACAAAAACACGCCCCGGCTCAAAGCCAATTCCCTGGTCGAGATTCGCGAAGCTGCCATAAAGGTGGCGATTGAAGAGATTACGTGCGCCGAGAGTCAGCGACCATAATTTTGACGCATAGCGGATATTCGCATCGACAGAAACCTGACCGCCGATTTGCATATTACCGCTGTTGCTTGGGTACCCGCTACGGGCGCTAGCCCCCACGCCGTAACCCCATCCACGCCATGCAGCGCTCTGCAAATCGTAGCTGCTCCAGAAACTGGCCTGATGGCGCGAAATCAACGAAGGCTGGACATAAAAACCCGGCGGCTGCGCATACCTGAAATTGTTGTAACTGTAGGACGCGGTGAGATTCCAGCCTGGCAAGGGACTGCCGCTCAGATCGAACTCTGCCCCGCGGTTTGTGGTGGCAGGCAGCAGCGCAGTAAATTCATTATTATTAGCGTCGTAAGCATAGGCGTACAGGACCTTCGCATGTTCTATCCGAAACACCGACGCCGTCAACATCAAGCGCTCGTCCAGCAGATTTAATTTGACGCCCGCCTCCAGCGATTTCCCGTCCGTCGGCGGCAGGTTGTACAGGCCAGGCGGGCCGTCATCGTAACGAATACCGGAGGCCTGGGCCTGCAACACGAAGCTCTTTTGCCGATTGGCATACAGCGTGACGTTATCAGTCAGCTGATAGGATAGCCCGATGTTATAAATCGGCTTGCTTTGCGGATGTAATGATGTCACCGCCGCGGTTTGCAGATCGGCGCTATGTGACCAGGCCCGCGTGTAGCCGATATTCGCCAGCAAATGCCAGCGCCGCCAGCCCAGTTGGTCTTGCAGAAACCAATTGGTATAGTACAACTCAGATGCCGGCTCGTACGGTGTCAGCTTCGTGGAAGGAATCTCCGGCAGGCTGTCGCGTGAAAGCGTTGCCGGCACGGCAGGACCAATCTCCGCCAGCGGCACTGCAAACCAGCTGTAATTGACGGCGACACCGGCTAGCACGGTATGCTTGACCGGACCGGTATGAAAAGTACCGTGCACATTGTTTTCGAGATTCCAGCCATAGGACGTAGATGCCTGCGCTCGCGTCTGGCAACTTCTCGGCATGGCGCCGTCATCTGGCGAGGCGCTTTGAACGCAGTAGTATGAACGCGCAGACAACTGCGTTCGCATGTAGTTACCCTTGCTCTGCACGCCCCAATTGCCATCGAATTTCTGCTGCACGTCATAACTGCCGCCGATGCTGGTGCTCTGCAAACCATCGGTAATCTGGCCGTAGGGGCCTTTACCGCCAATCGGCAACAAATTGCGTTGATAGTTGAGGCCGGCCACGGCGATAGTGCCATCGTGGCGATAGCCAAGCGACGGGGCGAAATAGACGTCGCGCGCGCTGTCGTAGCGGTCAATTGCGTCCGAGTCCTGGCTGCCGGAAAGAATCACGCGGTGGGTCCAGACATTATCGTCCGACAGCGCGCCGGTGAGGTCGAGTGCAATCCGTTGATGGCCTTGGGTGCCGCTTTCCAGCGTCAGTTGCCGTACCGGTTCGGCTTGTGGTTGCTTGGTGATGATGTTGACCAGGCCGCCCGGCTCCATGTCGCCATTAGCGACGATCGAATCGGCTCCCTTGACGACATCGATTCTCTCGATCGCCGCCAGCGGCGTATGCAGCGGCGAGGCGGCGCTATCGATACGGGATGGTCCTTGCTGCAGGCCATTAATGCGTGTCGGCGCCAGAAAACCCCGGATATAGACAGATGTATCGACCCCGATGTTATAAATATTCACACCGCTGACATCGTGCAAGGCATCCAGCACCGATTGCGACTGCTGGTTCGTCATGAGTTCTTGCGTGACCACCTGTACCGATTGCGGCAGCTCCGAGAGCAGCGTATTGGTACGGCTGGCGCTGCTGCTATTGGTGGCGACAAACCCTCGATCCACGGATCCGTCTGGCCCGGGGAAAACGGTCATCTCCATCAATACAGAATCATCCCAGGCGATAACGGGAGCAGCACGTGCGACGGGATATGGCGCCGGCTGCTGCAGGGATCTTGTCCGCAAGATATAGCCGCCTTCTGCCTTGGCAATCGCTTCCAGCCCGGTGCCGCTCAGCAAAACGGCCAGCGCGTCGGCAACCGCATGATTGCCGCTCAGTCCCGGACTGTACTTGTCCTTCACCAGCGCCGGGTCATAGGCGAGCGAAATACCGGATTTGGCAGCAAAAGCCGCTAGTATCAGACTTAATTTTCCTGCACCAATCGCATAACTCTTAACCAGCTGCGTGGATTGTGCGCATACAGGAGAAGGAGCGCCAAAGCCAGCCGAGGCAAGGCACCAGCAAGCGATTTGTACGCGCGCAGCCATTGAGAGCGGCCGCGATGTATCAAAAAAACGTCGCCGAGAATTTTGTAGAACCATACGCATTGCTTTCTCGGTTAACTACCAGAAATGCCGGCCTGGCATACCCTTGATATTGATAGGGGCCTGACCATATCCCATCGAATTCCCAATCCATGAAGAACCGCGTATATCTATACGCAACCGACCCCTTAGACCTTAGACCTTAGACTTTAGTCACAGTGACCCAATACCGGCTTATTTTTTCTATCCGCACCGGCAATACCTTGCTTAGCAAATACAGCACCTGGTCCGTATCTTTCAACTGGAAGGCGCCGGAAACAAGCTGATCGGCCACCGCAGGATCGCAGTTAAGCCGCCCATGGCGATAGCGCGCCAGCTCGTCGAGGAAATCGGCAAGACGCATTTTGTCCGCTACCAGCACACCTTGCGACCACAGCGCCAGCGTGTCGTCGGCCGCCTGCACAGGCTCAACCCGGTTGGCGGTAAACACACATTGCTGCCCTGCCTTGACCAACACTGCCATACCCACGGACGCCCGCGGCACAATTTCGACCGAGCCTTCAAGCACCGCCACATGACTGCGCATGCCTTCCTGGCGGATATTGAAACGGGTGCCAAGCGCACGCAGCATGCCATGACGCGTTTGCACCATAAATGGCCGCGGCGGCGCCATCTTATCGCGTCCCGTAGTCACCAGCATTTCGCCGGTATACAAGCGCACCAGGCGCTGGCTGGCGTCGAACTTGACATCGACCGAACTGGCTGTGTTGAGCATCAGCTGGGTGCCGTCAGACAGCGCGATATCGCGCTGTTCGCCGGTGCCGGTCTGATAGTCGGCAGTCCAGTCCTGCCATGGCAATCTGGTGGCAAGCCATGCCACCGGGGCGGCAGTCAAAAGTACGGATAACGTTTTCAGCACTGCACGCCGCTGTTGATGGCGCGGTGTTGCGCGGTCGAGAACCGGCATGCCCAGTTCCGCCGGAATGTCGCTGAAGGCGCCGTTGAGTTTTTGCGCACAGAGCCAGGCCCGCTGATGCTCAGGACTGCGCGAACGCCAGCGCTGCCATGCTTGCTGATCGGCTTCGGTAGCTTCGCCGCCGTGCAATGTCATCAGCCAGGTTGCAGCCTCGCGAATAATCGCGGGATTGATTGGCGTGTCGCTCATGGCAGGGAAAAGATCAGGCATTGTTCGAAACCCAACACCATATGACGCTTGACAGTTCTCACTGAAATATTGAGGCGCTCGGCAATCTCCGCATAGGTCAGGCCTTCCAGCTGCGACAGCAAAAAGGTGCTGCGCGCCTTGCAGGGTAAGTTGTCCAGCATGGAGTCAATTTCAAACAAGGTCTCGAGCAATATCGCCCGGTATTCCAGCGACGGCGCCAACACCTCAGGCATCTGCGCCAGGGTCTCAAGATAAGCGCGCTCCAAGGCGTCGCGCCGGTGCGCATTGGCTACCAGGCCTTTGGCGATAACGGTCAGGTAAGCGCGCGGCTCCTCGATCACATCGATCGCGGGTTTCAGCAACACCCGCACAAAAGTATCCTGAGCAATATCCGCAGCGTGGTCGAAATTGCCGAGACGCCGCCGCAACCAGCCGACCAGCCAGTTATGATGTTCAACATACAACAACTGTATCGATGTAGCCTCAACCTTGGGCATAAGCAGCTCTCCTATGTGGCTATTTCGCAGCATTTCCCGGCATATGGCTGACAGCTTCCTGAGTGAAATACAGGCGTGATACGCGCTTTGCAAAAACCATCGGCAAAGCAAAGCCGAAAATCAATAATGCTAAAAAATACGCAAAAACAGCTTGGCTTTTTTCTAGTACAGGCGCTCCTGCGACGCCTCTTTGCAAAACGAAAACATTGCTTGAAGACGCGTACTGAATTTTAGCTCTACTTAATTCAAGACCAAAATGTAGGGCTAATTTGTGCTGCACGTCAACCATGCAAAACTGGCAAAACAACATAATTTTCTCGAAACATTTAATTATCTGAACATTTCCTTACCTTGCTAATAACAAGTCAGCAAACGGGAAACGCCACTGTTACCTGCATTTGCAATATCCGCTGGACATTCAACTAGACAAGGCTGTCTATGGAGAGGTGGTACGGTTACTGGCAGGAAATACGTCAAGTCATTCCACTCCATCAACAGAAGCAATATCGAGGCCAGCAACGCCGATTTTTCCATGCATTCTTCTTATCGTAAAAATCGTATATAGATAGAACAAAAAAATATATTGGAATAGAAAATGCCTTTCCTTTTTCCTCAAGCAATACAAACAAAGTATGGCAGCGCAGCAATCCATTGCCAGATATTGACGCCTCAAATGGCGCGCCATATGGAAAGAATTTTTTTGACATTAATCCGGATGGATTGCAAACGTGCACATGTTTGGTGCATGGCGCATTCGTAGCGACCGGAGAAACTCCGCTACGGTTCGGATGCGGAATGGCGCGTTCGACGTGCAAGCCTGCACTGTGCACAGATGATCGAGGGGAGCAGTCACTGTGACGGCGAACAAAAGTGACGGCGCATGGCGCCACAATGTTTTGTATTAACTTACGGAAGGTGGAGCCTGGAACGAATTGGCAAGGTCGCGATGCCTGATGACATTGCGCTCGCTCGATCTAAGATGTACTGGTCCGGACCAGGCACTTGTTTATCCATTAAACATCTCTTGCCGATTTCGCCCATCGCACCTATGTTAGGCCTGAATAGACTATGACAGTCATGTATTCTTGGCGTCGTCGTCGAGGCTTCTGAGAAATTGCATTTTCTCGGAAATCTTGGCTTCCACCCCCCGTGGTACGGGCTGATACCAATCTGGATTATCCATACCGTCCGGCAAATAGGTCTCGCCGGCAGCGTAAGCATGTGGCTCGTTGTGCGCATAGCGATACTCGTGGCCGTAGCCGAGTTCCTTCATCAATTTAGTCGGCGCATTGCGCAGATGCACCGGCACCTCGCGCGACTTATCCTTTTTGACAAACGCCATGGCTTGATTGAAAGCGTTGTAGCCTGCATTGCTCTTGGCGGCTATCGCCAGGTAGATGACCGCCTGCCCCAGCGCCAGCTCGCCTTCCGGAGAACCAAGGCGCTCAAAGGTGGCTGCAGCATCGGTGGCGATTTGCATCGCACGCGGATCAGCCAGGCCGATATCTTCCCAGGCCATGCGGATAATCCGGCGCGACAAATACTTGGGATCGGCGCCGCCATCCAGCATGCGGCACAACCAGTACAGCGCGCCGTCCGGGCTAGAGCCGCGCACCGATTTATGCAGGGCTGAAATCTGGTCGTAGAAATTGTCCCCACCCTTGTCGAAACGGCGCGAATTCAAGGTCAGCGCGTTTTCCAGGAACGCAGCAGTCACCTGCGTCACGCCGGATGCCTTGATTGCGCTGCCACTCTGCTCGAGCAGGTTCAGCAAGCGGCGCGCGTCGCCGTCGGCATAGCCGATCAGGGTATCGACCGCGGCGTCATCAAACTGCAGGTGCGACAGCACCCGCTGCTGGGCGCGCGCCAGCAACTGCTTCAATTCATCCTCGGTCAAGGCTTGCAGCACATACACCTGCGCACGCGACAGCAACGCCGAGTTGACTTCAAACGAAGGATTCTCGGTGGTTGCGCCAATGAATGTCACCAGCCCGGATTCTGCATAGGGTAGCAAGGCGTCTTGCTGCGATTTGTTGAACCGGTGGATTTCATCGACGAACAGGATCGTATGCTTGCCCTGCGCCAGATACTGCTGCGCCTGGTCCATCGCGGCGCGGATATCTTTGACGCCGGAAAACACCGCCGAGAGAGGGATAAATTCACAGTCGAACGCATTCGCAGTAAGGCGCGCCAGCGTGGTCTTGCCAACCCCAGGCGGCCCCCACAGGATCATGGAATGCGGCTTACCGGATTCGAACGCCAGCCGTAATGGCTTGCCCTCCCCCAGCAAATGGCTTTGTCCGATGACTTCATCCAGGGTTGCCGGACGCAGCGCTTCAGCCAGTGGTGGAGTGGGCTCTACTTTGAAAAGGTCTGACATGGGATGATTCTGTGAAAAGAGTGCTTTGTTTGAAAAGTGAAATCCGATGACGTATTAATCCCGTATTAATCCCGCATTTATCCCAATTGTGAGAGAATCCCACTCGATTTTGACGCCAGCGCCTGCGTTACGTTTGAGGCCAGCCCGAAGCAGCCCTGAAAACCTGATACGGCCTAACCCGGCCCAGCCCGCCATGCCCTTTGTCGTCACCGATTCCTGCATCCAGTGCAAATACACCGACTGCGTCGAAGTCTGTCCTATGGATTGCTTCCGGCAAGGACCGAATTTCCTGGTCATCGTTCCGGACAACTGCATCGACTGCTCGATGTGCGTGCCGGAATGTCCGGTCGGCGCGATCTACAATGAAATCGACCTGCCCGAGGAACAACGTCATTTCATCGATATCAACGCCCGCCTGGCCGTGCATCCCGACTGGAAGCCAATCACCCGTTCGCAAGCGCCCTTGCCCGACCACGAAAGCTGGAGCAAAGTCGCCAACAAACTGGAATTCCTGAAACTGGCTTAGAAGCTGTTGCAAACACACCTGGCGTTGTTGCCCTTACAGGGCGCGCCCGGGCTTGCAAGCCCGGGGCGTTCCGCAGGCAGACGACAATGTCGTCTGAAACCCCCGCTACACCCTCCTTGCCGTACTACTCGTACTGTCTTCGTCGGAGCACCTGGCCATTTGTGTTTGCGACAGCCTCTTAGAGAGCCTAACGCCAGGCTCCAAAGCGACATCCCGCAGGCTTATTGATTCAATACGTCTGCGCCCTTGGGCACGACAAACTTGAACTGCTCAGCCGACAGCGGTGGATTCTTGACGAAATTCTTGAAGGTCAGCAGCGACACCTGACCAAACGAATCGCGCAACTCCATCGCCTGCGGCAGGCCGTCGCGCAAGCCGATGCCGATATGGTCGAACGTCGTATCCTTGGCTTTCGGCGTCGCTTCCAGCCACTCCATGCCATCCTTGGCCTGGCCTTCTTTCAAGACGAAATTCTTTTCCAGGTCGTTGCTGCCGAACAGAATGGCCGCCGGTGAGGAACCGAGCGCATTGCCCAGGCTCTTGGTGGTCACTTGATTCAAGTCTTTATCGTAGATGAACAACTTGTCCCCATCGGCCTGCAGTACCTGTTCATATGGCTTTTGATAGGTCCAGATAAACTTGCCCGGCCGCGCGAAGACAAACACACCGCTCGATGTGCTTGAGACTTTCGGCGTCTTGGTGCCGGCGTCAATTTTCACCAGTTGCTGGAAGAATTCTCCCTTGGCCGAGTGCGTGCTGCTGACGAAGGATTTGAACTGCTCCAGCGCGCTGGCATTGGCCAGCGAGGGCAACAGCGCCATGCTTAACGACAGGCCGACAATGAGGCGACCCGATTTGAATTTGGCGAACAAATTGTTTTTCTTGGCGCCGATGAGGCTGGCGGTAATTTTCTTTTGCATATTTACTCCGTGTTGCTGTTCCCCGCAGGCACCAGGATTTCCCGGTTGCCATTGGATTGCATGGTTGAGACCAGTCCGCTTGTTTCCATTTGCTCCAGCAAGCGCGCCGCACGGTTGTAGCCGATGCGCAGGTGGCGCTGCACCAAGGAAATCGAAGCACGCCGGTTCTTGAGAACTACGGCAACTGCCTGGTCGTATAATTCATCGCCCTCGGTGCCGCCGCTGGCTGCACCGCCGCCGATAGCGCCGTCGACGCCATCTTCCAGCACGCCGCCTTCCAATATGCCTTCGACATAATTCGGCTCGCCTTGTTCCTTCAGGTAATCGACCACCCGGTGCACTTCTTCATCCGAGACAAACGCTCCGTGCACGCGAATCGGCAGCCCGGTGCCGGGCGGCATATACAGCATGTCGCCCATACCCAGCAGCGCTTCCGCCCCCATCTGGTCGAGAATCGTGCGCGAGTCGATCTTGCTGCTGACCTGGAACGCAATCCGGGTCGGCACGTTAGCTTTGATCAAACCGGTGATCACATCTACAGATGGGCGCTGTGTAGCCAGAATCAAGTGGATGCCGGCCGCACGCGCTTTCTGCGCAATCCGCGCAATCAGCTCTTCCACCTTCTTGCCAACCACCATCATGAGGTCAGCCAGCTCGTCGATGATGATGACGATAGTCGGCAGCTTCTCCAGCGGTTCCGGCTCGTCCGGCGTCAGGCTGAACGGATTCGGGATTTTCTCTTCACGCTTGTCCGCATCGATGATCTTCTGGTTGTAACCCGCCAGGTTACGCACGCCCAGCTTCGACATCAGCTTGTAGCGCCGCTCCATTTCGTTGACCGCCCAGTTGAGCGCATGGCCGGCCTGGCGCATGTCGGTCACCACCGGCGCCAGCAGATGCGGGATGCCTTCGTAGATCGACAGTTCCAGCATTTTCGGATCGATCAGGATCAGCCGCACCTGGTTCGGATCGGATTTGTAGAGCAAGGACAGGATGGTGGCGTTGATCCCCACCGATTTACCGGAGCCGGTCGTACCCGCCACCAGCAAGTGCGGCATCTTGGCCAGGTCCGCCACCACCGGATGACCGGCGATATCTTTACCGAGGGCGATAGTCAGGCTGGAAACACCGTCGTTGTAGACCTTCGAACTGAGGATTTCCGTCAGGCGCACGATCTGCCGCTTGGGATTCGGCAGCTCCAGGCCCATGTACATTTTGCCGGGGATCACTTCCACCACGCGGATCGACGTCAGCGACAACGAACGCGCCAAGTCACGCGCCAGGCCGACAATCTGACTACCCTTGACACCTGTCGCGGGTTCGATTTCATAACGCGTAATGACCGGTCCCGGATGCGCCGCAACCACCGTCACCTGGACACCGAAATCGGACAGTTTTTTCTCGATCAGACGACTGGTGAACTCCAGCGTCTCGACGCTCACGGTCTGCTGCGCCGGCGGCGCTTCATCCAGCAGCGACAAAGGCGGCAGATTGGTGTCGGGTAGATCTTCAAACAAAGCAGTTTGCTTTTCCTTCTGGACCCGCTCGGATTTCGGCACGGCGACGACTTGCGGTTCGATGCGGATTGGCGGCGCCACCACAATCTTGGCGCGCTCTTGCACCACCACCTCTTCGCGCTTGACGGCAGCAACCTGCCCGACCTTGCGATCCTGGCGGGCTATATAGAAATTCTTCAGCCACAGCACGCCGTTTTCTATGCCGGCGCCGATACGCTCCGCCACGGTCAGCCAGGAGACGTGGAAAAACAGACTGATGCCCAAAGCAAACAGCAGCAGCAGGAACAGAGTGCCACCGGTAAAGCCAAGCGCATTTTGCGCGCCACTGCCGATCAGTTGCCCCAATACCCCACCCGGCGCACGCGGCAACTGCATGTGCATCGAGTACATGCGGGTGTATTCGATGCCCATGCTGCCAATCAGAATCAGGACAAAACCCACGCCCCGGATCAGGCCTTCCTGGTGATGTTCCGGCTCGGCGTCTTTTGCCACCAGAAAACGATGCGAAATACGGCGGTAGCCTTGCCACAAAGTGCGCAGCAACAGCGCGCACCACCACCATGCGGATGCCCCGAAGACGAATAGCAGCAAATCCGCCATGTAGGCGCCGACATGGCCGCCCCAGTTGTGCAGGACCGGCCCCGAGCCAGAGCTCGACCAGCCGCGGTCGGATTTGGAGTAACTGGCAAGAATGATGATCAGATAGCAGGTAATGACCGCATAGATGATCCAGCGCGCCTCATACAAGAGCCGAACCAGACGGCTCGGCAAGGGCTGCTTCTCTTGCTGTTTGGTATTGCGGGTATAGGCTTGGCTTGTTCTAGTCATAAATCCGGTCAATGCTGCTTGAGTGTTACTTGAGTGTCGCTTATATGATGCTTCTCAATGCTTGCTGCCTAGTATTACTGATTACTGAAATTACTGAATGCGGTCCAATCATCCATGGCAAGTTGAAATTATGCACCCAATACCTATATATATAACCAGTGTTTGATGTTTCCAATTGAAACATGTTCAAAAAAACAAGCTTGGCTACTGTGAATTTTGATGCGCCGCACACGTGCAGCCAGTAGCTCGACTATAATCTTACCGAGTTTTTGAGCGTAATTTGATGATATTCAGACTATTTATCCGCCACAAGCGAGCATAAACCGGCATTCATCGAGCCCATGACGCTCCCGACATTTGTTACCTAAGGCCTTCCATGACTACTACCAAACCCGCCAAGCACGCCCATGTATTGATCCTCGGTTCCGGACCTGCCGGCTACAGCGCTGCTGTCTACGCTGCGCGCGCCAACCTGAAACCGGTGCTGATCACCGGCGTCGAGCAAGGCGGCCAGCTGATGACCACCACCGATGTCGAAAACTGGCCTGGCGATCCGCATGGGGTTCAAGGCCCTGAACTGATGCAACGCCTGCTCAAGCATGCGGAAGAGTTCAACACCGAAATCATTTTCGACCATATCCACACCACCAAGTTGTCGGAAAAACCATTTCGCCTGATCGGCGACAATGGCGAATACACTTGCGACGCCCTGATCATCGCCACCGGCGCTTCGGCCCAGTACCTTGGCTTGCCGTCGGAAGAAGCTTTCATGGGCAAAGGCGTTTCCGCTTGCGCCACCTGCGACGGTTTCTTCTATCGCGGCCAGGAAGTCGCTGTAGTCGGCGGCGGCAATACCGCGGTCGAAGAAGCGCTATACCTGTCCAACATCGCCAGCAAAGTCACCCTGATCCATCGCCGCGACAAGTTCCGCGCCGAACCGATCCTGGTCGACCGCCTGAACGCCAAGGTAGCGGAAGGCAAGATCGTGATCAAGTACAATCACACGCTGGAAGAAGTCACCGGCGACGCCAGCGGCGTTACCGGCATCAACATCAAATCGACAGCCGACGGTAGCGTCACGCCGATCACTCTGCATGGCGTTTTCATCGCCATCGGTCATAAACCGAACACCGGCATTTTCGATGGCCAGCTGGACATGCACAACGGTTACATCAAGACCAAAACCGGCCTCGAAGGCATGGCGACCGCCACCAGCGTACCGGGTGTATTTGCCGCCGGCGATGTGCAAGACCATATCTATCGTCAGGCTATCACCAGCGCCGGCACAGGCTGCATGGCTGCACTCGACGCCCAACGCTTCCTGGAAGACTAAGGCTCTACTCCGATGATCGCGACAGCTGCATGCCATCGCGATCATCGGCTGGCAGCCCAGCCGCCTACCACTACTAACAGACGTATCCATCATGGCCGGCCCGATCAAAGACTTCAGCGCTCTCAAATCGCTGCGCAAGGAAATCAAGGCGCAGGACGAAGCACGTCAGGCCGCCGCGGCTGAAACGAAACGCCGCGAACAGGAAGCACGGCGCGACGCCGACATATTCCGCAGCAGCATCGGCAACGTCAAACCACTCGCCGTACCACCCAAATTCACACCGGACACTCCGCGCCCGTTGCCGATTGCGCGCCAGCACATGGTCGACGAACAAGCCGCGCTGGAGGAATCGCTGTCGGACGATTTCAACATCGAAACCCTGCTCGACACCGACGAAACGCTCAGTTTTTCCCGCAGCGGCATCGGCCCTGACGTCATGCGCAAGTTGCGACGCGGTCACTGGACGATCCAGCAGCAGCTCGACTTGCACGGCCTGCGGCGCGAAGAAGCACGCGAAGCCCTGGCCGAATTCCTGCGTCTGGCTGCCAAGCGCGGCTGGCGCTGCGTGCGCATCATTCACGGCAAGGGCTTGGGCTCAGTCAATAAAGAACCGGTGCTGAAATCCAAGGTGCGCAACTGGCTGGTGCAAAAGGACGAAGTGCTCGCCTTCTGCCAGGCTACTGCCGCCGAAGGCGGTTCCGGGGCATTGCTGGTATTGTTGAAGGGCCAGTCTTAAACATCCCGAGACGACCGCTCTGCCGCCTGCAAATCACCTCCCGCTCAACAACAAACAGGCTGCAAACAAACTCAGTCACGCAACTGGCACGGCTTCCCTCTTTTGTTGCAGCAAAAAGTCAGCCGCATGGCGATCCGGTCCGCTAGCCCTGCCGCCACTTCCTGCCTCAGTGCGGCAGCCAGAAAATCCGGCACCGCGCCCAGCGTGACAAACCCGAACTTGCGATATAACGCCTGACTTGGCGCAAACTCTTGAAACGTCGTCAGGTACAAGGTCGGAATCCCGCGCGATTTTCCCCACGCGATGATTGACGCAAGCAAAGCGCTACCGATACCCTGGCCACCATAGGCAGGCAAGACATCGAGCTCCGACAGGCTGGCGACAGCGCCATGCATGGCGACGCAGGCAAACCCGAGCACCGTGTGCGCCCCATCTTTTGCCACCCACAGCATGCCTGCCGCTTGCGCAGCCAGCAATTTTTCGCGCGCTATCGTTTCGCCGCGCAAATGCAATGGCAGCAGCCGCTCAGGAAACAGCGTCGCTGCCGCCTGCTCCACCTCAGCCAATGACTCGACATCGCTTGCCGACGCCAACTCAACCCGATAATCCACCATTCGATTTCTCCGAGCATTTTCGTATCCAACCGCTGTCGCCGACACCATATCACCCTACCTCCGTATTAAAGAGATCATTAAAACAAATCCATCTGCAGCTTCGGTTTCTGCACTGAAGGCGGTTGCGGACGCTTGAATTGCGAGGCATCCAGCGTCGAAAACGATCCCCGCTGGACCAACCCGAAGCGCGCCACGGCTTTCTCATAACGTTGCCGTAAGAAATCCGCCCAGATACCCTCGCCGCGCATGCGCGTACCGAAATCCGAATCGTAATCCGCGCCGCCGCGCATCTCCCGGATATGGTTCATGACCCGTTTCGCACGATCCGGAAAATGCGCTTCCAGCCATTGCTGGAACAACGGATTCACCTCCCACGGCAAGCGCAACACGATATAATTGGCGCGCACCGCGCCGGCATCCGCCGCCGCCTCGATGATCCGCTCCAGATCCGGCTCATTAATAAAAGGAATTATCGGCGCAATGCTGACGCTGACCGGGATGCCTGCATCTGCCAAAGCGCGAATGGTCCGCAAGCGGCGCGCCGGCGCAGCAGCACGCGGCTCCAGCGTACGCGCAATGGCCGGATCAAGCGTGGTAATAGTGACCGCAGCCACCGCTTGCTTCTTGGCCGCCATCGCCGCCAGCAAATCAATATCGCGCTCGATCAGCGACGACTTGGTAATCATCGCAAGCGGGTGCTCGCAGTCGTGCAATACCTGCAGGATGCGACGTGTCAGCCCAAGCTCGCGTTCGCATGGCTGATAAGCATCGGTAGCGACGCCGATAGCGATCGACGACGGCACATAAGACGGCCTGGCCAGCTCGCGCACCAGAATTTGCGGCGCATTTACCTTGGCAAAGATCCGGCTCTCGAAATCCAGCCCCGGCGACAACCCCAGATAACTATGCGTTGGCCGCGCAAAGCAATATATGCAACCGTGTTCGCAACCGCGATACGGATTCAGGGAAACGCTGAACGGCAGATCCGGCGATACATTACGGCTCAGGATACTTTTTGCCTGCTCCTCGGTCACTATCGTCCGCACAAGAGGCGCCTCAGACAGCTCATCCTCAGCAGCGCCCCAACCATCGTCGAAATCCTCGCGCTGGTCCATTTCATAACGACCCTGCATATTATTGGTCGCCCCACGGCCTTTCAGCACCACGCTGGGGCCATGGAATTTGATTACCTGCGGCGGACGCTTTGTTTGATTGTCTGACATCACAACACCAATTACTGTACATGCATACAGTATATTAGCGTAAATCCGGCATTTTGCAACGACAACGTTGTGCGCTCCTACGCTATCGCCCCGTAAAGCGACAAAGATGACGGGATTAAGCGTGAAGCAGGGAAGAAACCGGCCGCTGCTGACGCAACGCCCCCTAACGGCCCGGCCTGCGAGCCAGTTGAAGCCAAGATAACCGGGACGAGCGCCCCGGTTTCCAACACACTATTTACACCGTGCGCCGGCTAGCCGACCTTGGTAAATTTCCAGCTTTGATTGGCGCCGCCGTTGTCATCCCACAGTGTGATGGCAGACACGTTGCTGCTGCCGTAGCTGGTCGGCGACGTGCCGGAGTTATTATCGTCGATCACCCGTCCGCTCTGCACGCCGCGGATCCCGAAGCTCACGCCGTCCGCCCGCGGCACCAACACAAACTGCTGGTTGGCGCCGCCATTGCCCTGCCAGATTTCCAGCGCGGTGCCATTGGCGGTTCCCTGTCCTGTGACATCCATGACCAGGCCGCTTTTGATATTCGTCAATTGCCAGACGCCGCCGCTGGATATCGTCACGCGCCATTGCTGCTCCTGGCCGCCGGTCGGGGCTGCAATCCCGAGCCGGGTGCCGTTGGCAGTACCACCCTGGTAAGCGCCCAGCATCAGGCTGCTCAGGGCGCTGGTGAGCGTATAGATGCCGTTGTTGACCAAAGCGGGAATGAAACGCCATTGCTGGCTAAATGGCCATTCCTGATTCGCATTGTCGACCGGATTGACCACGATGTTTGCCACCGAGCCAGTCGACGAGATCGACGTCGGCGCCTTGGATGCGCCATTGACATCCAGCAGCAGCTGGCTTTGCTTGACCGTCAGGGTATAGACGCCGCTACTGACGCCGCTGGCTTGCCAGCTTTGGTTGGCCCCGCCATTAGCGCTGTAAAGGATGACCGAAGAGCCCGCCGTCGAGCTGTTGTTGGCCACATCGAGCACCGCACCGGTACTGGCGTTGGCGATCTTCAGGTTGCCGGAGGTATCGTTGGTCACCGTCCAGCCCTGTGTCGCGGCGGCGCTCAATGGTTGCAAACCTGGGTAGGTATAGCTCGAACCGGCAACCGCCGCCAACACATCCAGGTACAGGCCGCTGTTAACGTTTTGCAGGAAGTAAGTAGTGTTGGCGACTGGCGGCGGCACTGCCGCCGTGCTGACCGGGCTGGTGACGTTCAGCGGCAAACCGCTTTCTCCGTAAAAACTCAGGTTGCCCGCGCTGCCTTTGATGAACTCGAATACGACGATGGTATTGGCGCCGCTGTTGAGCCAGACTCCCGGGCAGTAGAGCCGTGTTTGCGGACCCGCCGCCGTCCAGTAGCGTCCAAGATTGCGGCCATTAACGAATACGTAGCCGCTGCTCCAGGCCGACATGTCGATATACATGTCTTGCGGCGTGGAGATATTCACCGTGGCCTTGGCAAAGAAAGGCTGGTCGCTGGCAGGTGTAGCCGCGCTGAAGGTCAGCGCCGCGATCTGGTTCGCCGACAGCGGCGACAGCGTCATGCTCCAGTTGCTCAAGGCGACGCCGTTGGCGTATACATTGCCGGACAATCCCCTGCCCTCCTGGTTCATCACCGTGCCGTAGTTGGTGCGGCCAAACGACATGCAGACTATTTTCAACGTGGCGCTGGCGGCGGCGTTGCTGATACTGAACGAGGTAACCTGCGCCGGCACTTTGCCATCCGCAACCGTGCTCAGCAGCAGATTGGGAATCCGCACGCCATTGACATAGGCCAGCGCGTAATCGGGCGCGCGGTCGAAAGTAATGCTGAAGTTGCCGCCGGCCGCCGGCAAGGTAGTCTGATAAACCGCCACCCCGGAAGGATAGATGCCAGCATTTGCAGGTTGATTCTGGTTCATGGCCAAGGCCAGCGCTTCAATGGTTTGCGGCAGCGCATTCTGAATGCCGAGCGTCATCCCAGGCAAGAATTGACTATAGCTTAGCTGGCTGCTTGTCACCGCAGGCACGTCTCCGTCTGCAATATGCGCGATACCGGCAGGCAGTGCAGAGAACGGCACGCTATACGAAGCATTGGCGACGTAAGCCCCTTGGATAGGATAGAAATTCTGGTTTGCCGCACCCGATTCGGACACCGGAGCGCCGTAATCATAAGAAGTCATCACCGGCTGGCATGCTTTGTAACAAAGGCCGTTGCCGCCCGCCGTGAAGCCGAAGTTGCTGCCGCCATGGGCAACGTACATCACGAAAGAACATTTTGCGTTGGTAAGCGCGGTGATCTGGCTGACAAAATCGCCGACATGCAACGTCTGGTTTGCATCACCCCAGTTACAGATCCAGCCAGGGTAGCACTCCGCTCCAAACGCACCCACGCCATAATTGCTGGCGGCAGTCGCGTAATTGGCGACAGAGGAACCGTCCGCCGTCATGCCGTAGGCGGTATTTGCCGGCAAGGTGATATGGTTGTTCTTAAAGCCGCTGGCGTAGCCATCGCACACACAGAATTTTTCCGCATAGCCCAGCGCCGTCCATTGCTGCGCAATCGCATTTGGATAGGTGCCGTCATCCGGCGACCAGGAGGTATATTCATTCTCCACCGCCACCAGCATGATCGGGCCGCCGGCAGACAGGGTGCGGCCTTTGACCACATTGTTGTACAGCGCCGTATTCCACTTGTTGACGGCAGCCATGTAGCTGGGGAAATTGCCGCGGATCTGCAGGTTGCCGGAGCCATCCCTGAATTGCGGATCGGCCAGCATACGCGGCGGCAAACCGCCGAAATCCCACTCGGCGCACACATAGGGACCAGGACGCAACAGCACCCACATGCCATTTTGCGCGCACAGGTCGATGAAGTGACCGATGTTTTTATCGGCCGACGTGAAATCGAACGTGCCGTCGGACAGTTCGTGGAAATTCCACATGACATACAGCGAAATCGTGTTGCAGCCCAGCGCCTTGATCATCTTGATACGGTGATCCCAATATTGGGACGGCACACGCGCCGGATGGATTTCGCCGCCGAAAAACTGGAACGCAGAACCATCCATGAACCAGTTGCCGCTAGTGTTCCACGACAGCGTGTGATTGCCGCCGCTGGCGAACACCGGGTTGCCGCTGGCGCCGGCCGCTGCTGCTGCGGACGCCTTCGCGCTCGACGCTGCTGCGGATGAAGCACTGTCGCTGCCACCGACGCCACAAGCCGTCAGCAACGGAGTCACTACGGCGTAGCCCAGAAAATCTCGTCTTTTCATTGCAGGTCTCCTTTTTTATCGTCGCGACACGACGCATGCCTTGCAACTGTCAAATCAGATTGCAGCGTCGCCAGGGTAACAATCAAGCGCCCATGGCAATGCCGACACACGGTCCCGATGAGTGCAAATAGTAGTGTTGGCGCTGCAATCGATCCAATGAATTTTTCCATCGTACGCATACCGGTTTCGGCATCATTGACGAGCTGCGCTGCAACAAAACAGGCAGCGAAACGCAGCCGAATCCGCACGCCAATTTTTTTCGTGCGGCTGCTTTGATTGAAGCAAATGATAGCGATGGCATGGTTAAGGAATTGCACACAGGCCTGAAAAAGAAGGAAATTCTCGAGACAAAATTTTCTCCGGAGTGGTACAACGACCTACAAATGGTTAATCAAGGTATTCGCCGTCTCCTGCAAGATTGGCAGAACGCGCGCCAATGCGTCTTCGCGGCTTTCGCTTCCCATCGGGATGCTCACACTAATGGCGGCGATCACCTCTCCGCTCCGATTCTTCAGCGGTAAAGCAATGCCCCGCACCCCGATTTGCAGCTGCTGCTCGACCACTGCATAACCGAATGCGCGCGCCTTTTCCACTTCGGCATACAGACGCTGGACGTCGGTAATGGTGTACGGAGTAAATGGCGTGAGGACCGATGCCGCAAGCCATGCCCTGACCTTTTCCTCCGGTTCAAACGCGAGCATCATGATTCCCGGGGACGCCAGATGCGCCGCCATGCGTGCGCCGAGGACAAAGCCCGTCGTCATGACACGGGCCGCGCCATTTCTGGCGATGAACACCAGCTCCCAGTTATCCAGCACGCTGACATACACGGATTCGTTCAACGCCGCAGTCACACGCTGCAGAAATGGCAGCAGAATCCGGGGCAGTTGCGCCGAATCGAAATAGGACCATCCCACCTTAAGCACTCTGGGCGTCAGGCCGAATTGCTTGCCATCGCTATACAAATAACCTAAATGTTCAAGCGTCAGCAGGTACCGGCGCGCGGCGGAACGCGTCAGCCCGGTGCGTTGCGCGGCCTGGGTTGCGGTCATCCGCGGGCAATTGTTGTCGAAGCCTTCCAGGATCGCCAGTCCGCGGTCGAGCCCCGCGATCCAATCGCGCTTTTTCAGTTCTTTCTGATCCATTAAAATAGCAAAAACGTGCGTTAATCAACTGTTATTGAGCGTTTATCGCACACTTTACGATATTGGTCGATAGCTTTTTTCCTCCCCCATCGCTACGCTTCTTCATAAATAAAAAACTGCTGGCTATGAAATACTCATATAAAAATGGAGACTCAATGAAGACATCGAACATTCTTACGACGGAACAAATCAAGGCTGATCGTCGATCACGCAAAGCTGCGCTAGGCAGTTTCGTCGGCGCGGTGGTCGACTGGTACGACTTCCTGCTCTACGGCATCACGGCTGCGCTCGTATTCAACACGCAGTTCTTTCCCGCTGCCAGCCCGACAACAGGCACACTGGCGGCATTCGCCACGTTCGGCGTTGGCTTTCTGTTTCGTCCGCTCGGCGGCATCGTCTTTGGGCATTTCGGAGACCGGCTTGGCAGAAAACGCATGCTGGTGATCACCGTGTTCATGATGGGAATATCAACGGCAATGATTGGATTGCTGCCAACCTACGCCAGCATAGGCTGGTATGCGCCGCTAGCACTGGTGACGCTACGTGCATTGCAAGGTTTTGCGGTCGGCGGCGAATGGGGCGGCGCGGCACTCATGGCTGTCGAGAGTGCACCGGAGGGGAAAAAGGCGTTTTACAGCAGCGGCGTACAGGTCGGTTATGGCGTGGGGCTGGTTTTAGCGACGGGCATTGTGTCCATTCTCGTCCATACGCTGGATAACGAGGCGTTCATGTCCTGGGGCTGGCGCGTGCCATTCCTGGTCAGCATCGTGCTGGTGCTGATCGCCTTGTGGATCCGCTCTACCATGGAAGAGTCCGAGGAGTTCGTAAAAAAGGTCGGCGCGCATGGTGAACACAAAGTTAAAATCCCCGTGCTTACCGCATTGCGCAAGCATCCGAAGAGCTTCTTGCTGATCATCGCACTGCGCATGGCGGAAATGTTCACGATGTATATCGTCACCGCCTTTGCATTGTCTTACTCGACCACGAATCTGGGCATGTCGCGCGATCTGTTCCTGAACATAGGCCTGCTGGTCGGCGCAGTCAGTTGCGTGACGATTCCCGTGTTTGCAATAGCCGCCGACCGCATTGGACAAAAGCGGGTATATGTCACCGGCGCGCTGATCGGCCTTCTTTCTGCGATCCCATTCTTCCTGGCGCTGGAAGCACGCTCTGTTTTCTGGATCGTGATTTTTTCGCTGCTACTCGCCAACATTGCCCATGACATGGTGGTCAGCGTGCAGCAACCCTTGTTCACCGAATTTTTCGGCGCGGAATACCGCTACAGTGGTGCCGGTGTCGGCTACCAGTTTGCAAGCGTGGTATGCGGTGGTTTCACGCCATTTATTGCTACCGCGTTGCTTGGCGTCGATGGTACATGGCACGCGGTGGCGGCTTATCTCGCCGGTGGCTGCCTGCTATCGGTGATCGTCGCATCGCGCATGAAAATGGGAGCGAAAGCAGGACAACCGATTGCGGATCATACTTACTCGCAGCCAGCGGCATCTAAACCAGCTATTTGAGTCTACCGAGCTAGGCCGGGGCGGCCAGCGATATGAACGTCGTTACCGTCCCCTCGGCGTCTCTTCGCCATCACGAATAGTGGCTATTACCAATCCGAAAAATCCTGCTCCCACGCCAATTGCAGCGATATACCAATTTTATCGCTGTTGTACTCCGTCGTGCTGAAGCATCTGACCCATCAATTCGTGGATTTTGTTGACAGCCTTTAGCGGACGGATCATTACCTTAAAGTGTGTAATCAGGCCGTTATCGTTCCATGTGATCATGTCTACGCCGTTGACCAGGATGCCGTCGCACGTTGATTGGAACTCCAACACTGCCGAACGAGGGCCATGCCATTCATTCAAATATTGGAACGTGCCGTTATTTAAGATATGCAAGGCGCCGGTCAGATATTTGATCGTAATCGCTTTGCCACTTTGGGGCGTGTGAACAACAGGTGATTCGAAGACCACATCATCGGCGAGCAATGCTTTCAAGGAAGTAATGTCACGCGATTTGACGATCTCGTGCCAGCGCTCAATTGTGGAATGTACCATTGCTACTCCTCCCGTATCCTGGAAATTAACACGAATGGTTGTCAATAACTTCCGCACCAATGAGCGGTTTGAATTTGATGTGCGAAATTCCGCTTATGGCCGGTGGCAAATAGCGTCATATAACTCTAACTTATCGAGTACCCCATGCCTGATGAAGCCTGAAGCAATACGCCTCATCGAACTTATTAGTCATCCAAGCCCTGTCCATTGAGAATTTTCTGCACATTTTTTTCAACCCTCGACTCTCGGGTCTTGGATTGTTTTGCTGTGGAAAAATAAAGAAGGTAAGCTCTCTGCCGCCCTGGAGTCAACGCGTCAAAAGCAGTTTTCAAGGCAGGAATTTCATCTAGTTTACGTTGGAATTCTTCAGGATTCGTGAATTCCGTCGTCTCTTTAAAGGACACTTTCAAGCCGGCCTTTTCCACTTTAATGGCTTCATTAATGTAGGACTTCAAGATGGCCTGCATCTTTACTATCTCCTGCACATTGGTGAACCGTATCTGGCGCGCCGACTGCACATTCTCAGTCTGAGTGATGAGGATATGCTTGGGGTCCTTCAGCAAAGCCCCCTTGAAAAACAGGACCGCACAGTACTCCTTAAATCCATGTATTAAAACGATGTTTCTTTTATCGAGCGAGTAACAAGGAACGCCCCACTTCAATTCTTCGGTCAGCTGGCAGTCGAGAATGATCATTCTCAATTTCTCAAATTCTTCCTGCCATTTTTTTGCCTTGCTTAGATATGCATCAACCTTAGGATTCATTCTTTGATCCTCCGAATTTGATTTTGATTTATAGAAAGCACTTTGCTGCCTCCCCGCGTAAGAGGCTTGCCCCCCTTAGCGTCTGTAGGCGTGTAAAACCGGGAATATATACGATAGGTAATTAGGTCCGAAGCTGGCATCTGTGCAATGACGGGCTTAATCGGATCAATATTGCTCCAAAAGTGGGCCTGCGGCAACATCTCCCGATTGATCAAATAGCATTCACACTCCCCGATGATGAAAAAGTTGGTTTTGTTGAGACGCGATGATGGAAAGCGGAGAACGATTAAAATGTGCTTTTGCTGGCTCGGGTTTTTCACTCCAATGCCATGGGCGCTTTCGGAAGGCTTATGGCGTCCATGCGCTTTTGTTCTTTTAAGCGTATTAACGTACAAGCTCTCAGCTGGTGCAGCCAATTACTATGCCAACCCGTTTTTTGCTCTTCCAGGACTGCTCGCCTATCCTTTCGTCATGCTTATTTTCGGTCTGCGTGGTAAGCGATAGCTTCATGTCCATTTAATAGAACAGGGCTATGCCCCTTTCGATCACTCTGACCCTACGCATGATTAAACGACGGTTAATTAGAAAAAAATGGAATCTGGTCTCCTGTTTAAAATGACCTTCATCGTGTGCGGATAAATAGGCACGCACATTTTCAGAAAGACGCCATGAATGCCCTCTCCACTACATCGCTTTTGAGAGCTCTGGCTATTGCATTGTTCCTGTTTGCCTCTACAGCGCATAGCGCCGGCCACTATCCCTATTACGATGACCGGGTCAGGGAATTCGAGGCCGACAAAAAATCCTATGACGTGGTGATGGTCGGAGACAGCATTACCGAGGGTGGTCATTGGTCTGAGTTATTTCCTGAGGTTCGTATTGCAAACCGCGGCATAGGCGGCGACTCGGTAACCGGCGTCATCGATCGCTTGCCGAGCATTCGTTCAACCGGGGCAAAGTACGTCTTCCTGATGATCGGTGTAAATGACATCCTCGGGGGAGATCACACTGCGCCACAAATAGCCGCCGATTATCAGAATTTAATAACCGCTTTAGCCGATACCGGGGCGAAGGTAACGGTGCAATCCACCCTGTATATGAGCGTCCCGAACCAGGATGCAAAGAACAAGGAGATTGAAATACTGAACCAGGCCATTTCCCGATTCTGCCGGGAAAACAATATCAACTACGTCGATCTGAATTCTGTTCTATCGCGCAATCAACGTTTAAGAAGCGATGTAACGAGCGACCACATACATCTCAATGACGACGGATACTTACTTTGGAAGCGGAAAATCCGTCCTTTGATCGACTCATTCAATCAATGAAGATTTCCAAGACGTTTTTGAAAATGTTATAGCCACTCTTGCGGATCGATCCGGTAATACTTCTTCAATTCTTCAAACAACTCGGAGTGCTGTTCAGCCATTTGTGCTGGCATTTCGAAAAACGTCTCTGTTGCGACAGCAAAAAATTCCGCCGGATTTGTGGCGCCATATTGATCGAGCAAAGTTTCGTTGTGCTGCAGCGCGTCTGCTCGCAACGCCGCAAACTCCCGCGTGAATACTGCCGCCCAGCTTCGATAACTCGACAGGTTTCTCAATAGCGGCGCGCCATTGGTAGTGCCGGATTCGCTATCCAGTTGATGTGCGAATTCGTGCAGGACCACATTATGTCCATCGGCAAAATTCCTGGCGCCTTGTTGCACATGGTCCCATGCCAATATCACACGACCATCGCCCCAGGACTCTCCCAATAAGCCCTGCTTACTGTGCGTCACAACCCCACCCGCAGCCACGTCGGTTCTCGGCGCAACGAACGCAGCAGGATAAACCAGAATCGACCGTAACTCAGGATAGACGCGCGTGCGGCGATTCAGCAGCAACAAACAAGCCTCGCCAGCTATCGTCACCCGCATTTCGTCGGTAATTTCCAGTCCGCCGCAACCGTAAAATTTCTTTTGATGAAGAAATTGCTTCATCAGCTGCTGCAACTGTAGTTGCAAGTCGCTCGGCATTCTCGAATAAATCGGTATATTTTTTGTCAGGATCACGACAAACCGATCCGGAAAACGGGACTGCATTGCCCGCTTCAGGCGAAATTTTGGTATCCAAACCGCCAGTACGATGGCGGCTATGAGAATAGTCAAGATCAATAATGCATTCATATGGGGTGGGCAAGGCGTTGCTGAACAATCGAACTGACACGCCAATAATAAACGGTATCTCGTCTTGCGATGAAAACAAGCTGTACAAGCTATTTCGATGCGGAGAAATCGGGAGCAGAAATCCGCTACATCAAGGCTTCCGCGAGGCGGACTGTCCAATAGTGTCGCATGACGCTGCCTGGACCGATATCAATTTCCCCTTTACTTCCCGCAACCTGTAAGATATTGTTTACACGTGAAAACTAAAAACATTTCAAAAAATGGGGATCAGTTGCTGGCCATGCTGGCGGCGCTGGCCAATCCGCATAGGTTGAGAATCATGGCAACGCTAGCGACTGGCGGCCGTAACTACGTCAGTCAGCTTGCGCGCGAAATCGGCATTAGCCGCCCTTTACTGCACCTGCACCTGCAGAAACTTGAAAACGCCGGCCTCGTCACGAGTCAACTTGAGTTGTCCCGGGATGGCAAGGCACTTAACTACTTCGAAGTTTCCAGCTTCGCCGTCGAACTCACCCCGGCCATGATTGCTGAGGCGGCGAAATCCCTTACAACCGATCTTGAAAAATAGAGGGCATCATGTCCGAAACCATCTACCTTTTAACAATCTGCCTCGCACTCGGCACGATTTTGCTCGTCTTCGGCATGCGCTACTTCTCGGTGATCCAGCAGGCGAAGGCTCGTCTCGCCAGCGATGATGCCCATCGGCAGATAGCCGCAAAAGCAGTGGCAACCCAGGCCGAGACCGCGACGACGCTTTCTTCCATCAACGCTACGCTGTCGGACGTCAAGACGCGCTTGTCAGCGATTGAAAAGGTTCTGAAGGAAGTCGAATAACGGCCAGGAGAGAAGTGAGCCGTCTTTTCTAACAGCCGCCAGCCAGAGCACCGACACACAGGAGTTGCCAGCATGAATGACGTATCGTTATTTCGCCTGTATTTGCTAAGAGCCCTGTACCTTCTCATCGTCGTTGGGCTAGGCGCAGTCGTGATATGGCCAGGATTCATCAGCCATCACAAACCTTGGGAACTGATGGAAGGTGTGGTCCAGTGCATGCTGGCCGCCTTTTGGCTCCTCGCAATCTTAGGACTGCGATATCCGCTACTGATGTTGCCCGTACTGCTTTGGGAATTGGCATGGAAGTCGATCTGGCTGATCGTCGTGGCCGCTCCGCTATGGTCGAGCGGACAAATGGACGACGCCACTTTGGCGATGGCCATCACCATCTTGTGGGTTGTGATTGTTCCATTTGTTATTCCCTGGCGCTATGTCTTTGTGCATTATGTGCAGAAGCGCGGAGATCGTTGGCGCTGAAAGAAACACCAGACAAACGGAGGCAGACATGAAGAAGCAAATTCAACCTTGCCAGCCGGTCCCCTGTCAGACTTGAACTGGAAAAATCAGTCAGTTGGCATATCACGACCAGACGCTATAGCCGATTGTAATTGTTCATTTTCTATATTTTTGAAACTCCTTGGCATAACCTAAACCGCGCTTACTTTGCTCCAGCACATCTTTCGAGAAAATCAATTCCGCCGTGTTATCTGGATAAATATGGACACCCAAGGAGCTAGCATTCGGCGGAATTTTCTCGGGAGTTAAGGTAAGCGCATTTTTAACAGTAAACGTTCTCCCCGAGCCGGCATCACGCCAAGTGAGCGTTTGAACTCCAAAAGGAATGGAGACGCCTGCGACCGTACTAAATTGCCCATATGGGCTTTCCTACAAAGACGCAGAACCGCCAATCATTTTCCCGTCTAAAAACACATCGAAGATCGGTATATTTAAATAGTTGAAAACAACAACATTTACTACTACCTGCTTTGTAATGGATAACCCCTCTTTGTGGGCTTCTTCTCCGCAAGCGACAAGTGGATAAAGTAGACACGGACTTGTTAAGCCACAGAGGATTTTACGGATAGTTAAGGCATTCATGGGAATTGCTCCAATGCTTTTGATAGGCTGATTTGGGCAATTTTTACATTACCCAACAACCCAAAAAGATGTTTCTTGATGCTTGAGTATTGCTCACCTTCTGGCAAGTCGAGCAACAATTACGATTGAATATCCTTGATGCGTGCAAGGATATGATCAGACCCGCTGGCTTCGACCCGCATATCGGTCTGTACCCGTGTCAGCTTCGCCACCGAACGCCACATGTGCGCAACGTTGCTCCATTTCTTGGTTTTTTGTCTACATCCTTATTGTTCCCAGTACTGAACTGTCCGTAAGGACCGTTGAACAAATTGACGACGCCACTTAGACGATGGCCATCACCATCCTGTGGGTCAGGAACGTTCCTTTAATTATTCCGTGGCACTATGTCTTTGCACTATATGCAGAAGTGCGGAGATCGCTAGCGCTGAAGGAGGCCCCAAACAAACAAAGGCAGGCATGAAGTAACGAATTTAACGCTGCCAGCCAGTCACTCCATCAGGCTTGAACTGGCAAAACCATCATCGCATTGGTTTGTCGTGCTTCAGCTACGCTGACAACCAATGTCGCTTGCTCGGTTGCCGTCGCCATCTCGGCAGCTAATGCGATGTGAATGAGATCCGACGCCACGCCAAAGGATCCTGCATAGGCCATCGGCGCGATCCGCTGTGACAATGGATCAAGTTCAGGCAATGTCTGCCCTATCGCATCAATCACCTCGGCGGTACGGGAAAATCGATGATCGGTATCGCTAATAACGTTACCGATCTCACCGGCCTCTATCTTGGAGGCTTCCAGTGCCTTAGTGATACAAGTCGTCAACGTGCTGGAGTCAGCTTTTCCTTTTGCGGTGCGATCCGAGGTGCGCAAAGCACGTTGCACAGTGCCAAGCGAGCAAAGCGCATCCATCTGTGAGTGCGCAGCGAATGCCGCATCGACCAATAACAGTCCTGCCGCTCCTTCCGCCGGAACAAAGCCATCCGTTATCTTGCTGGAAAATACTTGGTCTAGCGCCAGCGGTGAAAGCAATTCATCCGGATTCACCAGGCTATCGGCCGCCAGCAGCAAAACATAAGGCATCTTGCCGTTGCTCATATGCTGCTGCAATGCATTCACAGCACCGTAAGCGCTTTCTGTTGCGGCAGGCAAAAGATGTAAATCAAAGCCCACATTGCGCCAGGAGGAATGTGTCCAAGCCATGGAAAAACAGAGACGTGTTTCATTATCCAGCGGTAGCGCCTCCGGGACTAGCCAGTAGACCGACACAGGCGCCGTGCCAGATTGCGCCAATTCCTCCCGCTGATCAAACAGGGTATCGAGTACGGTCACCAGCATCGCGGTGATGCGCATAGCGCGAGAACGGGTCTCGACCGGATAGTCGAGTACTTCCAGGGGTAATTTTTCAACCATCGCGGCATGGACTGGATGGCCTTCAGTATTGCGAATAGTATGGTCGGGACGGAAGATTTTTTCTTGTTCCTGGCTACTTGCTATTGTAGCTGCGGCATCACCGAACGGCGTCACGGCGCTCCACGCGGCGATACGCGGCATCTCTACTGGTGCATCCACGATAGCCTCGGTCGGTGGCTGCACAGGAGCTACGTTTGGCGCCGCTGCCGGAGGCGTAAACACTTGCAGGCCAATCCAGCTCAACAAGGACAGCGCCAGCGGCGGCAACAGAGTGATTGCCATGATGGTCTGCGTGCCAGTCATGCCAAGTGTGCCGAGATAATGAAATAAGCCGTTCACGGGCAGGAATCGCAACAGAAATACCCAGAGCATCGTCAACAGCAAAAATGTGATCAGCCACGTGATGCTGCGCACGGCAATGCTCGGGGATGAAAAAAATGCAGTTAATTTCAACATATCACCCTTGCGAAGCAGTCGGCATGCTGGAAATCAAGGCGCAACCGCAAGCCGTATGATGTCCGTGCAAAGCCACCTGACGGCCGTCGATAGTAAATGTCGGCGAACCTTCGATGATGGGATTGGTGCCATGTCCGGTTTGCGGGCAGGTCACCATGTCACCCACGCGGGCAATACCCAGGCCGTGAATGACGTGAATCGGCGATGCGCTGATAACGACACCGCCGTGCGTGGTTTTATCGCCCAAGCGAATGATAGAAAGAGCCATTTGTTAAGCTCTCCTTTGATTGAAAATCATATACATCAAAATCCCAAGAGACTTTTGGTCGCTTTCCAGCCATCGTCAACTGCCTTCATACCGGCGTCGACTTTATTACCGACAGCATCCGACATTTGCTGGGCGCCCTGTCCAACCTGGGTCGCCAGGTCGGACGCACTTTTTTTTGCCGCATCGTAGGCTTGACCAGCCTCGTTTGAAAGTTTCGTCGCGCCTTGCTGGATTTCTTGCCCTACTTCAGACGCCTTTTTCTGAGCGGCGTCCGCCAGTTCATTCGCTTTCTTCTGTGCAGTATTGATTGAGCTGACGATCATTTTCTGGCCTGCATCTACAGTCGAGATCACGATCTGTTTGCCGGTGTTGTACACCTCAACGGTATATTTTTCTCCAGCGTTTATTGTATCGATTGTGAATTTCTCGCCGACTTTGTAGGTCTGGGTAGCCGTCAACACGCCTTGCTTCCATGTTTCCACCACCACCCCTTCGGCGGCGTGATAAATCTTGATCACACCACCTTTCGCAGCTTCTATATTTGCATCAAACCATTGCAAACCTTGGGCAAGCACATTCCTTGTTGATTCGGACATCCCGCGACCACGGAAATAACTGAATGGCTCTACACTATTGATGAAACCAGCTTTAGAGTCATGTACCCAGTTTTTTATAAATGTAACAATTGCCTCGTTAGCATCGCTGTCCCATGCTTGCAAACGCCAAGCCTCAGGGCGGACAACTTGTGAGTAGGTTGTGCCATAAAATTGCAAGATATGCGGCAAATTCGCCTGCTCCACAAGCAACTTCGCGGCTTTACCACGATGTTGCAATGCCCCAACCTCACTTGCCATTCCTACGTGTCCAAACAGAGCGTGCTTCACGCTCCCCGCAGACGCAACCTTATCAGGTGTTTTCATTCCCTTACGTGTCATAGTGCCATAAGCAGAATACAGAGCTTTCATGTGCGCTGTAACAGTTTCCTCCGTTGTTTTACCCGCTGGCACCGCCGCCATGTAACGCCTGAAATCATCTATTGCCTTAGATTCAATAGCGAAACGTTCATCAAACAAAGGGGCATTGATTTTTTCAATATCGTCATAGGCCAACATACGCACTCCAACTTTGACCGCCTCGTTCATCATGTCGTGCATTGGTATACGAGCATAATTGTTGGAAAGACCTTGAGTCGCGGCATAATCGTCGGGATTATCTTTAGTATCCTTGGTCAACGGCAAATATCCGCCACCAACATCCGAATGCACGCCAGGATAGACTGTCTCCGTCCAATTGGACATCAGACGGCCATGATCACGGATCAAGTCTGAGGGGAAAGAAAACCGCAATTCATGCGCAGCGACGTAATGCACACAGCGCTCTACCTCACCGGGTATCTTGAGTTTTTTTTCTGTCCATGGCCAATCTATGTTGGTGGCAGGGATACCAAACGATGCTACCGTGTCGAACAATCCAACAAAATGAATACGAATCGGGAAGCCGTTATAGGTTTTCTGTCCATTGCTATCTGTCCCGCACAGGCTCAAAAAATCGTTACTAAATGCTCTCGCCAAAGCAGCGCCACGGGAAAAACCGAAGATCGACAAATTGATCATTTTGATCAAACGATGTTTATCCAGTGCGGTCTTCAATTCGCCAAGACTTTTACTCTTACCATTTTCTGAGTACGCTTTAGTCGTAACTCCTAGCTTTTTGGCGTTGTTGAGTAGCACTTGGCGCAACGTACTATTGATATTATCTTGACCAAAATCCAAACGACGGCTACCACCGGCCCCACTAACGTTTCCAGGAAGGCCATCTTCTTTATCAATCCACCATTTCTCAAGTCCCTTTGTGGCGGTATTATTAAAAGGGGTACCGACACCAGAAATGTAGATAGGATAATTAGTTTGCTCTTTCCGCTGTACTGCAGCCAACCACATGCGCGCAGGGTTGCTCCACTTATGATCCGATTCATCAACGTCTTTATTATTACCAGTGCCGTCAAAAAACACACTTATATTGACGATATCAGAACAATCTTGTTTAGGACTAGGAGTACCGGTCGGAACATCCCGGTTACAAGCCTGAGCAGCTTCTAGCTTGCCTTTGTTATCTTCCATGTTTTTCAGCCTCGTCCAGAATTTTTTGCCCCCGCGGTGTCGCCTCCGGCAAATAACGCGCAAATGTCAACTCAGCCGTTTCATCTTGGTAAATATGAATTGCCATATATCGTGCGTCAGAGGGAATTTGTTCAGGCGTTAGAACAAGAGAATTTTTAGCTTTCACGGTTTCGCCATTCCGTGCCATACCGCGTGGACCGCCCAATCGCCAAGTTAGGTTCTGCGGACCAATAGGAACAGTGACTCCAACGACAATGCCTCTTCCCCCATCATATGCGGCACCGCCGCCATCCACTTTATGATTTAAAAGCACTTCATAAATTGGTCTACTTGTGTAATTAAACACTACTACATCCATTACGATTTCTTTTGTCATAAATGAATTTCCTTTTCCACATGCTACTAGTGGGTAGAGCAGGCTTAAGCTGGCCAAGCTGCCGAGGATTTTGCGGCGAGTAATAACGTTCATTAAGATTGCTCCAATTTACAGACCTGAATGTCCTATAGTTTTTTTAATCGCGCCGTATCAATTGTCGCAACGCCCCCATCACTAAATTCTTTCCCCCAGTCTGATGAGGGGCAATTTTGAGATTTTTTTCTGTCCAGAACCAATCCAAATCTGCCTTGACTTTATCCAGCAACTCCTCGATGACACTGTTCTGCTGCATCTGGCTGCCATGAATCGATCTCGCGCAAATTGACTTGTAGCTGTTCATTTGCCATGGTCACGATAACTTTCCGCTATTTGTTCACCGCGCACACTCTTTTCCGGCATACATTGAGACACAATGAGTTCTGCAGTGTCGTCCGGATAGATATGCACACCAAGATAATTAGCCTCCGGTGGGATTTTATCCGCAGTAAGAACAAGAGCATTTTTAACAGTAACAGTTCCGCCGTTACGTACCATTCCACGTGGGCCACCTAACCACTAGGTCAAGGTTTGAGAACCGACAGGAATATTTCCCCCGGTCATTACTGCTTTACCACTGTGTAGCCATGCCCCAGCTAAACCTATATCTCCACCATCAAGATACACATCAAAAATCGGCCTGTCCAAGTAGCTGAACAACACTACGTCCAATGTAATATTCTTATTCATTAATAATTTTCCTTTTCCACAAGCGACTAGCGGATACAGAAAACTCAAACCAGCCAAGCCGCCTAGGACTTTACGGCGCGTAATCATGCTCATTAAAACTTTTCCAATTTTCAGGCTAGAAGAAATTACAGATTTTTCCTCACTCATTATGCTTTTGAAACTCCTTGGCATAAACCAAACCGCGTTCACTTTGTTCCAAAACATCTTTCGAGAAAATCAGTTCCGCCGTGTTATCCGGATAAATGTGAACTCCCAGGGAACGAACGCCTGGCGGAACTAATTCCGGGGTAATAACCAAGGAATTTTTAACGCTATCAATTTCTCCGTTACGAAACATCCCTTTTGGGCCATCCAAGATCCAGGTCAGAGTTTGCGGCCCCAAGGGGACAACTACGCCAGCAATCGTACTGAACTGTCCGTAAGGACTGTCGGACAAAGAGGCCGAGCCACCGACCATTTTTCCATCCAGATACACGTCATAGATCGGACGATTTAAATAGTTAAAGACAACAACATCGACCACTATTTGTTTTGTCGCGAATAAACTTCCCTTTTGCTTTCCTTCTCCGCAAGCAAAGAGAAAAAAGAGCGATCCAAGCACTAGCATGCGGCCCGATATATTGCGGTGAATGCCAAATATCGTCATCAATTCCAACGTTCTGTACTGAGCATGTGATATTCAAAGGACACTATCACTATCGTACACACCAGCGGTAGGGCATTCAACAAACCAGCGCGCCAATACCCTGTCTCACCTTTTTGATCCATTTGGCGCTTGAATTTGAACCAGCTGGAAATTGAAAGCAGCACACCAACGGGAGCAAAGAAAATGGGAACGGCCAGCCACGCCCCTATTACCGAGAAGATGCAAAGACCAATAGCGACGAAATGTTGCGCCATATAGTTCCTGCCGAATGCTTTCGAGAATAACCAGGCAACAAGCAGAGGTGATCCGAAAAGCAGAAGCAGCATGAACAATGGTTCCAGCCAATGATCCACCACCTCATTTTTTGAGTAAGCAATGAGAGGAGAAAACGCAGCACAGAATAGTAATACTCTGACAAATAATTTTTTACCTGATGACCATCTCATGGGAACTGCTCCAATGCTTCCGGCAAACTGATCTGCCCCGTCTTGACTTTGTCCAGCAACTCTCCGATGACGCTGTTCTGCTGCATCTGGCTGCCGTAAATCAATCCCGCGCAAATATAATTGATGATGTCCTGCATGCTGCGCAAATTGAGTTTGCGTGCCTCCAGCAGATGTCGTTCGACGCGTGCATACCGTTCACCCTCTGGAATATCGAACAGCAATTGCGGCTGATTTTCCTTGATGTGCCCGAGCAGATGATCGGGCACGCTTGCTTCGACCAGCATATCTGTCTGGACCTGCGTCAGCTTAAGTGGCAACGCCACCTGACCAGCGTCGCTCTGCGGGGTCTCGTCACGTATTTGACGCAGTTGCCTGTTGCGATCCAAATACCACCACGCGCTGATCCCTGTCAGCAGCCGGCTGCGCTGGCGCGCCGACAATACAGGCCCCGAGACATGCAGGGTATTGTCGTCTTTCTGGCCGACCAAGGTGCCCAGGATTGCTGGATCCCAGAATGCAAAATGCATTTCGTCGCCGTCCGGCAGGACGATTTCCGTGAACTGCTCCAGGTGAGCATGAAGTGGCGCAAACTCTTGCCGACTGGCGATGATGCTGAGGCTGGCTGGATTTGAGGCTGCGCTACGAAAGAGCGTTAGCCATGCTTCTGACTCTTCTGCAACTGATGGCAATGTCGCCAGATGGGGAGCTGCCTTGCTGAGTTCTGGCCCTTGCACATCGGCCAACAAGCATTGGCTGTGCATCCATGGCGTCGTTTTATGCAACTTGGCAAGCAAACGAGCGTCCTGCGCCGAATCGACGATGGCATAAAGATGCAGATCGGGTACTTGAGGAAGCGCTTGCCATTGCTGCAGGAATTCTTGCATCACCATCATTGTGTTCCCTTGTTAATGAAGGCGGACCGCCCCATCGCGCGTTTCATCAAACATTCCACGCATATACTCTTGGGTAGCGTCGGCATCGGGAATGGTACGGTTTTCGGCCCAGTCAGGTTGAAATCACCTTGATGGATAATCCGCTGGCCGTTCGTGATATCAGTAATTCCCGAGGCGTTGATCTTGATCGCCGAGCCACCAGCGCCGATAGTGATTTCTTTCTTGGCCCAAATTTCAATGTTGTCCGTCGTGGAAATCAAGCGCAGCACTTTCTCGGCAATGATGTCCAGGTTGTCGCTCTGCGACTGGATCTCGACTTTGCCTTTGGCCGCGAACAGTTTGATACCACCGTTATACACAAACAGACTGAGTTTTTCCTTGATGCTGGCGACCAGGCTCTTGCCGACCGCCAGATTGGTGTCGGTGCCTGATGACAGCGTCACATTCTCGCCGCTGTGAATATGTGTGCTCTTGGGTGTGGCCAGACCAATACCGGCTGGCGATGCCGCCAGTAGAACCGGTTCCTTGAAGCGATTGGCCTGCTGTTGGCCTTCGCCCTCGTATTTGTCTTGCGTCGCTTCGGTGAATTTCTTCAGCGATTCCTGTCCATCCAGGGCCTCGGCGTTGGCCTTGCTGCTGGTGTCCGACAACGATTTGGTGAGATTCTGACCAGCTTCCAGTTGCTGATGCGCTTCCCGCACATCCAATTGCGATCCTTGCGCACCGGGGCGGCCGAAGGTGCTGATGTACAGCCCCTGATGGGTGGTAATGGCCCCAAAAGCATCTGAATTCAAGGAAAATCCCGAACCGTAAAACGCCTGGCGGGTATTGCCTTGCTGCCCGACCAGATAACCCAGGTTCAGCTGGGCATTGGTATTGCTGCTATAGAGCTGGACCCGGTTCTGGTTGGTATTGTCGTCCATCACCAGCTGCGTAAATCCACTGCCTTTGTATTCCTTGGATTTGTAACCCGACAGCTTGCCATCGGTATGCCAATCGGGCGTCTGTGCGCCGTTGTAGACGCGGCCAGTCACCAGCGGACGGTCAGGATCGCCGCCCAGGAAGGTGATCACCACTTCCTGCTTGATGCGAGGCACATTGAGGGCGCCGTAACCTTGCCCTGCATTCGGATAGCTGACCCGCACCCAGCAAGACGCTTTTTCATCGCCAGGGTTCAAGCGGTTCCATGGAAATTTCACTTTGACGCGGTTGAGGGAATCCGTATAAATCTCTTCACTGTCGGGCCCCACTACCGTGGCGATCTGTGCATGCATCTCCGGCTTGTGGTGTTCAAACGGGCTGCGGTATTCCACCGTACGACGCTGTACCTCGATGCTGTTGACGCAATAACCGCTTTGTTCGTTGGTGATCTTGTCGCTGGTCGCGGTTTGCTGCTTGGCGTCGGCAATCTGCTGTTCCAAACTGCCGGGGAAATGATTGACCGTCGTCGACAGTGGCAGGTTGTTTTCGATATACCAATGCAGACCGATGACGATGAATTGGCGATCTTGGTCGGAATCGCGGTCGTGATCCGTATGATCCGCCAGGCTGAACCAGCGACCGACGCCGGCGGCGAGGCGAGAAACACTCGACCAGACAAAGTAGCGCTTGGCTTGAGACTCCCAGGCTTCGACCTTGATCTTGGCCAGTTTGTCGCCACGATCCCGCTCCAGATAGGTGTAATTACCCGTGTATTCGTAGACTTCCAGTTGATTCGGCACCGCGCCATGACCGTCCAGGGTGTAGGTGCTGGTGGCTTTATTATTGCCGGGAGATTTGTAGTCGTAGGTGACCCTCGACAATTGCCGGCTAAGCAGCTTGCGCTGTCCGCCCCAACGGGTGATCTTGTCGATTTCATCGTTGCTGCCGGCGCGGTGGAACCGGATTTCTTCCGGCGCCAGCGGCTTCAACTGGTGCACCGAATCGGTGATCACCAGCGTATGGCCTGAGCCATCCTGCTTCTGTTCGTGATAGCTGTACCAGCCTTCTTCTTCCATCAGCCGCATCACGAAATTCCAGTCGCTCTCGTATTGTGTGCAATAGGAGCGCGACGGCGCGGGCTGCGTCAGATCGAAGCGGAAATTGCCGCGTGCCTGCGTGTGCTGGCCAAACACGTCGCTGATGATGTCATCGGTAGTCTTGTCTTGCCAGATGCGGGCATCTTGCCGGTACTGGAGAAAATGCAGCCAGGAAGAAAAAGCCAGCTGGTAGACCGTGAACTGGCCGTCGTGACCGAGCATGCCGGCTTGATGCACATAGCCGTGCACTGGCAGGTAGCTGCGCTTGTCGGCCTGCTGGATCCACAGCGTCACCGGCTGGGCGATCAACTGCTTGAGCTCGATATCGCTCTGCAGGGACAGCACATCGAGGGTGTAGGTATAACCCCGACCCAGACGGTCATGGGCAACCACGCGATGAGGAAGCAGGACATCGGCGCCGAGCGGGGTATCCAGTTTAAGAAGGCGGCTTTGCTGGCTGATACTGTTTCCTATTGCACTAAGATTAGCCATTGACTACCTTCGAATAGATTTTAAGTAATGACGCATGGGTTGAATCTCTCATCGTATGCGAGGCAAAAGCTAAAAAACCGTAGCATCGAAATGCCACGGCTCTCGTTGCAGATGCATGAAGTTATACGGGCTTATTCACTAGTAAATTTGAGCCGCTGGCGGGGTTGCAACGCGTCAACACGCTCCTTTACTCTATACCATATTGCAGTATTAAACTGCAAACAAATGTTACATCTTGGCAATTATATGCGCTGCCAGCATGCAACGAAGATGGCAACCTGGGGCTTTCGCAGCCAATGATTTAGCCTGCACTCCCGCAAGAAAACTTGGTGAACTGCATATTTTTCCGACACAATTCGCCACTTTTCGCGTTAGATAACTCGAAGAAAAGTGCAGTCGCGAAATGTGTTCTTGCAAGATCCGATCTCAAGCCTTTCCTGGCTTGCCGGCCTTGACTACTGACTTCAAATGCTCCACCCGTCGAATAGCATGCAAGCCTAGATTGAATCTTCGATTTTCTTTTTCGGAAATGTGTCGCTGCAAAACCGGCTCCCGACCGGTTCTTCGATCGCTATTTATCGCTCGGACAGGCAATGTAACCCAACACCACTCCAGCCGATAAACCAAGCGGCGTAAAGATCAAGATTTGCTCCATCAATAAATCGTAATTATTTTGCAGTGGGAAATTGCGAGCAATCGAATAAATGATCGCGCAAACAATACTGGCAAGTAGCAGCGGCCGAAATGTGAATTTTCTTGCGAGGCCCAAAATTATTACTACAGGCACAGCAAATGCCAGCGTAAGTTTATATGACTCAATTATCACCAATAAAAACACCCAGAGCAGAGAGGTAAAAACACTAAAAAAATGAACGCCCCCGATATAGACGCAAACTACAAATGCTGGCGCCAAAGGACATAAAAGAATGCCCAAAAAAATTTTGAAAAATGCCGCTTTATCTTTGCTCATGATGATTCCCCAGCCGCTATTTTCTGGATAGCAAATTCAACTTGATGTTTTTCGTATGCACCATCAAGCAATTCATTGAATCGATTTGCTGCGCGCAATACAAAAACCATCCTCTCGTTGATGTTCGACAAATTCGCAATTGAACTATGGCTAAAGGATACGGTACGACGATCACTGCTTGGCAGACTGCATTGATTCGCTAGAGTCAGTTGGATCTCGGTCGCCAAACCAGATGGCATTGATGTCACAAAACTTACCTGATTTGCTCTCAATAAAGCTTGAAATTCCGCATCTTCGTATATAGCGGGTTGCAAGATATTCTTTTGTTCGTGACTGGCCAGAAAATTTACACTACGCGTAATACTCCCGGATTCTATCGCCTCAAACCCTTGCAGAATTTCCGGATAATCTCTTCCGAATGCGAGTTTATGGCCAATTGGCCAAATTCCACTATATAGCGTAGAGCCACCCAATGTCTGGCGAATTGGTAAGCAAGCCCGCAATCGCGATAGACCATATCGCTTGTAAAACATATGCAAAGGCCATATGTCCAAAAACAGCGCTGTGTTGCCCAACGCAAGCATATGATAAATTTTTTGCGCTCCCCTACTCGCAGTTTGATCAATTATCGACATCGGCGGCGACGCGAATGGAGAGAGGCGCTCCAACGGATCGGCGCTATTCGCCCAACTTTTATATGCATCACGCTGCTGATTGGATTTGCGAATCATGTCAGCGGCATTCAATAATCCGCAACCTACCTGCTTCGACGCGAATGCTGCCAGTCCTGCCCATTGAAAACGACGGTCATCCAGCCACAATTTTGCATATGCGGCGTTAATGCGCCTATTTCGCTCAATAGGATTGAAAATCAGCCTCCCATCAGGAGCGATGATGCGTTCAGCTTCCTGTTGCACCCCATACCAAGAATCTCGACAAGGAAATGGCGGTGGCGGAGGTGGTATTTTTCCAAATTCGGCATTGCAAGGAATACATTTCGGATCGCCGCAATGTGGCATGTCATATCCCTTCAGCCAAATAATAATATCAAAAATGTAACATTCATAAAAAGCAAAGTACAGTCGTTTTGATGTAAATAAACAGACCGGCACTACTTAAGCCATATACGAACGTATGTACAAAATAGATAGGAACTTAGCTGCCCCGGAAAATCAGAATCAGATCACGCTATTCCTGTGTCGGATCTTTCAGTTTCCTGTTTCGGCAATATGTCATTGCATGATCCAACCCCGATTCTACGAATTGGGCCGACTGTATTTTTAATCCACGCACCATATCAACAAAGAAACATCCCCTAATCCAACGCATTGGATTAAGGAACGGCTTAAATTTGATTAGGTGTATTGGTTTGAGATCTGGCGTCAGTCACTGGTCATGAGCAAACAACCTTTCATGATCCTGTATCGCATGGGGGTTTCGGAGGTGAAGCCAGACCGCTTGAGACCGCTGCCGCTGAGGCGTATCCAAAGTGTTTCTGCATTGTCTTCCGTATAGAAGGAAACGCTTAGCTGTTCTGATTGGTCTGTTGTTGTGGGCGCGAGTGAGTCTCGCGTAGAATTGCGCTTAGCCATTTTCAACTCTTTCTCTTTACGTTGAGGGTGGTTAGCGGACTGTATGGGCTGCTACCCATGCGGTCCGCGTCTTATTACTGCGGTACTACAAAAAACTTCTCTGGTTTTACTGCTGTACTGCCCTTCTTCACGAACAGGACGACTGGTCATTTCCCGCACCGGTAATCCTGCCGCCGAACGATGCCTTTTCCAAGAACATCAAGCCATATAGTAAACCCGCAACCAGACCATCTTGTATGGTTTGCTATGCGTTTTACGGCAACTGCTTACGTTTAATTTTCGGGTTTGCGCCAGACGCTGGCCAGCCAGGGTTGCTGCTCGCGCGGCAAACCTTCAGGGCGGTAGTAATGCTCAAGTTCCACAAAACCCGCAGCCGACATGAACGCTTGCCAGGCGGCGAGATCGTGGTAGCTGCCGTAACGTCCGTGGTTCCAGCCTTCTTCATTGCTGCCGCGCGGATTGGAGCTGAACAGGACGCCGCCGGGCTTGAGCGCGGCACGGAATTGCAGCAGCACGCGTGGCAATTCCTGGCTGGGGATATGGAATAGCGCAGCGTTGGCAAAGATGCCGTCAAAGCGGCCGGCGGGGAGATCGAGATGGAGAAAATCCTGATGCCAGACTTCGCAGCCGCTGTCGGTGCGCGCCATTTCGACGAAACGCGAGGCTCCTTCAACGCCGATAGCGATGTGGCCTAGCTTGCTGAAGGTGCGCAAGTCGCGGCCGGGGCCGCAGCCAACGTCGAGGATAGTGAATGGCGGCGTGGCGTTGATGTTGCGCAGCAAAGCGGCAATGTTCTGGCTGACGTCATGGTCGCGCGTGCCTTCGCGGAAATCTTCCGCGCGCTGGTTGTAGTGCTCTAGCGTGAGAGCGGCGATTTTTTCGAGATCTTCAGGTAGGAGTTTCATGGAGCGTACTGTAGCGCATTCAGGGAAAAAGCGCCTGCGGTGGCTTGGGCAGCATGCAGGCAATCAGGCATCCCGGGCGGCATCGTTGCCTGACTCGAACACGGCGTACTCGCCATCTTCGCCCTCTTCCCTCCCGGCTTCCACAAACCCGTTTGCGCGATAGAAAGTTGCCGCAACATGATTCAACAGCAGGCATTTCAGCGAATACTTTTGCACAGGCCAACCGGGAAGCGCTGCCAGCAATGCGCGTCCGACTCCCCTTCTTTGCTGGCTTGGAACGACATACAGATGGTGGATGAAATGGTCAGGTTCCCATATTGCGATGAAGCCGGCTATCGCTCCCAGCTCATCTTCTGCCACCAGGATCGCTTCCCCACGGGTCTGTTGCTCCAGGTCCGTCAGACGGAAGGCGCCGACATCCATCCAGGTATAGGTCTGGCGACGCGTGCTCAGGAACAGCCTTTGTAAAGCCGCCTGGTCTTGCGCTTCGGCGCTGCGCACGGTGATTGGCATATAGGCCACTCCTCCAAGAATCGTCTGATCTTTCAAATCGCCCGGATTCGGCGACGCGAAAGCACAGCATGACATCTTGCCGGCATTGAATCAACGGCGATCTGGCGATGACTTTATCGGGTGGGTTGCCGGAAACCGGCTGCGGGATGCCGGTCTGGTAGTTGGGCCTGTCCGGATTCGAACAGCTTTTCGCGCAGCGTGCCTTCTTCGTAATCCAGCTTGTAGGAGCCGCGCGCCTGTAGTTCGGGGATGACGAGATTGACGAAATCCTCGAAGCTTTCCGGCGCTACCGTGCGGGTCAGGTTGAAGCCGTCGATATCGGTGTCGCGCACCCATGCCTCTAATTGATCGGCGACCTGCTGCGGAGAACCGACGATGGTGACATAGCGTCCGCCCAGCTCCAGCTGGTCCAGCAATTTGCGAACGGTCCAGCCTGCGTCAGCTGCGCTCACGGCCTTAGCGGAGGACTGGATGGCATTGCTGCTGGCTGGCTTGATCGGCTCATCGATGCCGTAGGTGGAAAAGTCGAAGCCGGTGCCGCTAGCAAAGTGCGCAAGGCCGGCTTCCGGGTTGGCGTAGCGGCAGTACTCGGCGTACTTTTCCCGCGCCTCGGCGGCGGTGGGTGCGACGACGACCGAAATACCCATGAAGATTTTAAGATCTTGCCGGCGGCGGCCAGCCAGTTCTGCCTGGTCGCGCAGCTCCGTTACCAGCTTGCGCGCTGCTTCCGGTTTCTGGCTGGAGATGAATACGCATTCGGCATGGGCGGCGGCAAACTTTTGGCCGCGGTCCGACGCGCCCGCCTGATATAGCACTGGCGTGCGCTGCGGCGATGGTTCACTGAGATGGTAGCCATCCACCTGGTAATGAGCGCCGTGGTGGCTGATGCGATGCACTTTAGCTGGATCGGCGAAGACCCTGCGTTGGCGGTCGCGCAGCACCGCGCCCTCTTCCCAGCTGCCTTCCCACAGCTTGTACAGCACTTGCATGAATTCTTCCGCACGCTCATAGCGGGTATCGTGCTCCGGCTGTTCGCTCAAGCCCATGGCACGGGCGGCGCTGTCGAGATAGCCGGTGACGATATTCCACCCGATCCTGCCGCGGGTCAGGTGATCAAGGGTCGACATGCGGCGTGCGAACAAATACGGCGCTTCGTAAGTCAGGTTGACGGTGACGCCAAAGCCGAGATGTTTGGTGACGGCCGCCATCGCAGACACTAGCAGCAAAGGATCATTGACCGGCAGCTGGATCGACTCGCGCAGGGTCAAATCAGCCGAACCCTGATAGACATCGTAGACGCCGACAATATCGGCCAGGAACAGGCCGTCGAATTTGCCGCGCTCCAGCAGTTTGGCCTGTTCGGTCCAGTATTCAATGCTGGTGTACTCGATGGAACGGTCGCGTGGATGGGTCCACAAGCCATGATTGATATGCCCGACGCAATTCATGTTGAACGCGTTGAGGCGGATTTGCTTCTTTGACATAGGTAGGAATAACGCGCGCTCAGATGGCGCCGTGGCGCGGTGGGTTCTTTTGATTCAGATAATAGTTGCCGACTGCGTGATATTTCCAGCGCACCGGATCATGCAAGGTATGGGTGCGGGCGTTGCGCCAGTGACGGTCGAGATTGTGCTCGGCCAGGGTGGCTTGGGTACCGGCCAGCTCGAACAGCTTGCTGCCGGCCGCCAGCGATATCTCCGTCGTCAGGACGCGTGCTTCGGCTACCGCAATCGAAGCCGCTGCGACCGAGTTCACGGTCGGATCCCAGGCGGCTGCATCGACCACAGTCCCAGCCAGTTCCAGCAAGGCTTCGGCGCCGGCCAGCCGCACCGCCAGGTCGCCGAACTCGCGCACGGTCAGGGGGTCGTCAATCGCGCGTTCTACCTTGCTGTCGATCCATGCCCGGGAACGGGTGCGCACGAACACCGCGGCATCATGCAAAGCCGCGCGGGCAATGCCGATATCGATCGCCGCGTGCAGCAGTTGCGCCACAGGGCCGAGTGAAGTCGGCCGCTCGAAGGCGCTTTGGAATGGCAGCACCTCTTCTGCAGTCACCCACACATTATCGAGCACTACCGAACCGCTGCCGGTGGTGCGCTGGCCGAAGCCGGACCAGTCGTCGATGACACTGACGCCGGCGGCGTCGCGCTTGACGATCGCCAGTTGCTGGACGCCGTCGTCGTCGATGACCGATATCGGAATCCGGTGTGCGTAGAGCGCGCCGGTTGCATAGAATTTGCGGCCATTGATGCGAAAGCCGTCGCCGTCCTTGCTCAGGCGGGTGCGGCGCTCCTGCGAGGTGCGCGTGCCAAGTTCTGCCAGTGCATTGCCAAAACGTTCGCCAGCCAGGATGCGCTCAAAGTAAAAGCGCTTTTGCGCCTCGCTGCCGTTGACCCGTAAAATTTCCACGGCATAGAAATGGTTTTGCGGGATCTGCCCGAGCGAACCATCGGCGGCTGCAATTGTGGCGATGACTTCCGCCAGCGTGACATGCGAGACGCCGGCGCCGCCATAGGCGCGCGGTATGGAAATCCCCCACAAGCCGGAACGCGAAAACTGCTCCAGTTCGTGCACGGGCAATTGCCGCTCTCGGTCGCGCAGGCTAGCTTCCCGAGTGAAGGATGCCGCCAGCGCGCGGGCTGCGGCCAGAGCCTGGATATCGTCGAGGATGCGTGCCACCGGACCGGCGGCGGCATTGAATTGAGTCGTCATGTGTCAGTTCCAGGAATGGCGTGCCGGCGCGACGCCGTTCAACAGATAGTTACCGATCGCGTGCAACTTCCAGCGTACCGGATCGTGCAAGGTATGGGTGCGGGCGTTGCGCCAGTGGCGGTCCAGGTTATGCTCCGCCAGGGTCGATGCCGAACCTGCCAGTTCAAACAGTTTTTCGCTGGCGAGCAACGCAATCTCGGTGGTCAGCACCTTGGCCTTGGCGACCGCAATCGACGCGCGGGCCGAGGCATCGGCGTCGATCACTGCCGTCGCAATCTGGTCGAGTGCGCCGGCGGCCTTGGCCAGCAAAGCATTGGCGGCGTGCAGGCGTATTTTCAGATCGCCGATATCGCGGATAACGTAAGGGTCGTCACTGGCGCGTTCGACGCCACTATCGGCCCAGGGCCGTGAACGGGTACGCACGAACTGTATGGTGTCATCGATGGCCGCTTCGGCAATGCCGGCGTCGATCGCAGCCTGGATCAATTGCGATACCGGGCCTTGAATGCTGGCTTGCTCCGCGAACTTCTGCAGCGGCAGCACGTTTTCTACGGCCACCGGCAGGTTCTCCAGCAGCACAGTGCCGCTGGCGGTGGTGCGCTGGCCGAATGCCGACCAGTCGTCGACGATGGTCAGACCCGGTGTGCCGCGTTTGACGAACACCAGTACCGCCTGGCCTTGATCGTCCAAGGCCTTGACCGGCACCCAATGCGCGAACAAGGCACCGGTGGAATAGAATTTTTTGCCGTTAAGGCGATAGCCATTCGGGGTTTCCGCCAGGCGTGCCTTCATTTCCAGGATGTTCTTGGTGCCCCGCTCCGGGCTGGCATTGCCGATCCGCAGGCCATTCAGTACGTCGGCATAGATGCGCGCCTTTTGCGCGTTGTCGGCACTGTGGGCAACCACACCGAGGATGCCGAAATGGTTTTGCGGAATCTGTCCCAATGCCGGGTCGGCAGAACACAGCACGCGGAATACTTCCGCTAGCGTACGGTAGGAAACCTGCGCGCCACCGAACTCGCGCGGCACGCTGATGCCGCCCAGGCCGCTAGCGGAGAATTGCTCGATTTCCTTCCATGGCAAACGACGCTCACGGTCGCGCACGCTGGCGTCGACCCGAAACTCGGCGGCCAGCTTGCGCGCGATATCCAGCGCCTCTTGATCACTGCTGATGCGATGCGCTGGCAAGACCCGGGGTAACAGGTCTGCCGGGCTTACATCTGTTGCTATTGTCGCGATAGACGACATGAATCACCTCTTTTGTGACGCGGTTGACGGCAACTTGTGGCTGCAGTCGGCTGCTAAGAGGAAACGATAACGTGGAGGTGCACGCGGCGTCCAATAACAAAAACGCCTGAGAGTATGCGGAAAATGCGGAACGAAGGGAAAATGCTAAAGAGGGGAATGAACTAAGTGAGTTTGGAGCCGCGGCCAGCCATCCGGAACATCGAACGACCGCGGCCAAATATCAGAACTTGAAGGGAAGGAAGTACAAAAGTTCAGGGTACTGCATGGATTATATCAACCCACATTAACCCGCATCAAACTGCATCAGGACCGGTTTCGCCGGTGCGGATACGAATGACTTGTTCGATATTGCGCACGAAAATCTTGCCGTCGCCGATCTTGCCGGTGCGGGCTGCCTTGATGATGGCATCCACGGCGCGCTCGGTCAGGGCATCGTCGATGACCAGTTCGACTTTCACTTTCGGCAGGAAATCGACCACATATTCGGCGCCGCGATACAGTTCGGTGTGGCCTTTCTGACGGCCAAAGCCTTTTACTTCAGTCACTGTGAGGCCGGTGACGCCGACTTCGGCGAGGGCTTCACGCACCTCATCCAGCTTGAAGGGTTTGATAACGGCAGTAATTTGCTTCATGGCAACTCCTTTAGGCATTAAATATAAATCTTTACAGCATGCTTGCATCCAGGGCGACGACACAGCCGGATGCGCGCGCAATCTTATAGAGTATAGGAAAACCGCTGTTTGTCTATATGCGAGAATCAATAAGTCTATTTAAAGCGGATTGATGCAACACTCTTCCGGCCTGCGCACTGTCAATCGGGAATCTTCGCCAGATCGTCCAGCCACACAGTCGCTTCCGAGTCGCTGGGCGCACGCCAGTCGCCGCGCGGCGACAGCGAGCCGCCACTGCCGACCTTGGGCGCGTTGGGCACACAGGATCGCTTGAACTGGCTGGTACGGAAAAAGCGGTCGAGGAAAATCCCCAGGTTACGCTTGATCGCCGCCAGGTCGTACTGGTTCCTGGCGATCGCCGCGTCATCATGGGGCCAGCGCCCCTTGTTCTTGTCGTGCCAGGCCGAATAAGACAGGAAAGCGACTTTGGACGGCGCGAAGCCATAGCGCAGTATGTAATAGAGATTGAAGTCTTGCAATTCGTAAGGGCCGATGACGTTTTCCGTGATCTGCTCCGGCTTGCCGTTGGCTTTGCCTGGCACCAGTTCGGGGCTGATTTCCGTATCCAGTACGTTCAACAAGACATCGGAACCGACGCCGCCGATGGCGCCGGTGTCGGCCACCCAGCGCACCAGATGCGAAATCAGCGTCTTCGGCACGCTGGCGTTAACGTTGTAGTGCGACATGTGATCGCCCACGCCGTAGGTGCACCAGCCCAGCGCCAGCTCGCTCAGGTCACCGGTGCCGATGACGATCGCATGATGGTGGTTTGCCAGGCGGAACAGATGATTGGTGCGTTCGCCAGCCTGGACGTTTTCAAAGGTGATGTCGTACTGCTCCTGGCCCGCAGCGTAAGGATGACCGAGGTCTTTCAGCATTTGCAGGCAGCTGGGGCGGATGTCGATTTCCGCCGCTGTGCTGCCAACCACTTGCATCAACTGCCGCGCCTGTTGCAGGGTGCGCTCGCTGGTGGCGAAACCGGGCATGGTGTAGGCCAGGATATTGGAACGCGGCAGCTTCAGGCGATCCATGGCCTTGGCGCACACCAGCAAGGCGTGGGTCGAATCCAGGCCACCCGAGACACCGATTACCACCTTGGAGATCTTGCTGGCGGAGAGGCGCTGCACCAGTGCCTGCACCTGGATGTTATAGACCTCGGTGCAACGCTCATCGCGCCGTTTGGTATCCGCCGGCACATAAGGGAAACGTTCGACGTTGCGCGCCAGCGGCAATGCCTTGCCTAGCGGCAGGTCAAGCTCAAAACGCTGTACGGTGAATTGGGCGACTTCGCCTGCATGACGCCGCACCGACTGGCCGAAGGTGGTCTGGTGCATGCGCTCGCGCGACAAGCGTTCCAGGTCAACGTCGGCAAAAATGATGTGAGAGCTATCCAGGAAGCGCTCTGACTCAGCCAGCAACTCGCCGTTTTCATAGATCAGCGCCTGGCCGTCCCAGGCCAGGTCGGTTGATGACTCACCCTTGCCTGCCGATGTGTACAAATACGCCGACAGGCAGCGCGCGGATTGCTGCGCAACCAGCTGATGACGGTAGCCTGATTTTCCCACTAGCGCGTTGGAAGCTGAGAGGTTCACCAGTACGCTGGCGCCGGCCAATGCGGCAAACGAGGAAGGTGGAATCGGCACCCAGACGTCTTCGCAAATCTCGACATGGAAGCGCAGTAGCGGCAGGTTGCTCACTTCAAACAGCTGCGCGGGGCCGAACGGCACGCTGGCGCCCAGCAATTGGATTTCACGCACAGCGGTGTTTTCCGCCGGGCTGAATTGGCGCAATTCGTAGAACTCGCCGTAGTTAGGCGGATAGCTCTTTGGCACAATGCCCTGAATACGGCCACCGGCAATCACCGCCGCGCAATTGAATAGCTGATGCTCGACGCGCAAAGGCAGGCCGACGATCATCGCCACCGACAGTTCGGCCGAGGCCGCCACCACTTCGCCCAGCGCTGCGACGCAAGCGTCCAGCAAAGCGCGTTGATGAAACAGATCGTCGCAGGTATAGGCCGACAAACCCAACTCCGGGAAAGCCACCAGCACAGCGCCTTGCTGCTCGACTTGCTTGGCCAGCTTGATGGTTTCGGCGGCGTTGAAGGCCGGGTCGGCCACCCGGCAATTCGGGATGGCGACGGCGACGCGCGCGAAATCATGGGCGTAAAGGTTGAGAAATTTATTCATTGTCATCATTCTTCCTGCGCTCTGCTTGATACTTTCAATTATCGCATGCCAGGGCCGGTTGACGCGGCAGACCTGTGGCGTCGGTGCTAAACTTCACGTTTTCGCCCTCTACATTCACTGCTTGCCTGGTTCTTGACTCCTTGACTAATAAAACTACAGAGAAGACAGCAAAGATGACGGCAGGCATGTTCACTACCCGCATCGTTGCCTCCCTGAGCGAAGTCGGCCAGGCTGCTTGGGACGAACTGCTGGGCCTGCAGGCCGACGCCAATCCATTCCTGTCCTTTGCCTTCCTGCACGCCTTGCATGAGAGCGGCAGCGCCTCGGAAAAATCGGGCTGGCAGCCGCAGTACATCACCTTGTGGGATGAAGCGGAACAACTGGCCGCCGCCCTGCCCTTGTATGTCAAATATCATTCCTACGGCGAATATGTATTCGACTGGGCCTGGGCCGACGCCTATCAGCGCAACGGCCTGGAGTACTATCCCAAGCTGCTGTCGGCAATCCCGTTCACACCGGTTACCGGCGGCCGCTTGCTGGCGCGCGACGACACAGCGCAGGCGGCGCTGATCAAGGTGCTGCAATCGCTGCGGCGCGATACCCAGACTTCCTCCACCCATATCCTGTATCCGCCGGAACAACAAGCCAGCGCCTTGCAGCAGGCCGGATTCATGCTGCGCAGCGGAGTGCAGTTTCACTGGCTCAATCCGGGTTATCGCGACTTCAATCAGTTTCTCGATACGCTGGAACGCAAGAAACGCAAGAACATCATCGCCGAGCGGCGCAAGGTGGCTGAGGCTGGCGTCAGCCTGCGCCGCATACGCGGCGTCGATGCCAGCGAGGCGGACTGGGCTTTTTTCAATCGGTGCTATGCGCAAACCTACGCCGAGCATCGTTCCACGCCCTATCTGAACCTGGATTTCTTCCTGCGGATAGGTGTCAGCATGCCGCAAAACATCCTGCTGATCGTGGCCGAGCGCGACGGCAGGCCGATTGCATCGTCGCTGTTGATTCACACCGACAAAACCTTGTACGGCCGCTATTGGGGCGCCTTGGAGTTTGTACCTTGCCTGCACTTTGAAACGTCCTATTACCAGCCGCTGGAATTCTGCATAGAGCAAAAAATCGCCTGCTTCGAAGGCGGTGCCCAGGGCGAGCACAAGATGGCGCGCGGCTTCTTGCCGCAGAAAACCTGGTCGGCGCATTGGCTGGCGCATCCGGGCTTTGCCGACGCCGTAGCGAATTTCCTTGAGCGGGAATCTGACGGCATCGAGAGCTATATGGATGAACTGAACGATCGCAATCCGTTCCGCTCGGCTGGACCCTAGACAACCTACGCCACTTTATAAGAGCAGCCATGCAACCGACCGACATCTTGCTAGCCTTGCTAACCGTCCTGATCTGGGGGATGAACTTTGTCGTCATCAAGATCGGCCTGGCTGGTCTGCCGCCGCTGTTGTTTTCGGCGTTGCGCTTTGTCTTTGCAGCATTGCCCTTGGTGTTTTTCATCAAGCGCCCGGCGACTCCCTGGCGGCTATTGATCGGCTTTGCCCTGTTTCAGTTCGCCTTCCAGTTTTCTCTGCTGTTCTCCGGCATGCAACTTGGCATAGGCGCCGGCCTGGCTTCACTGGTGATCCAGTTGCAGGCATTTTTCACCATTGGCCTGGCGGTATTGCTGCTCGGTGAGCGGCCACTGGCAACCCAATTATTGGGCGCGTTGGTAGCGCTGGCCGGCATGGTGCTGGTCGCCACTCATCTGGAAGCGAAATCGACCGTGGTTGGATTCCTGATGGTGATCGGCGCGGGCATGAGCTGGGCCAGCGCCAATATCGTCACCAAGAAAATCGGCAAGATCAATCCGCTGGCTTTGATGGCGTGGGGCTCGCTGATGGCGGCACCGCCGTTGCTGCTGGCCTCGGCCGTGCTGGAAGGTCCGGCGGCATGGCACAGCGCCTTCAGCCACTTTGGCTGGATCTCGGTCGCCGCAGTACTGTATCAATCCTATCCCAACACTATCATTGGCTACGGCATCTGGACCATCTTGATGCGCAAGTATCCAGCCGCTACTGTCGCGCCGTTCTCGCTGCTGGTCCCATTGGTCGGCATGCTGAGCGCGGCTATTTTGCTCGATGAATCGCTGCAATGGTGGAAAATCGTGGCCGGTTTGCTGGTGCTGGCCGGGCTCGCCTTGAACCTGTTCGGCGCGCGCCTGTTGCTGTTGATGAAAACGGTCAGATCATAAAAAAAGCGCACCGAAGTGCGCTTTTATCGATCACCCACGCCGCTATGGCGGATCGGGGTTTATCGGAGTTCCAGCGAATTACGCCTCAATCGACTTCTTATATGCTTCTACGCCCGCCAGGATTTCCTTGCGCGCTTCGTCTGGACCAAACCAACCGTCGATCTTGACCCATTTGCCCTTTTCCAGATCTTTGTAGTGCTCGAAGAAATGCTGAATCTGCTTCAGGCGCAGTTCATTCATGTCTTCCGGCTTTTGCCAGTGAGTGTAGATGCTCAGAACCTTGTCGACAGGCACTGCCAGCAACTTGGCGTCCTGGCCGGCTTCGTCCGACATCTTCAGCACGCCAACCGGGCGGCAGCGCACTACCACGCCAGGGAACAGCGGGAACGGTGTGATCACAAGCACGTCGACCGGATCGCCGTCTTCCGACAAGGTTTGCGGGATGTAGCCGTAGTTGCATGGGTAATGCATGGCAGTACCCATGAAGCGGTCAACAAAAATCGCGCCGGATTCCTTGTCTACTTCGTATTTGATCGGATCGGCATTCATCGGGATTTCGATGATGACGTTGAAATCGTTTGGCAAATCGCGCCCGGCCGATACTTGATTCAGACTCATGGTGTGCTCTCGTCAATAATTAAAAAATTTGCTACTACCTTGCAACCTGAAATTATAACGGCTGGCGGCCTTATCGTGCGATGCAACATCGACGGTTGTGCAGAAGTTAGCAAGAGACAATCGAAAATACGTTAACTTAAATGCAATTTTTAGAGAAAATATAGATTTTCCTGACTTACCGTAGCCAAGCCGGCTTGCGTTCTATTTCTTTTCCTTGCCGGCGTCTTTTGTCTTGATGTTGCAATTTTCTTTCAAGAACTTCATGGCGCGGGTGTATTTAGGGTCGCTGTCATCGACCAGGTATTCTTCCGCATCCGGCAGGAACTCCTCGCTCCACAGGGACAACAAATTGTCCTTGATCTCAAACGGCGCAGCGTCCTTGATAAAGGCAGAGACCGCATCGTTATCGAAGCCATGCTGGCGGACCTGGCGGATAAGCGCCCTCGCCTCGCTCTCCGATACAGTAGTCTTGGGTTTGGCGCCCGCGGCGATGCACATGAAAACGGTCAGCCGGGAATATGGATCTTCCTTGCCCTTGGTGACTTTATGCCACTCCTTCGACACCAGTGCATCGAAGTCGCCGATATCTTCCATGTCGCTTTCCAGCACAAAATAGCGCGCTTCGACCAGGTTCAGCAGCACATCGAGCGCCATGGAGGCGTCGGCCATCAGCGGCGCGTCATGCTTTTCGATTTCACGCCGGATCTTCTCTGCAACCTCCCGGTACTCTGGCGGCAAGTCGTCCAGTATTTTCTTTGGGAATTTCAGCTTCCCGCCGGCCGCATTTTTTGTGCGGATCGCATTGATCAGTTTGGCGAATTCGGTCCGGTTGGGAAATTCATCCCCCAGACCAAGGCGAACCAGTAAAGCTGTACGAATAATGGTTTCTGCACCGACAAAATCAAGCGACGATTGCGGCAGGTGCATGTTCCTGGCAAACCACAGCGCTGCGGCGATGGTGGTCGCGGCTTCTTCGCGTGCCTGGCGTTCTTTCCGGTAGGCGTTCAGGGAAAACGGTTTTGCCAGCGTGCGCTCATCCTGGAATTCCTTGACCGGCTGCGCCTTGCTGTCGCCGAAGATGGCGGACTCCGGCATCGCATGCAGCGTTTTCAGCATTTCGTTGCCGCCGCGCGAATGGGAAAGGAAGGTATTGTCGCGCAGGGACTCGGCCGCCTTGCGCAGATCGCCGCTATGCGTATGCTCAAGGTAAAGGCTGACCAGGTTGACGATACGCTGACGTGCATTTTCAAGATCGGTATGCAGGTGGCTGGTGCCGAAATGCGCTGCGACCTGTACCGTACCCTTTGCGCCGTCGGCGATGATCGCACGGCGCTTTTCCTGGTCGATGATGTGGTTCTGCACGCCAAAGCTGAGCGCCTTTTCGAAAAAAGGACGCTTGTCGACTATTTCTATATGCCGGTTCTTGTCGGACATGAGGTACGGGTATGAAGAAGAGTTAAAACAGTGGTGAAGGCACGGCAACGACCATGCGAGGCTGCCTTACAGGGCGGATTCCTCGCCATCGTCCAGCGCTGTTGCCGGCGTGTCGCCTGTCGCACTCGCCGTGCGCGCCTTCGGCTCCAGTTTTTTCTGCTCCAGCAGTTCCAGTTCGGCTTCGCGCCGCTGGCGCTCCTTGACCTGCTTTTTCAGCGCTGGCCAGATCTGTTCGAACATGTCTTCGTGCTCGTGCTTGAGCAGCCAGGCCAGCTCTTTCCAGTCGCGGTCGCTGATTTCGGATTTTTCGACCACATCGCGCTCTTCCGTGCGGTTGACGTTGAACGTGTCGTAAGTCACGAAATGCACGACTTCTTCGTCCCGGTCCGACAGGTAATCGATCAACGCTTCGCAGCCGCCGTCGACATCGCCAATGGCCTCGATGAAATCACCGGTTTGCGTGTCGTCACGGAACAGCACCGCGTTGATCATGCCGCGCAGACGGACATGCGTATGGTCACCATACAAACGTTCCATGACGACTGCACGGGCAAATTGCTCCGGCGTTACCAGCAAGTTGACGACAGATTCTTTCGAGGTGTCGTATTCGCGGATGACGGCCAGCAAATCCTTGGGCGGCAACGTATCCAGCGCTGCGACCAGAGCGTAATCGCCCTCGGTTTCAGCAAGGCTGACCAGTGCATATTCAGCACCGGCGATGTCACCATTGCGGATCAGGTTTGCTGCTTTCACTACGAGCGCGTTTGTCATGGAATCACTGTGTCAAAAAAAATCTAAAAATATCCTGCGGCGGAGAGGAAGGATTAGCCGAGACGCTCGAAACCCTGTTCGGCGAGCCAATCAGCGCCTTCTGTTTCCAGATCGCCGCTGTCATTGTCATCGTCGTCGCGCTCCACGCCTTCAACCGCGTCGTCCGACTGATCGTCCGCAGCAGAGCTTCCGTAAGCACCGTTGTAGTTGCCGTTGCTTTTTTCATGCAGGTATTCAAGGCAGACCGCCGTGATCAGAAAACGCTCGCCACCGGCCTCTTGCAAGGCGATGTCCGCCAGCTTTTGCGCCCACGACTCGAACTGCACGGCATCGGCGACATCTGCCCATGATGGAAATTCTTCCGGCTCATCGCCTAGCAGCATCATCAACGTCTGCGGATTGGTGAAATCGATACCGCCGTGAAAGGCGACCGCGACCATTTCCGGATCGGTGTCGATCATCGGCATCATCAAGGCAAACTGGGAGCGCTTGCTTTTCAGGCGCGAAGTCAGGATATCGTTACCCTCGGAATCACTTTGCAGGTCTTCAATTTCGGCCTGGTAGGCCTTGGTCAAGTCTTCAAAAAACTGGGAAAGCATCATTGCAAAACCTTGTTCATATAAGTGGTCCAGATTTGTTCGGCCGTTTCCAGCGGATTTTCCAGCAGGCTCCGGCGCCGGTTTTCATCGTAATCTTGTCGTTTCACCGCATCCGACAGCAAGTCGTAAGCTTCCTGCACTTCGCGGAACTGCGCAGGCGCCGAAGGCGAGGTATTTCTATCGGGGTGAAACTCTGACGCTTTCTTGCGATAGGCGTTCTTTAGTGCGCTGGTCGACGCGTCACTGTCTATGCCGAGAACGGCGTAATAATCCTTCATGCGTCCTCACATGTTGACGTTGGCGGCCTTCGGCGACCGTTGTAATGTTGCTTTGGGAATACTTGCTGAGCAAGAGCCTGTTGTCATGACATCTGACAAGCGCAAACCCTTGAGAAAAGACTGCGAAGGATACACGAGCAGCGAGCGTAAGTCGATGGCTGAAAGCGAATAAAGTGCAACCAGGGTCGATTTGTCAAGCAATATTCAGGCAAAAGCGGATCGTGACCGCAAGCAACACTTCTACTTACAAAGAATTAAACCAGTTCGCAGCGGGTCTGCCCCCACTCTGGTAACGATTTAGCCGCTTGCCCGTCAAACATTACTATTCAATTCAAAAATTTCTAATTGATATAAATGAATCATTTCGTTTCGAGGAACCCGGCCCATTGCCCAGGAGAATTAGATACTATTGGAGTTCCAGCTATCGAGCAAACCAAAGAACAACCGCTGGCCGGATTACATGTTCATCAGGTTCGCTGCCAGAAGCCCATGCAACAAAGCCATCAGGGCGCACCAGTACAGCACTCAAGCCCAATTATTACTTCGCCCGGCGCGAAACATACTTCATGCGGTTTCCGTAATTTGCAAAAACGCATCTTCTGCAATACTTTACGATGCTCATAAAGCGACACGGAAGTTGGCAAGAAAAAGTCCGAAAATCAAGCACTTAAAAGTAACGCTGCCAAAGAAAAAAGCGCTGCTTTTGCATAGGAACTATGCGAAGTAACGATACGCAGGCTTCGAGTATCACCTCCCCTGCTTCTTTGCTCCAGTCCGAGGGAGGCTCTCCAAGGCTGGATCAAGATTCAAAGTCCGCAACTGCACGTGGCCGATGTGTTCTTCGCTGACCAGCGGAATGGTCCTGGTCGCGCTGATGCTGGGAAAAGGAGTCGCTGCCCGATGTTCTGCGCAGATGGCAACAAGGTAGTCCGAGGCAATCCGGATCTGCCAGTGATGCCAACGGGACGGGCAGTCGCCGAGATCCGGATGCATCCACATGGCAAGGCGGTCGCTAGCGTCGAAACGAAAGCCGAACTGGTCCAGAGGTATGGCTAGCCCCATGCCACGCGCCTTTATGTAAGCTTCCTTGAGCGTCCATAACTCGAAAAACCGTTGGCGTTGCGCAGCCGCCGACAGCGTTCCCAGATCAACGACCTCCTCCTGTGCGAAATAGCGCCTGGCGATGTGGAGCGGAGCCGGTCGCAGTGCGACGTTTTCGATATCGACGCCAAGCTCGCGTTCCCGCGTCAGCGCCAGTACGATCATGTCGTCGCAATGAGACAGATTGAACGACAATGCCCGCTGACAGGAATCGATGGCGCAAAGTGACGGTTTGCCATGGCGATTTTCCTTGAACCTCAGAGACTCCGGCGCCCTCCCGCTAAAGCGCGCCAGCACGGTACGCACCAGCGCGCGCGTGACAAGATAACGATGCCGGTCCCGCTCGCGCAGGAAGCGCTGGGCGCGGCGCTGCTCTTCAGCGCTGAGCAGCTGGCGATAGGCTTCGAGAAGGCGGCTATCCCTCTGATCGTCAAGCGGAGTCAGCCACAAGTCGATGCGTAGTGGATCGGGATCAGCCGCTGCCATCGCCACCTTTCAAGCAGCCAGGCCTGCTGCAATGCATGGACGTATCCGCCACGCTACCATCGGAACCGTAGCCTGACCAGGAAAAGCGCCAGCGCCGACCATGCCGCCAGGACAGCCATTTCCGGCAATATTTTCGACATATCGCCGAAGCCTACGGCATTGAACAACAGCTGTTGCATGGCAGAGTTCAGCTGCGTCAGCGGCATCAGCCGGGTGACCACCTGCAGCCATTCGGGAAAGGCGCTGACAGAGAAGAAGACCCCTCCCAGGATAATGAAAGGCATCTGCACAAAATTGACGATACCGTTGAATGCCGTCACCGAGGGACTGATGGCCGCCAGCGCCAGGCCGAGACCCAGGAACGCCACGCTGCCCAGCGTAATGACCAGCAACAGCAAGCCATAGTTCACATCGAGGGGAATGCCGAACACCAGCACGCCCAGCATGTATAGCGCGAACACGACGCTGTAGGCGATCAGCATCCTGGAGATGAACAGCCCGGCAAGAAACGGCAGCGGCGAAGCGTCGATAGTCTTGATGTTCTTGTACAAGCCGTGATGCTCTTCCTCGATCAGCACGGCGCCGAAGCCATTGAGGCCGATGATCAGCAGTGTCATGCCGATGACGCCTGGCAGCAAGATCATCAGGTACGAGGCGTTGCGGCTGGCAGCTATCGTCTCTTGGCGTTGCTGTTGTTGAGCAACCGCTGGCGGGCCGCGAAAGTAATCGTCAAGGATGCCTTGCAAAGCGGCGTTTTCAATGCGATTCTCCAGCAAGCTGTTCGCATACAGCCGGATCCCGGGATGCTGCTGATCACCGCCTGGACGGATATCGCGCAATTCCAGGTAATGCTTGATCTGGTTGCTTGCGAGCGCCGCCCTGGGCGGCACCTTAGCGTCGGTATACGGCAGCAACTTGACCAGCTTGTGCTGGTCGAGATAGGCGATCGCGGCGGCGCTTGCGGGGTCCGCAGCAACGCCGGAGTACCACACGGCGATCTTTGCATCGTCGCGCATCTGCAGCGGATAGCCGACTCCCAGCAGCAAGATCACCGGCAGCACGTAACAGAAGAACAATGCGGTTTTATCCGATTTGAGCTGCAGCATGCGCAGCTTGAAGAATACCCAGGTCTTTTTCATGACAGCTAATCCTTGCCAGTATGCGATAGGAACACGTCTTCCAGGTTCGGACGATTGACATCGAAATTGATGACGTCGATGCTTTGGTTTTCACTTACTGCGAGAATTTCCCGCAGGGTGTCTGCTACCTCCCTGGTTTGCACCCGCAAGCAATCGGTTTTATCGTCCCACTGCAGATCGATGACGCCGACCATGTCCTTGACGAACTCCAGCTTGAACCTGCCCTTGGCGAAACGGAACTGGATGGAATGGTGCGCCTGCATCGACTGCACCAGTTCCGACGGGCTGCCTTGTGCAATCAGCTTGCCGTCGTTCATGATCATGATCTCATCGCACAAGCGTTCAGCTTCCTCCATGTAATGGGTGGTGAGGACCACTGTCTTGTCGGGGTCCTGCTTCAGCTGTTCGATGAACTCCCAGGTATAGAGCCGGCTATGGGGGTCGAGCGCAGAGGTGGGCTCGTCGAGAAAGATGACATCCGGATCGCCCAGCAGCGCGACAGCAATCGACAGCCGTTGCTTTTGTCCGCCCGAGAGCTGTTCTACCTTGAAGTTGAGCTTGTCGCTCAGGCCGAGCCGATCCAGCAGCCAGGCTACCGGCTTGCCGTTACGCTTACCGTTGCCGGCTACCCGCAACTCCTGGTAGAACTTCAGCAGCTGCGCCACGGTCAGGAAACGGAAATAGTTATTCTGCTGCAGCTGCACCCCCATCCGCGGCTGGATCTTGCGTATCTGCGTGGCGACATCCATTCCCAGCACGGAAATGGAGCCGGAGGTGATTGAAGTGAGGCCCTCGATCATCGCCAGCAAGGAAGTTTTGCCGGCGCCGTTGGGACCCAGGATGCCGAAACACCCTCCTTTCCTTACCCGGAAGCTCATGCCTTTGACGGCCTCGAAATCGCCATAGCGCTTGCGGACGTCATTTATTTCCAGCGAATAGATCATAGGTTTCCAATATCTGTGGTGTTATCGCCGGCCACCTGTGCGCCATGTTGTGCGCCATCTACAGCCGGTTGGCAAACGGCTGCGTACGCTTGCCGGAAACTATCAATTTCCGCTTCGCTCCCCCTGAAAACGCAATGCACCGACAGCTTGCCGTCCGCTACATAGGCTTCGAACAACAGCCCGTAGTAATCCTGAAGCTTGTTGCGCAGGTATGCCGTGTCCATGGATGCCTGGGGTGACGGCGCTTCGGTCTGAAAGTTGAACAATATCTCTTGCGCCAAACCTGGCAAGACAGCCGCTCGCTCAACGCTTGCCGCGTCATCCAGACTGGCGTAATGAAGACCCTGCTTCTGCAGGCACGCCGCCTTGGCCGACATCTCCGCCAATGACGTATCCGCCGCGACGACGAACGGGATCTTGTCAAGAAACAAGCCAAGCTGATCGAAGTAGTTGTGCTCGCCCAGCTCCCGCCCATGGTGGATCAGCACCGTGCCGACCCGCGCCAGGCCGGTAGCCTGCGTGATCCAGTGCTTGAACATATCGAAGGCCAGTTGCTCTCCTGTGCATGCGGCATCCAGCGCTACTTCGAAACCAAGGATCTGCAATGGCTGGCTACGCCTTGCTTCAAGCGCAGCGCGGGTTGCCGGCATGACCGCCGACAGCTCCGCGTAGTCAAGCAGCTGGTCGGCGAAATCGCGTGCCGCCAGGTCGCATTTTCGCTGCACATCGCCTAGATAGTCCCGATACGTGCGCTCGATCGACCTCGGCTTGTGCTTCAACAGTTCGGTCAGACGGCGCTGGGCGCTGCTCTGCGACATGCCGTCCCAGATCAGGTGATCTAGCGCCAGCAGCAGGACATGCCGAGTGTCCGATGCCGATACCCATAGCGCCGTGTAAGCCAGCGGCGTCCGTTTCCTGGCATGATGCAAGATATCGCCGAAGGCGGCCAGATGACGGTTCAACTGCTCCTCGCCGGCGGATTTCAAATCGATATGGGCGATCGCCGCACTGGCCACTGCCTCCGCAGCCAGCAAGGACCACTGACGGCGATCGTGATCGGGGACGGCGCGTAGCAACTCCTGCTCCTGGACCAGGCGTCCGAAAGCATCCTGCAGTTCCTGCGCCGTGTGCCAGCCTGCGATCTCTATCATGCCGGAACTGCCGCGTTCGGCCCATGCCAGCATGCCGCGTTGCAGTGCGCTGAACGGGAACGCATCCTCCCTTGGCGCCGCCGCTATGGCCTCGAGATAGCTGGCGAATTGCGTTTCGTGAGCAGCAGGCAGCTGCTCGACAGGAGGCAATCCCAGCGCGCCGATGCCTTGCGATTCAAACCTCGAAGCGGCGCTTTCGAGGTTCTCGCATATCCGGATGAAATCGGGCCGACCCTCGCTTCCCATCTTGCTCAGTTTGTCTTTCAGCTCCCCTGCCCTGGACGAATCGGCTTGCTCGACCAGCAGTACGGCCACCTTTCCTCCAACGGCATCCAGCGCCATGTTCTTGCATCGCCAGCCACGGCTTTGCAGCCAATCGTCCAGGCCGAGGTCGTTCAGCGAGGACGCCGCGCCCAGCGTCCTGAGCGTACGCTGTTGATACACATCGGTGACGCTCAGCGACAAGCCTTGCTCACGCAAGCGGCCAAGCATGCGCACCAGCAGGATCGAACTGCCGCCGAGATCGAAGAAATTATCGCCGCGGCCGACTTGCGGAACATTCAGCAATTCTTGCCAGACCGCAGCAATCAGCCGCTCGGCGGCGCCTTCCGGCGCTTCGTAAATTGCTTGCTGAAATGCGCTGGCGGCGAGTGCCGGCAAAGCTTTCCGATCCACCTTGCCATTGCCGTTCAAGGGAAATACATCGAGCGCCATGATCGCCGCCGGGATCATGTAGTCCGGCAGCGTCATGCGCAAGTGCACTTTCAACTCATCCACCGCCACAACACCTTTCAGCGTGACATACGCTGCCAGTTGCGTATTGCCGGTTCCGAGTTCGCACGCTACCACCACCGCCTCACGTACGCCAGGGTGATTGAGCAGGCTGCTCTCGATCTCGCCCAGTTCAATGCGGAAACCGCGGATCTTTACCTGGAAGTCTTTACGGCCGATATATTCCACCTGGCCGTCGGGCCAGCGGCGGCCCAGGTCGCCGGTCAGGTAAAGACGCTGTTCGGCGGCGTGCCGTGCATACGGGTTGGGCCGGAACTTGCTCTGTGTTTCCTCGGGACGGTTGATGTAACCCCGCCCGACCGCCGGGCCGGCCACCGCAATCTCGCCCACTGCGCCCAGCGGCACCCGTTGCAGCAAGTCGTCGACCAGATGCATTTGCGCATTGGCGATAGGCGTTCCGATCATTACGCGCTCGACAGGCGCATAGATCGGATGAAAAGTGACGCCATCCGAGCACTCCGCCGGACCGTAGTGATTCATCAGCGGCAAGTCCGGATAGCGCTCGAACCAGCGTGCAACCAGCTCCCGCGGCAACGCTTCGCCCACCGAAATGACCCAGCGCAGATGCGGCAAAGAACGGACGTGCTGCAGCACCGCCTGGATCAGCGAGGGCACCGGCTCCCAGATCGTCACGGCCTGCCGATGGAGGCAAGCCAGCAGCGCTTCGGGATCGCGGGCGACGTCGCTGGCGACCACGTAGACCTTGGCCCCCAGCAGCAAGCCGGTAAGGAACTGCCATACAGAGATGTCGAAGCACTGCGGCGCTGTCTGCGCGATCACATCATCCGATGACATCGACAACAGTTCGTGTTTCGCACGGATGTTATTGATCATCCCGCTATGTTCGATCATCACGCCTTTGGGCTTGCCGGTAGAGCCAGAGGTGAACAGCAGATAGGCCAGGTCGCCGGGAGCAGGCGGCGCCAAGTCCAGCGCCGGGGTTGCTGTTGTTGCGGCGGCAACCAGTTCCACTGTCGAAACCACCTTGTCCGCCAGCCAATGGCCGTCGAGCCAGGCGCGCTGCACAGCCAGCTGATCGCCGACCACCACCAGGCCGGGCTGGGCCTCCTGGATAATTTCGAGCCATCGCTGCGTCGGATGGCTAGGATCGAGCGGCAGATAAGCGCCGCCAGCCTTCAGCACAGCGATGATCATCACCAGCAAGTCAGTGCCGCGCTGATCAAGCAACGCCACCGCCTGGCCGCCGCCGATACCTCGCTCCCGCAGCGTTGCCGCCAGCCGTGAGGTAAGTTCATGCAGCTCGCGGTAGGTAAGTTGCCTGGCTTCGCATTGCACGGCGATGCGGTCCGGTGTGCGCAAGGCCTGGGCTGAGAACAGCTCCGGCCAGCTGCGTTCGATCAGCTCCGGCCTGTAAGTATCGTTGCAAGCCGATAGCCAGCGCGCCTCTTGCGCACCGAGCACATCCAGCTGCCGCACCTGCTGCCCTTGCTCATCTGCCATGGCGCGCAGCGCGTGCTTGAAATAGCCCAGCCAACGCTCGACCGTACCATGGTCGAACAGCGCCGTGGCATATTCCAGGCCGCCCGTAATGCAGCCATCGATTTCGGCCAGGTCCAGCGACAGGTCAAACTTGGACGGCCGATAAGCTATGGGCTGAGGCGCGATGCGCAAACCGTCCAGCTCGACTGCCCCGGCCGCACCGGCCACATCCCCGCTGAGCCAGTTGAACATGACCTGGAACACCGGCGTATGCGCCAGGCCACGCGGCGGCTGCACCGCTTCCACCACGTGCTCGAACGGTATCTGCTGATGCCGCTGCGCGCCCAGTGTCTGCTGTTTCACGCGCTCCAGCAGATCGGCCACCGTCAGATCACCCGACAGGTCGATCCGCAATGCCAGCATATTGACGAAGAAACCGATCAGCGACTCCACCTCCACCTGGGTGCGATTGGCCACCGGGCTGCCGATCACCAGGTCCTGCTGTCCCGACAAGCGGCTGAGCACGATGGCCCAGCCCGTCAGCAGCGTCATGAACAGGGTCGCGCCGCGGTCGCGGCTGAAGCTCTTCAATGCCGCTGTAAACTCCGCATCCAGGACTACCGGAACATAGCCGCCGTCGTATACCTGCTGAGCTGGACGTGGGCGGTCGGTCGGCAGCTCCAGCAGCGTGGGTGCGCCGTTCAGGGTGTCGCGCCAGTAATCGACCTGCTCCTGCAGCCATACGCCCGCCAGGCATTGGCGCTGCCAGACAGCGTAGTCGGCATACTGCACCGCCAAGGGCGGCAACGGGTCGGCTGCGCCGCTCCGGTAGGCGTTGTAGAGCACGCCCAGTTCATGAATCAGCAATCCTTGCGACCAGGCGTCGGTCACGATATGGTGCAGGGTCACCAGCAAAATATGCCGGTCTGCCCCCAGTACAAGCAGGCGGCCACGCACCGGCGGACAGCCGGCCAGATCGAAAGGCGTATGCATCTCCTCCTCGATCAGCGGCTGCAGGCGCCAGGCGTCGGCCGGGGCGCTGAGATCATGTTCCGTCAGCCTGAAGCCATGATCAGCGGCAGCGATGCTCTGATGCGGCTCGCCGCCGATCAGCGCAAAGCGAGTCCGCAACACTTCATGGCGGGCAACGATACGGTCCAGCGCGCGATATAAAGCGGCACGGTCGAGTTTTCCCTGCAGATCCAGCATGCCGGGCAAGTGATAGGTCTCGCTGCTGCCTTGCATTTGCGACAAGAACCATAGCCGCTGTTGGGCGAACGACAATGGCAGCGGGCCGTTACGGTCTGTCGGCACGATGGCCGGATTATCGCTGTCGACTGCGTTGACAAGCACGCGCGCAAAGTCCGCGAACACAGGGAATGCGAACAGATCGGCAATGTTCACCTCGATCTTCAGCTCTTGCCGCAACCGCCCGACCATACGTGCGGCCAGCAGCGAGTGGCCGCCTAAATCGAAGAAGCCGTCGTCCCGGCTGACGCGCTCGATCTGCAGCAATTCCTGCCAGATCTGGGCCAAGGTCATTTCAAGACTTCCACGCGGCGCATGGTAGGTATCAGCCTCAGCTTTGATCTCAAGCGCCAGCAGCGCCTTGCGATCGACCTTGCCATTGCCGTTCAAGGGCAAAGCATCCAGCAGCACGACGGCGGCCGGGATCATGTAATCCGGCAGCGATGCGCGCAGATGCGCCTTGATCTGCTCTGCGCTCACCGCGGTTTTTAGCGTGACATAAGCCACCAGTTGCTTGTCGCCGCGAGCCGTTTCGGATGCCACCACTACTGCTTCACGTACCGACGGATGTCTGGCGAGGCCGCTTTCGATCTCGCCCAGTTCGATGCGGAAGCCACGGATCTTGACCTGGAAGTCTTTGCGGCCAATGTATTCCACCGTGCCGTCGGCAAAGCGCCGGCCGAGGTCGCCGGTCAGGTAAAGACGCTCTTCAGTCGCATGGCGCGCATACGGATTGCGGCGGAATTTGGCCTGTGTTTCCTCATTGCGGTTGAGATAGCCGCGGCCGACCACAGCGCCGGATACAGCGATTTCGCCGACCACGCCCAGCGGCAGCAGCCGTAGCTGGTCGTCCACCAGGTGCATTTGCGCATTGGGCATGGCTGCACCGATCAGCACGCGCTCAACTGGAGCGTGGATTGGATGGAAGGTGACATCGTCCGAGCATTCGGCCGGGCCGTAGTGATTCATCAGCGGCAAATCCGGATATTGCTCGAACCAGCGCTCGACCAACTCACGCGGCAGCGCCTCGCCGACCGAGATGACCCAGCGCAGATGCGGCAGCGGCCTGCGGTACGGCAATGCAGCCTGGATCAGCGACGGTACCGGTTCCCAGATCGTCACCCCTTGGCGGTCGAGACATTCCAGCAGCGCTTGCGGATCGCGTGTGACGTCGTTGGCGACGATATACACCTTCGCCCCCAGCAACAAACCCGTGAGGAATTGCCATACCGAGATATCGAAGCATTGCGGCGCAGTCTGGGCGATCACGTCGTCTGCCGACATCGCCAACGGCGCAACCTTGGAACGCATGTTATTGACCATGCCGCGATGTTCGATCATCACGCCCTTAGGCTTGCCGGTCGAGCCCGAGGTAAACAGCAGGTAGGCCAGGTCGTCCAGACTTGGAGGTAACAGCTCCTCCGCAGTGCTTGCGACAGCCAGCAGGCCGGCCGTCGAACGCAACTTATCGGCCTGCCAATGCTCCTCAAGCCAGCTTCGCGGCTCGGCCAGCGTGTCGCCGACCACCAGCAGGCAAGGCTGTGCTTCATGCAGGATATCCAGCCAACGCAGCGTCGGATGGGTCGGGTCGATGGGCAAATAGGCGGCGCCTGCCTTGAGCACGGCGATAATCATCACCAACAGGTCGGTGCCGCGGTGATCTAACAAGGCCACAGTCTGCCCGGGCGCCACGCCCTGCCGCCGCAAAGCCGTCGCCAGCCGCGACGTGCGCTGATGCAGCTCGCCGTAGCTCAGTTGCGCCGTTTCACATTGCACAGCGATGCGCTCAGGCGTGCGCAAGGCCTGGGCTGCGAACAGCTCCGGCCAGGTGCGGTCGATCAAATCCGGCCGGCAGGTATCGTTGAAACTGAGCAGGCGGCGCTTTTCTTCCGCGCCAATCAGATCCACTTGCCGTACGCACTGCTGTTCCTGCTCCACCATTGCCCGCAATGCACGCTCCAGGTAGCCGCTCCAGCGCTCGATCGTCTGCCGTTCAAACAGCGCGGTCGCGTATTCCAGGACGCCGCTAATGCAGTCGCCGGCTTCGGCCAGGTCGAGCGTGAGGTCGAACTTGGACAATACTCGTGGCGCGCTCTGCGGTAATATCTGCAAGCCGTCCAGGTTGATCGCGTCGGCGACATTCTCGCTCAGCCAGTTGAACATAACCTGGAATATCGGCGCATGCGCCAGGCTGCGCGGCGGCTGCACCACCTCCACCACCTGCTCGAACGGCATCTGCTGATGCCGTTGCGCAGCCAGCGTTTGCTGCCTCACGCGTTGTAGTAATTCACCCACCGCCGGTTCTCCCGACAGGTCGATGCGTAGCGCTAGAGTGTTGACGAAGAAGCCGATCATCGGCTCCAGCGCCGCCTGCATGCGATTTGCCACCGGACTGCCGATCACCACGTCTTGCTGCCCGGACAAGCGGCTGAGCACGATGGCCCAACCCGTCAACAGCGTCACGAACAAGGTGGTGTCGTGACGGCGGCTCAGCTCTTTTAAGGCCGTCGTCAGTTCCGCATCCAAAGTGAAAGCCACCACGTCGCCGTCGTATTTTTGCTGCGCCGGACGCGGCCAGTCGGTCGGCAGCTCCAGCAGCGCCGGTGCGCCAGCCAGGTTGGCATGCCAGTAGCCGCTCTGCGCCTGCAGCCAGCTCCCCCCCAGCGACTGGCGTTGCCAGGCTGCGTAATCGGCGTACTGTACCGTCAACGCGGGCAGCGGATCTTCAGCACCCATGAGGTAAGCGTTATAAATGATGCTTAGCTCACGCACCATCAACGCCAGCGACCAGGCGTCAGTGATGATATGGTGTTGCGTGAGCAGCAACACATGCTCTTCCGCATCCAGCACGATCAGGCGGCCACGAAGCAGCGGACCGGAAGCCAGGTCGAACCCCGCGCCGGCCTCCTCCTTGATCAGCGCCGGCAGACGTTGCTCGGCATCGGCCGCGTGGCTGAGATCGTGCTCGATCAGGGCAAAGCCCTGCCCGGCGGCGTCGATGTGCTGGTACGGCTCGCCGCCGGCCAGCCTGAAGCAGGTGCGCAGCACTTCGTGCCGCTCCACGATCCGGTCCAGCGCGCGCCGCAGCGCCTTGTGATCCAGCCTGCCCTGCAGACGCAGCACACCGGGTACGTGGTAAGTCTCGCTTACTCCTGGCATTTGCGACAGCAGCCACAGCCGTTGCTGCGCCAGCGACAGGGGCAAGCCGCCGTTGCGGTCGACCGGCGCAATGGGCGGCAGCGCATGGCTGCCTGCGTTTTCCACGAGCGCCGCCAGATCGGCAAGCACCGGATTTGCCAGCAAGTCCACCACCCCAAGATCCACCCCAAGCTGTTCGCGCAAGCGCGTGACGGCGCGCATCGCCAGCAATGAATGGCCACCCAGCTCAAAGAAATTGGCGGTAGCGCTAATCTGCTCCGGTTGCAATTTCAGCACCGATGCCCAGATCTCGGTCAATACGGTTTCGTTTGCAGTGCGCGGCGCAACATAAGCCGCTTCAAAGCCGGCGCCGACGTCTGGCTGCGGCAATGCCTTATCATCAAGCTTGCCGTTAGCGGTGAGCGGTAGCTGGTCCAACGGCACAATGTACTGAGGCACCATGTATTCCGGCAGCGAACGTCGCAGGAAATCACGCAGCAGCGCCAGAAACCGGGCGGTCTCGGCCGGTTCCGCAGTTGCTGTAGTAGTTTCATTGCGCTGCACGACCCAGGCGAACAAGCGCTTGTCGTCCTCGTCTCCGCGCACCAGCACCGCGACATCCTGGATTGCCGGATATTCGCGAATCCGATTCTCGATTTCGTTCAATTCAATACGGAAACCACGCAGCTTGACCTGACGATCACGCCGGCCAACGCACTCGATGCGGCCGTCGTTCAGCCATCGGCCAAGGTCGCCTGTACGGTAGACCCGGCTACCCGGCCGCCACGGATCGGCGATGAATTGCTGAGCGCTCAGGTCAGGCCGGTTGAGATAGCCTTGCGCCACGCCTTCGCCGCCAATCCAGATCTCGCCAAGCAAGCCGGGGGCACACAACTGGCCCACGCTGTCCACCACATACATCGTCGTGTTGGCGATGGGACGGCCGATTGAAAGCTTCCCGTCGAAATTGTCGCCCTCACCCATCCAGGCCGAGGACAGGATGGTCGTCTCGGTCGGTCCATAACCGTTGACGTAGCGGCAGTGCTTGCTCCAGCGCTGCACCAGTTCAGGGGTCGGCGCCGAACCGGCGGTGAGCAAGCTCATGCCCTCCGGCACCAGGTCGGGGTCCATCTGCTGCAAGTAAGGCGGCGGGAAGGCGGCGAAACGAATCCGTTGCCCGGTGAAGTACTGGGCCAGAGCGCGCGGCTCCTGGATCAGCTCGTCGCTGAGCAGGTGCAGCTCTGCACCGTTGAGCAAAGCGCCGAAGATCTCTCCTGCCGAGGCATCAAAGGTGTGTGGCGCAAACTGCGAAAATCCTTCGCCGGCCCGGGACAGCCCGGTTTGGCCGAACCAGCAGCAGAAATTGACCAGGTTACGGTGACTGACCAATACCCCCTTGGGCTTGCCGGTCGTTCCCGAGGTGTAGATAACATAAGCGGTCGAGTAAGAGGCTGGCGCCGGCAGCGCCGAACCATCTTGCTGCGCAGAGATGCCGGGATGCCCGTCTTGCAGACAATCTTCCAAAAACAGAGGCGCTACGCCCCAGCCGTCTGCCTGTTCCTGATGACCGCGCCGCGTCACAAGCCGTTTGATGCCCGCATCTTCCGCCATGAAGCTGCCGCGCTCCGGCGGACAATCCAGCGCCATCGGCACATAGGCGGCGCCGGCACGCATGATGCCGAGCATGGCGGCGATCAGGTACGGTTCCTTGCCCAGGCTGAGGGCGACCCGCTCGCCCGGCTCGACCCCACTCTGGGTCAGCCATGACGCTATCGCCTGCGCCCGTTCGGCCAGTTGCCGATAAGACCAGCGCTCAGTTCCCGCGACGACCGCGATCTCGTTCGCGCGGGTGTCGGCCTGTATCTGGAATAGTTGGTGCACGCAGCGATCGAGGGGATAGGCGGCATCGGTGGCGTTCCAGTCCCGTACCGCGCGCTGACGTTCGGCCTCGCTCAGCACGGACAACTGCGAGAGCGGCTGCGCGCCGCCTTTGGCGAAGCTCGCCAGCAACTCGTTCAGGCGCTGCAATAGCTGCAGCGTCGGGGCAGCATCGAATTGCGTTGATTGATATGCCAGTTTGAGCGTCAATCGTTCACCGGGATACACGATTAGGCTCAAGCCGAGATCGCTGCGTTCGACGCCCTGGACGTCAACCATGCGCAGGCCATCGGCCGCATCGGCAGATAGCAACGCGCGGTCAAGCGGGAAATTTTCTACCACCACCAGCGCATTGAACAGCGACTGGCCGAGGCGCGAGCCGCTGCAGCGTTGGATATCCGCCAGCGGCAGGAAGCCGTGATCCTCGTGATCGAGCTGTATCCGCTGGATCTCTTGCAGCCAGGAAGAAAGGCTCTGATCGGCGACGATCTTTAAACGGATGGGCAAGGAATTGATGAACAGCCCGACCATGGTCTCGATGCCGTCCAGGGCAGCAGGACGACCGCTGGTGGTATAGCCGAACAGCACTTCCGGTTCGCCGCTGTACTTGCTCTGCAACAATCCCCACGCGGCCAGGATCAGCGTGCCGAGGCTGACTCCCTCGGCCTGCGCCAGTTGCCGCAACTGCGTCGTAGCGTCGGCAGAAAGTTCGATCGAATGGGCTTTCTGTTCTTGGCTGCCCGCCTGCCCAGCGTCAACACGGCCCTCGGCTTCCGTCTCCAACGGCAAGCTGGCGCTGGCGGCAAGCGCTAAGCCGTCGAAATAAGCACTCCAGTAGCGCAGTGCAGTTTTCCTGTCTTGAGATTGCAGCCAGGCGATGTAGTTCTTGTACTCAGGCGCCGGCAGCGCCTGAGCTTGCGGTGCGGAGTAAATCTGAAACAATTGCTTTACCAACAACCCCATCGACCAACCATCGATGAGAGCATGGTGGTGAGTCCAGGCCAGGCAATGCTGGCGCTCGCCGGTACGCACCAGCAACAAGCGCATCAACGGCGCGGCACCGAGATCAAACGATTTGCTGCGCTCGTCGGCAAGCAGCTGTTCCAGCACTTGCTGCAGATCGCCGGCACGGTTCGGGGAATCTGTCGAAACCGCTGTGCGGAGGTCTAGCTCGCGCCACGGCAAGTCGACTTCGGCCATCACCATTTGCAGCAGTTCATCCTGCCCAATGTCGACAAAAGCGGTCCGCAGTACGGGGTTCCGCTTCACCAATTCCTGCCAGCTTTGGCGCAGGCGCGCCGGATCGACTGCCTCCAGTTGCATCCGCAGCTGGGTGAGATAAAGCCCGTCTTTCGAAGCGCGGTCGGCGAGCAGCAGCAAACCCTGCTGCATTCCTGTGCATGGGTACAGATCCTGCAGTGCGGGGTATTTCGCCTGCAATGCACTCAGATCGGCCGGCCCGATCGCGGCCAGCGGAAACTGCGAGGATTCGCGCCCCAAGCCAGAATCCGGCCCCGGTCCGCCACTGTCACAAGTCAGCATGTCCTGCAACACCCCGACCAGGCGCGCGGCCACAGCCTCCATCGTCTCGCGCCTGAACTGCCGGCGGCTGTAATCGATATGCAAGGTCAGTGCGCCCGCGCTGATCATGCCGTTGATATTCAGCGCATGGGTTCTGGCTCTGCGTGGGCTGACGAAACTGCCGCCCCGCACATCCGGATCGACCTGGCCCAGATAATTGAACAACACTTCGGACGTATGGCCGCCGAGTGTTGCGCCGGCAGCCATAAGATCCTCGTCATGCGCAAGGCTGGCCAGTAAGCCGTAACCGATGCCGTTGCGCGGCACCGCTTCCAGCTGCCGCCCGGTTGCGCGGACGTGCTCTGCCAAACCGGCCCGGACGCCGACCACATGGATGGGATACAGCGCAGTGAACCAGCCTACGGTCTGGCTGAGGTCGAGCCCCTCGAATGCAGCTTCTCCTGCCATATCGTCGCGGCCATGGCTTTCGAGATCGATGCGGATGTCATCGGCATCGAGCCAGTCGCCCAAGGTTCGGCTCAATGCCGCAATCAGCAACTGATGCGTACGAACCTCGAAGAAAGTGCCGGCCCGGCCTAGCAACAAGGCTGTTTCCTCGCGGCTCAAACCGACGACTACCTGCTCCGTCGTTTCCTGAACCGGAAAATCAAGACCGCCGGGCTCTTGCTGCGCCGCGTCGCGGTCGTACGCCAGGACGGCCGCAGGCGCTTCCAACTGCTTCAGCCAATAGGCTTTCTCTCGCTCCAGCGGCGCACTATAAGCGTAGTCATGCAGACGCGCCGCCCATTCCTGGTAACTGCTCGATGCGGCAGCCAGCCTGACTGGCTCGCCGCGGCAGGCATGCTCCAGCGCCATGTTCAGATCGTCTTGCAATACTTGCCACGAAACCACATCGACGATGAGATGGTGCATGATCCAGATCAGCTGCGACTGATCTCCGTCGCGCAGCCAGACCCAGCGGCAAAGCTTGCCTTGCCTGATATCAAGCCCGGCCTGTGCGCGCTCTACTTCCGCTCTGATGCGGGACCGTGGGTCGGCTGAATTGCCGGCAGTATCTTGCGCATCGGCTTCGACGATCATCTCATCGAATACCCCCGCGACGTCGGACAGCAACTCCGGACGATACTGTGCAATCCAGCCGGCTGCCGTCTGCCGGAATTTCAAGCGCAGCACATCGTGGCGCGCGACGATCGCCGCCAGCGCCGTTTTCAACAATTCCAGGTTTGCCTGGCGCGGCAAGCTGACCGCAGCGTATTGGCAATAATGGTCCACATCGACGCCATCGCCCTGCAGGAATCCGATCTGGATGGGTAACAAGCGCTGCTCGCCCTTGATTGCTTCGCGCTCATGCGCCGGTTCGGCCACGGCGGCGACATCTTCTTTCTGCGCCAGCCTGGTAGCCAGATTGCGGATAGTCTTTTCCTCGATGATCAGGCGCGGCGTAAGGACAATGCCCTGCCTGGCCGCGCGCGCCACCACCTGGATGGCGAGGATGGAATCGCCGCCGATGGCAAAGAAATTGTCGGTCACGCCAAAGGACGCCGCCTGCAGTACTTCGCTCCAGATTGCCCGCAGTTTCCGCTCGCAATCGTTGCCCGGCTCGGCATAGGCAGTGTGTACGTAGGCGGACGGCCCCGGTTCTGGCAAACCGGCACGATCGGCCTTGCCGTTCGCGTTGCAAGGCAGCGCTTCCAGCAGCACGAATGCTGCGGGCACCATGTATTCCGGCAATGCGGCCTGCAGTTTTTCCCTGCACGACTGGATCAGCTGCGATGCGGCGCGATCGTCCTCCAGCGCCAGGTCTTTGGCGACGAGATAGGCGACCAGTTGCTGATGGCCGCCATCCGCCCTGGCGATCACCAGCGCCTGCCTGACATTCTCGTGCGCAGACAAAGCATGCTCGATTTCGCCGAGCTCTATGCGGAAGCCGCGAATCTTGACTTGATGGTCGAGACGGCCCAGGTACTCTACCTCGCCGTCGGCGCGCCAACGCGCCAGATCGCCCGTGCGGTACAGCCGTTCTCCCGGTTCGAAGGGGCTGTCGATGAAGCGTTCGGCCGTCAAATCGTCACGGCCCAGATAACCTCGGCCGACCGCGACGCCACCGACATACAGTTCGCCGCCGACACCGGTCGGAACCGGCTCCAGGTGCTCGTCAAGCACGTACAAGCGCGTGTTCCAGAGCGGCCGGCCGATAGGCACGATCGCGCCGTCGGCGGACTTGACCTCATGACCGCTGACATCGACCGCAGCTTCGGTAGGACCGTACAAGTTGTACAGCCGCGCCTTCGACAAGGACAGGAAGCGCGCCGCCAGTGCTCCCGGCAGCGCCTCGCCGCTGACGAACATGCGGCGCAGACTGGTGCATGCGTGCAGCTCGCCGTGGTCGGCAAATACCTGCAGCATCGAAGGCACAAAACTCAACGTAGTGATGCCGTGCCCGCGGACAGCCTGACTCAGATAGGCCGGGTCGCGATGGCCTCCCGGCCGGGCCATGACCAGCGTCGCCCCCGCCAGTAACGGCCAGAAGATTTCACGCGCGGAGACATCGAACGAGAACGGCGTTTTCTGCAGCACCCGGTCACTCGCATCCAGGCCGTGACTTGCCTGCAGGCACTGGATGTAATTGACCAGTGCGCCATGCTGGTTCATCGCCGCCTTTGGCTTGCCGGTGGAGCCTGAAGTGAAGATCACGTAAATCAGGTGTCCCGGCGTGACGCCAGTCGCGGGTGCCACGGCCGGATACTGCGCCATCTGAGCCCCTTCGGCGTCCAACCGCAACAGCCGCACCGCCGCGTCGACTTGCGACAACGGTCCGGCCGCCAGCGGCGCCTGGGTCAGCACCAGGTTGAGGCCGATATCGGTCACCATGGCGGCCAGCCGCTGCGGCGGCAGTTCAGGATCCAGCGGCACATAGGCGCCGCCGGCCTTCAGAATCCCCAACATTCCTACCACCATCTGCGTGGAGCGTTCGACGCACAGCCCCACCACCACATCGGGCCCGACCCCCAAGCTACACAGATGTTGCGCCAGGCGGTTGCTGCGCTGGTCGAGTTCTCGGTAGCTCAAGCGTTCTTCCTCGCACACCAGGGCCTCGGCATACGGGGTTCTTGCCGCTTGCTCCGCAAACAGCTCGTGCATGCAACGATCGGCGCTGTAGGCATGATCCGTCTGGTTCCATGCAGACAGCGATTGCCGCCGCAATGCCGGCGGCAGCAGCCGCAACTCGCTCCAGGCGGCATCCGTTTGGTCGATCAGCTGTCGCACGCAATGCGCATAGATCTCCAGCCACATGGCGACAGTCGCCTCATCGTACAGGCTGGCGTCGTAGCCTATTCTGACGCCATAACGCGGCGCTACTGCCGCTGGCCCAGTTTCGTCGATGCCGCAATCCTGTTCGATCAGGCCAAAAATGAAGCGATAGTTGGTCGACTCGTAACCAGACTCCAGAACAGGACGCAACTGCGCATGCTGCTCGCCGTAGCGCTGGCTCTCGATATTGAACAAGCTGTTGAACAGCTCGTCGTCGAGCCGGGGTTTTACGGTTTCATGGATATGCGACAAAGGAAAGGCCGCACAGGCGCGCATGGCGTCCAGCTGCGCGTTGACGCTGGCCAGCAGGCCGGCCGGCGTGCTTGTGGAATCGATGTTCAGCACCAGAGGCAAGGTGTTGACGCAACATCCGGTGATAGTGTCGAAGCCGGGAATCTCTTCCATCCGGCCACTCTGGATGACGCCGCAGCGCACCTGCGCCTGGCCGCCCAGATAACGCAGCAGGCAGGCGTAAGCTGTCAGCCACAAGCTGTTGGCCGTGACGCCGAGCACACCGGCGCGGGCGCGCACATCCGCCGCCAGGTCGCGCTCGATGCTGCCGAGATAAATCCGTGTGTCCGGCCGCGCCGCAGCGTGGCCGTTGAGCGGAGCCGCGCAAGGCAGCTGGCTGGCGCTGCGCTCCCACGGCAATGCCAACCAGTAGGCGCGCCATGTCTCGCTGGCCAAAAGGCGGCGCTGCTGCTCCACGATATCCGCCATGCCGGCCAGCGGCGCACTCGGCCTGGACTCGTCTTCCCCGAGGAAATGGCGATAGCTGCGCAGGAGGTCGTTCAGCAGCAGCTCGATCGACCACCCGTCATGGATGATGTGATGGATGGACAGCACGGTCAGGAAACTGTCGCCGGCTTCGTCCACGGCCTGCAGATCGAACAGCGGCGCCTGGCTGAGCTGCACCGGCTTACCGCGCGCCTGTTCGATCAGCTGCTGCGCGAATGCCGCGCCCTGGCCTGGCGGCGCCTGGTGCATGCGCGTCTCCGCAGCTACCGACGTCAGCACGACCTGATGGATTTCGCCGCCACCCCGTTCGCTGTCCCATTCCTTGATGACCGTGCGCAGGCAATCATGGCGGCCAATCCAGTCGGCTACCGCCAACTGCCAGGCCGGCCAGTCCAATCTGCGCGGCATGCGGTAGCACATGTGCACCTGATAGGTGTCCTTGTGCCGATGCATGGTGCGTTGCATGTCTGTCAATGGATAAACTGCCTTTACCGTTGCCGGCAACGCATCGGCCTGCGCCTGCGTCAGCGCCGCAACCGGAAAATCGGAAGGCGTCCAGCGGCGGTTGGCGTCAACCACGCAATGATCGATCACTTCCCGCAAGCACTGGATCAGGGTCTCTCCCAGCTTGTCGGCCAAGCCGTCCGGCCATGCCGCCGGATCAAAATACAAACTGACAATCAATTCGCCATCGCGAATCTCGCTTTCCACCGACAGCGCATAGGGACTGGCGTTGCCCTCGCCCATTTCGATGGCGGCCATCGGCACCGTACGCCAGCTCTGGTGGCTGCGCTGCACCACGCCCGAGAAGTTGAACAGCACCTGCGGTGAGCGGTAACGCTCGAATTGTTCACGCACCGCCGGATCGCGGCTCAGGTAGCGCAGCGCGTAGAAATCGCGCCCGCGTTGCGGAATCGCGGCACGGCATTCCTTCAGTTGGACCAGCCAGTCCCCCAGATCCTGCTGCGCCGGCACCGTCAGACACAAGGGATGCACGCTGGTGAACCAGCCCACCGTGCGATCGAGGCCCTGAGGACCGGCAAATGCCTCGTCGCGGCCATGCCATTCGACATCCAGACAGATACGCTCCAGCTTGCAGCTGCGCGCCAGCGCCAGATAGGTCGCCGCAAGCAGCAACTCTTCTGCGCTCTGGCGGTAGCAGGCTGCCGCCTGCCCGGTCAAACGCGCGGTATCCTGGCGCGACAGGTGGTGCTGTCCGATCGTAATCGAGCTGCGCCCCGCCTCCCTCTTCGCCAGCGGCAGCGCCTGCGCGCTTTCGACCGCGCGCAGCACCGGAAGCCAGTCGTCCAGCAACGCACCCTGTTTTTCGGCGAGGTGCGCGGAAAATTTTTCCGACCAGTCCAGGTAGCTGATGCTTTTGCCTGGCAATATCGCTTCCAGGTCGTTGCCATCGCTAACGTAAAGATGGCGCAGATCGTCCAGCAGCACGCCGTGGCTGATGGTATCGACCAGCAAGTGATGCAACACCCACAGCACGCGCGAGCGACTCGCTGTTTTCAGCAGAACGATGCGGAACAGAGGCGCCTGTTCGATGTGCAATTGAGCCGCAAGCGTGGTGCGCCATTGCTCGCTCGCCTGTTCCAGTTCTGCTTCTGCAACCTCGATCGATGGGATCGCCGGCAATGCCAGCGCTGCGCTGGCGATCTCCTGACGCCAGGGAAAAGCTTCCTGCGCAACCGTTCCGGTACGGACGAAATGGGCGCGCAATTGATCGTGGTATACCGCCAGACCGGAAAAGGCCCGATGCAAACGCTCGGCGTCAAGGTCTTCCTCGGTCTCGAAGGACAAGGTCTGGCAGAATGCCCCTGGCCGCGCCAGTTGCAACTGAAAGAACCAGCCCTGGATCGGACTGAGCGGCGCAATTCCCTGGCGGCTGGCATAGTCGCGCTGCAACCGGCGCTCGGAATGCCGCAGCAGTTCGGCGAAATCGGCCAGGCGAGGATGCGACAGCAGTTGCGACGAAGTGATCTGATAACCCAGCCGCTTCAACGCAGACATCACCACCAGCGCAGTCAGCGAATCGCCACCCAGGTGGATGAAATTATCCTCGCGCGAAATATCCGGTTGCTGCAGGACACCGCGCCAGATGTCGGCGATCTGCGCTTCCAACTGGTCGGCGTGATCCGCCGACCGCGACGGCGCATCGTTCTGCAGCAGCCGCGCTTGCAGCGCGCGATAGTCGGTCTTGCCGTTCACCGTGAGCGGCAGCTCGGACAGCCAGAGAATCCGGTTAGGCATCGCCCAGGCCGGCAGAACCTGGCCCAGGCCGGTCCGGATCGTTTCTTCCGGCTGCGGCTTGCCTACGCAAAACACCACCAGCTGCTTGGCTCCCTGGACCTCGGTGACGATGACAGCCGCATGCTCGATCCCCGGCAAGGTCAGCAACGCTGTCTCCACTTCGCCCGGCTCCAGCCGATGCCCCCGCAGCTTGATCTGATTGTCGACGCGGCCGGCGAAGAACAGGCGGTTTTGATCGTCGAAGCAGGAAAGGTCGCCGCTGCGGTACCAGCGCATACGATCCGCCGTAATGAATTTATCCCGCGTCATTTCTTCGCGCTTGAGATAGCCGTGCGTCACACCCGCGCCGCCGATCAGCAGTTCGCCGATGGCTCCACGCGGTAATGGCTGGTTGAAACGATTGACTACGCGGACCTCGGTATTGATAATCGGAAAGCCAATGGTCAAGCGCTCTTGCTGTTCAATCTGATGGCTGGCCTGCCAAAGCGTCGACAGAATCGTCGTTTCTGTCGGGCCGTATGCATTGACGTACTGCAGATGCGGTTGCCAGCGCCGTACCAACTCGTGATCGGGCGCCGATCCCGCGGTCAGCAGGGTCTTCAGTTGCGGCAATTTCTCGGGCCAAAGATGTTTTGCGTATTGCGGAGGAAAAGCCGCAAATGTCACCCGCTGCTCGCTCATGTAGGCCTGCAGCCGATCGGGACTGTCGATCAGTTCCGCCGGCAGAATCACCAGCGTGGCGCCGTTCAGCAGGGCTGAATGGATTTCACCGACTGAGGCATCAAATGTAACGGGGGCAAACTGAGACACGATTTCATCCGCGCTCATCAGTTCTTTCAGATGAGTGACGAAATTGAGCAGATTGCCATGACTGACCTTGACACCCTTCGGTCGACCGGTCGATCCCGATGTAAAGATCACGTAGGCCAGATCGTCCGTGCTCAGCACATCCAGCAGCTGTGGACGATGCAAATCAGTATCGGTGACAACAGCGGCGGCAGAAGATGCGACGTCCAGGCATAGCACGGCCGGCAACGCTTCGCGCATCGACGATACCCAGGATGTTTCGGTCAAGGCGACGCGCATCTCAGCGTCGTCGGCCATTGCCTGCAGGCGGGTCGCCGGCTGCGTGGCATCCAGAGGGACAAACACCGCTCCCACTTTCAGCGTCGCCAGTTGCGCCGCAACCATGCGATGACTGCGGCCGAACGCCACACCGACGTAGTCCCCACGAATAACGCCCGCCGTGTGCAAGGCCTGCGCCCAGCGTTCGGACAATGCGTCCAGTTCGGCGAAGCTCAAACTGCCATCGGCGTCGACGACAGCGATCTTGTGTGGATGGGCGGCAACCGATGCAGCAAAACGTCCGGGCAGATTGCCGGCGATCGACTTCGCCGGCCCGCTCATATCGGTCTGCGAAGGCGCATAAGCATCGAGACCTTCGAAACGGTTCTCAGCCGACAAGCGCGATGCCGGACTTTCCAGCATCCGCGTGACCAAATGCGCCCACATTGCCATCACGAAGCGCTGATAGGATGCGCTGAAGCGGCTGGCGTCGCAATCGACAAACCACGCCTCGCAATCGCGCACGATCATGAACTCAGTCTCGCTCGCCTCTTCCGAGACACCATGCAGGCAGATAGCATGACAGCGCAACTGATCGGCCAGGCCGGGATGATTCGGATCATGCAAATCAAACCAGTCGCTCTCGTTGTCCACCCATTGCTGTTTGACATCAGCCAGCAGTTCGCCCAGGGAGGTGTGCTCGCTGATCGCGGTGACCAGTGGCCAGCATTTCTCGGGCTGCGCGCCCAAAAGACAGGTCATTACGGGTTCGTCGTTATATCTCAGCCAATGCAGAACGCCATGCCATGCCGCCACGCAGATCGGCAGATCGGCATGGCGCGGGAAAGGCATGCATTCCAGCATCCGGCGCTGGCCTTCGTATTTTGCGTTGGCCATACCGTCGTTCAGCGAGCTTGACAGCTCCATCCCATAACCACTGTGCGATATGCTCAGACCGACCGTCGATTCTTGTCCTGATAACATTATGTCTCCATGATCTTCAATAACGATTCATCCACGCTGCCCACCTTTCGCCTGCTCCAGCTCCGGCGACCTATCCGCTAAGCGGAAAGCCTGGTCAACAATTTGGATACCGTTTCGATGTTTTTCCCGAACTGATTGATCGATACGGCGTGATCAACGCGATTGCCAAAGCCGTACTTGATGAAGCTGGATAAGGTTCCGGTCGGCCCAAGGTCAACGAAGCGGACGCCTTCCTGTCCGCTCAACGAGCCCATCAGCTTGTAGAAATCGACACGCTGCCGCAGCACATCCCAAAAGTACTGATCGTCAAATGCGTCGATCGCGCGGCCATGCATGGCCGAGTAGATCGGCAGGCGCGGCGTCTGCCGTGGGAGGCTTTGCAAGAAACGGCGGAACTCAGCCTCTATCGGCTCCACCGCCGCCGAATGAAAGCCGTGATCGACCGACAGAAGCAGCGATACAATCTCCTGCGCGTCCAGCCGCTCCTTGATCGCAAGCAGTGTCCGCTGGTCTCCGCTGACCACGAAGTTACCGCTGAAGTTGACGCTCGCCAGCGTGCCGCCCCGGTACACATCAGCATGGCGTTCAAAATGCTCCACCGGCGTCAGTACGGACAGCATGCCGCCGCCAGAGGCTTGTTCGCTGAGCAAGCGCGCCTGGCAAATAACCATAGCCATCGCATCCTCCAGAGAAACCACTCCCGCAACCGTCGCCGCGACGTACTCGCCTAGGCTGTAACCCAATACCCCATCCGGCTCGATACCCGCGTGCAGCAGCACCTGGGTGAGGCTGTAACCCAGGCTGAACAGTGCCGGATGCGCCAGCAGCACATCCGTCATCTCCTCGTGCCGCTTGGTGTCGTTGTACAGCTCCGCCAGCATGCTGCGGCCGGTGTGCGCACGATGCAGCGCATCGCAAGCATCCATCGCTTCGCGGAACGGCGCGCTGTTCTGGTACAGCTCCTTCCCCATCAGGTAATACTGGGAGCCCTGTCCCGAGTACATGAACACGGTACGCCGCGAAGGCTGTAGCGGTCCATCAACAGACTTGCGGCCGGTCACTGCCTGACTGTTGCGCGCCTGCACCGCGGCAGAGGCGTCTGCGCTGTCGCCCAGCCGTGACGGCAGCGGCATCGGCATCGGCTTCTGTTTGATTTTGAAAAAGAGCTTGGTGAGTACATCGCCCGGCCCTACTTCTTCCAGTGCCACCGCACCCCGCGACAGCAGCCGTGAGACCGACTCGTACCACTTGACCGGATGCGTGATCTGACGCGCCAGCAATTCCTGATAACCGCTCATCGGATAGGGATGCGCCGTGCAATTGGCAATGACTTCCGCCTTCAGCGTATGCAAGGGCATGCGTGCGAGGTAAGCAGCGAACTGCTGCTCGACATCGCGCATGAATCTGGAATGGAAAGCCGCACTGACATTCAAGCGTACATAACGGCCGCCTGCCGCCACAAACAGTGCGTCGCAGCGCGCGATCTGCTCTTCCTCGCCCGAAATTACTATCTGCTCTGAGGAATTGATATTCGCGATGTCGATCTTGTCGAAAGGCGAGGATGCCAGCAGTTCAAGCACGTTGTCCTGATCCAGGCCGATGACGGCCGCCATGGCGCCGGGTGTCGCCTGCGACATTAATCGGCCCCGCTCTGCCACCAGGGCGACCCCAGTCTTGAAATCGAATCCGCCGGCGGCGAATATGGCGTTAAATTCACCCAGGCTGTGTCCTGCGTAGACATCGGGCGGCGCACCGCCTTGCTCGCGCCTGGCCAGAAACGACAGTGCCGACGTGACGAACAACGCCGGCTGGGTGTATTCGGTCTGCTTGAGCACATTCTTCGGATCGTCCAGACACAACTCGCGAATCGAATAACCCAATACCTCATCCGCCTCGCGGACGAGCTGGGGAAAGCGCGCAAATAACTCCGCGCCCATGCCCTTATGCTGAGATCCCTGCCCTGGAAATACCCACACTGATGTCATGCCGTCACTCTCATGTTTTGATTTTTAGATGGCGTCCGCCGCATTGGATGGCGGCGCAGGATTGCCGTAGTGGATTGCCGTAGTGGATTGCCACAATGGCCTGCTGCAGCCGCAGGCAGGCGGCGTCTGGTAAAACGCCGCCTGCACCGCCTCACCTCACATCACCTCACATCACAAGGTCGCCGCTACCGGGACGAGTTTGCTTTCCAGAAGATTGATGACGTCATCCAGGGTGTACAGATCGCGTTTTTCCGCGTCCTGCACACGGATATTCAAACGCTGCTCGAGCTCGTACCAGATTTCAAGCATCTCCTTCGAATCGACGCCTAGATCCCCGCCAAGATAGAAGTCCTGCTCTACCGAGTCTCGTGTAAATCCGGTTTTTTTTATGTTGTTGATGACATCCAGCACCGTTTCCAACATCACTTCTTTCTTGCTCATCATGCATTCTCCAGAGTAGTTTCATTTTGCAAAGCGCCAAATTCACATGCGGTTTCCACAATCAGCGATACGGCTGTGTCGATTTCCTCGCGTGTGTGGGTCGCCATCACCGACAGTCGCAACCGCTCCAGTCCAGGCGGCACCATCGGGTATTCCATGATGTTGGCGAACAGTCCGCGCTGGTACAAGGCGCGATTGATCTTGCGCACCACGCCATCCTCCTCGAAGAACACCGGAATAATTCCTGACTCGCCGCGGATGATGCGAAGTCCCGCCGCTTCCAGTTGATCCTGCATGTAGCGCACGTTCTTATGCAGCATCTCGATGCGTTCCGGCTCGCTTTCCAAGATATCCAGCGCAGCCGAAATTGCCGCGATGGTCGGCTGCGCCATTGCCGAGGTGAACAAATAAGGATAGGAGAAATTCCGCAGCAAGAAGATCAGTTCCTTGCTGCCGGAGACGAAGGCGCCTTGCGCGCCGATCGCCTTGCTGCAGGTGGACATGCGCAGGTCGACCTGGCCCAGCAGATCCAGGTGCTCCAGGGTGCCGCGACCGTACTTGCCGACGGTGCCCAGCCCGTGAGCGTCATCCAGGATGGTGATAACATCATGGGCTTTGCAGATCTCGATATAGCGTTTCAGTTCGATGATCGATCCGTCGATCGAACGCACCCCTTCAACCGTCGAGAAAATCTGCACGTCCGCCTTCGAGCGCTGTTTGATCCGCTTCAGCAGCGTCTCGAATTCATCGAGTTTCTCGGGATCGAATGTATAAAACGGCACACTCGTCATTTTGATCGCATTGATGACGCTGGCATGGCTGTTCTTGTCGTAGACGATGACATCGTTACGATTCATCAGGCCGTTGACCCAGCACAGGTTTGCCATGTAGCCGCCCGGAAGCAGCACGGCATCCTCGTGATCAGCCAGCCTGGCCAGTCTCTTTTCGAGATCCTTGTGTTGTTTGGTGTAGCCGGAGAAGGCTGGTGAGCCGCCCGAGCCGATGCCGTATTGCTCGACCGCCTCCGTCACTTTGCGCTTCACATAGGGATCGTTCGACAAACCGAGATAGCTATTGGAACCGAAGATAAGTACGTCGTGAAAAACTTCGCTGTGCAAGTCCTTGTATTTCATCCGGCGATCGACCGGGCCGAAGCCCTCCCGGCCGGACATCATGCCCTGCCCCACTTCATTTAAATAAACCGAATACTGCTGGGCCAGCCGTTGTTTGAATGGCTGCCGTTCGAGTTCGATTAGCGCTCTGGAATCCATAGTGTCTCCCCTGGTTCAATGATGTTGGTAATTTTCAATTAATCACGGCTACTGATGAAGCCATGACGTTGGTACCACTGCACACAGTCATGCAGCATCTGTTCGAGTGAAACCGGCCGATAAGACAACTCACGCTCGGCCTTGGCGCTGTCAAAGTAATACGTGCCGCTGAAAACCCGCATCCGGTACGGTTCGACGATGGGCTTGCCGGGCAATAACGACGGAAACTTCTCTTGCAGAACCGATTTGACATACAGCCAGCCGTAGTTGACGTTCGGCTTGTCGAAAACCTGCCCCAAAACCTTGGCGATGACCGCCAGGAAATGCTCGTAGCTGACGTTATCGCCGCCGAGAATGTAGCGTTCGCCGGAACGTCCCTGCGTCAATGCGCTCACATGGGCCCGTCCGACTTCAGCGGCGCTGCAGAAAGTGCCGCCGCCGGGCGGCATGAAGGGCACCTGGTTGTGATGTACAGCCAGTACCATCCGCCCCCATTGCATCGAGTAATCAAAAGCGCCCAGCACTTCTGCAGGATTGAGGATGACGCATTGCACACCATGCTTCTGCGCATCGAGCACAGCCCGTTCGGCTCTCTGCTTGCTGATCCCGTAAGGGCTGCGCGCTCGAAAACCCTTCAGCACCACGTCTTCATTCGCAACATGCGCTTGATCCTTGAAGGCGCCGATGGTTGAAGTCGTGCTGGTATACACAATCCGCGGGATGCGGTTTGCGATCGCGGCCTGGACCACGTTGCGCGTGCCTTGCACATTGACCTCTTGCAGCAGCGGCCAGTCGCGCTTGTTGCAACTGGTGTTGCCGGCGGTGTGGATCACTCCTTGCGCTCCGCTCATCGCTTTCGCCACGGCGCTGAGATCGCTCAACTCGCCGCGCACGATATTGACGCTGCCAACACCATCGACACCGAATGACTCCAGATAAGAAACGTTTGATCCAGGCCGGACAAACGCAGTGACGCGATGTCCGGCCGCCATCAGCGCGGAGACAATATTGAGACCGACGAAACCGTTGGCTCCCGTCATGAACACTTGCATTCCATTCCTATTCATAGATTCACCTTATCCAGGGTGTTCCAGAAAGTTTCCCGGCTCTCGCGCTTGGTGCGCATGGTCAGGGCTGCCGGGGTCTTTTCCGGATTGGCGGCAAGACCTTCCAGCAACACCTGAAAATGATCGAGCAGCGTGCTCAGCTTTTCGCCTTCCGCTTTTGCCGAGCGATAAGTCAGATTAAGATCCAGCCCGTCGCTGTAGATGTTTACCGTCAACTTCATGGCGACGCAGGCCGGCAATTGCGCTGTACTTTCTGCGGCAACTGTTGCAACCTCGACCGCATCGGCCTGCGGCCCGTAGCTCTTCTCGAAGACAATCGCGTTATCGAACAGGTTCTCGACGCCGATCCAGCTTTCAATCCGATGGATCGGCACATGGGCATAAACACGCTTGCGATTCAGATTGCGCTGCAAACCTGTCAACCAGCCCGCAATTTTTTCCCGGCCGGCCGTGCAAATCCGGACCGGCACAAAATTGTGCAACTGCTGATGGCTGCCGGCATCGGACTCGATGACTGCGCTCGGTACAGGTGCGAATTCCTTCAAGATGCCGAATTGCGAGCAACGCACCTTGGTGTAGCGGTTGATCAGGATGGCCCAGGCCGCCGCGATCAGCGTCTCCACTTCAATCCGATGCAATTGAGTGCAACGTTGCAGGGATTGGGTCAGCTCGCATCCTAGCGAACTCGAGACGGAGTGCGCCGGCAGTTCGTCGGTTGCATCCTGTCCGGCATACTCGAATAGTGCCGGCGCGAGCAGGAAACTGGTTTCGGCGATGTCTTGCAGATGACCGATCCAGTACTGCCTGGCCATTTCGTCGCCCTCGTCGGCGCTGCCGTCAGCCTCTTGCGATACCTGATTCGGAGTGGACTCCAGACTGAACCACTCTTGGCTTCCTTGTGGTTCGTCTTCGGTCAAAGCGTTTTGGCGCGGCGCATCCAATTCAGTTGAAGACGAGGCGGAAGTATCGCTTCCCGGTGTAACCTGACGTCTCCCGTGCGCCCCGGCGACTCCGACCGCGTCGCGCAAATCGCAGCTGAACGTTTCGAATGGATACGCCGGGAAGGACACCCGCCGCCGGTTCGCATTGACGTGCAAGCGCGACCAGTCAATAGCGCATCCACGCGCCCAGATCGAGGCTAATTTGTTCCACTGCCGCGCTTGCAGCAGTGCATCGATGAATTCCTGTCCGGCATTCCCCGCCAGAAGATCCGGCAACTCCTCCTGCGAGCGGCCGCCGTCGGCAAAGATACCGAGCGCCGCGACAGGACCGGATTGCAAGTACTTGCCTGCCTTGGCGATGAATTCCAGACGGTCGGTGGCGACGATTGCCAGGCGATACTCGAACGTTGTCCTTCCGATCTGACTCGAATACGCCAGATCGGCAAAGTCCGCAGCCGACCATGTTTCACGATCACTATGTGTCAGGAAAGCCAGCAATGCGCTTGCATAAGCCCGTAAGCGGCCTTCGCTTTTTGCCGACAGTACGATGATCGACGGCTCGGCCTGACCGGTCGCCGGGTTTTGCCTGGATGCAGCCGGATCCTGGGATTCGAGCACCACGAACACGTTCGATCCCCCCATCCCGAAGGAATTGATACCGGCCGCGCGCGTTCCTCGCTGGTTTACATTCCATAGCTGCGGCTCGAGCGGAAAGTGAAATGGCGAGAACTCGTGTTCGAACGACGAATTCACCGAAGTCAACTTTGCGCACGGCGACAAACGTCCATGTTTCATGCTCAACAACACCTTGATCAGCGAGCAGATGCCCGAGGCAGCTTCCATGTGACCGAGATTGGCCTTGGTGCCTATCGCACAGAACCGTTCCGCCGAAGTAGACTGCCGCAGCGCATTGGCCAGCGCCTTGAGTTCGATCGGATCACCCAGTTCGGTACCGGTGCCGTGGCTCTCGATGTAAGACAAATCCTCGGCACGCAGGCCGGATTCGCGCAGGCTGCGCATGGCCGTTTCCTCAAGCACCTTGAGATTAGGCAGGTATTGGCCGGCGCCGGTGCCGGCATGGCTGATGCTGGAGCCTCGGATCACACCGTAGATCTGGTCGCCGTCCGCCAATGCGCTGCTCAAGCGCTTGAGCAGCACCATTCCCACGCCTTCGCTCGGCACCAGGCCGTTGGCTGACTCATCGAAGGTGCGCTCCTGGCCATCCGGCGACAGTACCTTCATATCCTTCAGCATGAGATACTTGCTGGGATGCAGGCTCAGGTTGACGCCACCGGCCAGCGCGATATCGCACTCGCCGCCCAGAATCGATTTCCGGGCCATGTGGACTGCCGTGAGCGAAGACGAACATGCCGTAGACACGGTCAGGCTGGGGCCGCGGAAGTTCATCAGGAAAGAAATCCGATTGGCCAGTTCACTGACCACCGAACCCGGCCCCTGGTACTCTCCGGTGCGGGTGTACAACTCCGACATGATCCAGGTGAAGTCTTCGTTCATGGCGCCGACATAAACGCCGACACGCTCCGGTAATAACGCCTCCGGGGTGTAGGCGGCATCCTCGATGGCATGCCATGCGGCGCGCAACAACACTCTCAATTGCGGGTCGGTCTTTGCCGCCTCGGTCTGCGACATCCTGAAAAATGCGGGATCGAAACGGTTCGCGTCGCTCAGGAAGCCCCCCATGTTGCAATAACCATGACGCGCATCGCGCTGGCCGGTCGTCTGCCAGCGATCCTCTGGAATCGGCGACAAGCAGTCTTTGGCCTGTTGCAGGTTGCTCCAGAATTCGCCCAGGTCGGCCGCCTGCGGGAACTGACCCGCCAGGCCGATGATAGCGACCGCATCGTCCGCGGCAGGCGCTACGCCAGCTGCCGTGGAACGGCGCTTGCCAGAAACCGGTAGCGAAGCAGGCGTCGACCTGGTGACGATCGTAGTAACCGGGGCAGTTGAGACTAGTGCGCCCACGACCGGATCGGCCATTTTTTTATCGGCCGCCGCCGGCGCTGATTCCCCCAGACAGGTCCGCAAGGCGTCGAGGTGCTGCTGCATCAGATATTGCGCCAGACGAGCCGGCGTGTCGTATTCAAACAGCGCGGTTTTAGGCAGGCCGGGGAAATCCTGAGTCAGGCTATTGCGCAACTCCATCAACATCACAGAATCCATGCCGAGCTGCTCGAAGGTGGTATGCCCACCGATATCGCTAGCCGCCACTTTCACCACAATCCCCAGTCGTTCCTTGAGATAGTGCTCGGCGCGGCGCTGTTGATCTGATAGTCCATCGGAGGATGCGCCGGAAGGCAAGGCCGTCATGTTACTGTCACTGGTCGTACGCGCCGCCGAAACCGTCTTAAACGGCAGCGCGCGCGGCGTCGCCTGAACACTGGCTGGCGCCTGTTCGACGTGCACGCGCAGCGCACGCCCGATTTTTGCTGCGTCACCCACGGCTAGCAGTACCTGCTGCATATCTCCACGCAACAGACGTTCAAAGGCTTCGATACCTTCGGCCTCAGTAAGTGCTGACATTCCCGAGAAGCTGAATAGCGATGCATCCTCAGCCGAAATCTTCATGCCCCCGGTCGCCCACAAAGGCCAGCCGATCGAGAGACTCTTGCCAAAGCACTGACCTTGCTTGCACAGCGCGTCGCGCCATACGGCGTAGCTATCCATGAAGCGATTGGCTACGGCATAAGCGCCGGAACCCAGGTCGCCCAGCATCGCAGAGACCGAAGAGAAATTGACGAAAAAATCCAGCGGCTCACTCCGGGTAGCGCGGTCCAGCGCCAGCAGGCCGTCGATCTTCGGCGCCAGCAATTCGGCAAAGGCAACCTCATCCAACTCCGTTATCAGCTTATCGCTGGCCACCCCCGCGCAATGCAGGATGCCATCGAGCCGGCCATAGACCTGTTTGGCGACAGCAAGCAAAGCATCGGCCTGCCCGGCTTGGGCGATATCGGAGCAGTGGTAATGCACATCGGCGCCTGCGGCGCGCAGCGCCTCGATCTGCGCCAGTGCTTCGTCGTGCAGCCGCTCGCTGCGTCCGCTCAGTATTAATCTTGCCTGGTAGTGCGTAGCCAGGTAACGAGCCAGCACCAGGCCAAGCTTGCCGGCGCCGCCGGTGATCAGATACACGCCGCGCGACTTGAGCGGAAGCGCATTCTGCGACATGCCGGATGGATCGAGAGGCGCCAGGCTGCGCAGGTAACGGCGCCCGTTCCAGAGAGCTATTTCAAGACCGGCAAGCGTCCCGGATGCCTCAAATTCATTCTGCAACATGGCGGCAAGTTCAGCCGTTTTAGAGCGCTCGGCCCGGACCGTGAACAATTCGAAGCGATGATTAATGGTCAGCAACGATCTGGCATAGCCGGAGATCGCATCGTGCTGCGGCTGGATCGCTTCGCGTGCGGCCTCGAATACATAGGCGCAACGTATGCTCTGGCCGGGCATCGTCTGTTCAAGTGCATTGAACAGGTGACGCATCGACAACATCCCGCGACGCAGGCTCTGCACGTCGTCATGATCGACCGCCGTAGTGAAGTCCTGCACATCTTGCAAGTAATGGGTAATATGCGACGGCCGCAGATCCTGACTGGCCAGATGGGTCAGCAGTTCCGTATAGGAGTGAGGATTGGCCGGATCGAAGCAATAGCGCCGCTCGCCCAGCCTGGAAAATGCAGCGCCGGACTGCGCCAGCACGACATTGACGGATGATGCAAAGCGAAGTGCCAATGTTTCGGCCAGCGACGTATCGTCTGCGATCACCAAAACAGTGCGGTCTGAGAGCGCTGACGCTAGTGCAGGCAGTGCGGGGGTCTCCAGCCAGTCATAGCCGTAGTACTGCAAAGTACGCAAGGCTTGCGGCTCTGCCTTGGTTAACTGACGAGCGGAGAAGTTCCAAAGCTTGATCAGCACACGCCCATCGCAATCGGTAACGGCGATGTTGTATTTACGCAGGCCGCTGTGCAGATCGGGCTGCAAATTGGCCTGCATTTCGGCATCGGGCACTGCGGTCGCGTATGCATAGCATTCCTCGGTGAGCGGGTGCCGGATCTCCAGTTCGCCCAGCGCAAACGGCACCAGCGGCACCGTTGCATCCAATGACTCTGAACCGATGGCCAGGCAGGTGCGCAGCGCGCCATCGAACAGCGACGGATGCAGACAGAAAGCCATGGCGTCATGCCGCAAAAACTCCGGCAGTCTGAGGCGGCTGAGCGCGCCGTCTGCCATGCGATAGCGCGTCTCGGTAACCTGATAGCTGCTGCCATAGTGGAAACCCATGCGACGGAAGCTGTCATAGATTGCTTGCTTGTCTTCCTCGATGAGGCCGCGGTTGCGCAGGGCATCGAGGTCGAGCCACTCATCCGCCACCGCTGCTTCGTCACGGCGACGATAATGCAATTCTCCTTCGACGCTGGCGTCCCGGGTCGCGCTGCGGGTGATGTTGAATTCCACTGCATCGTCGACTTGCGTCAGCGTCACCGTCACTTCTTCGGCAGCGTCCTTGATCTCGACCGGTTGGATCCAGATCAGATTGCGTATCCGGTCCACCGACCATTCCTCGCCCATCGCCAGCTCACCGGCGGCGCGCGCCATTTCAAGGTAGGCGACGCCAGGCAGGATCACCCGCTTCTGGCCCGCTTCGACGATGTGATCGCGCAGGTAGAACTCCTGACCGGTCAAGAGCTTGGCATAACGCTGCTGTGTCAGTGTCGATACATTGCGGTCGAGCAGAGGATGCAGTGCATCGTGACGGCTGGCGTCGGTCGCGACTGGCTTTTCTTCCACCCAATGCCGTTTTGTCAAGAACGGCATCACCGGGAACGAGAGACGACGGAGCGAGGCTGTGCGCCCCGACAAAGCCGGATCGGCGGCGAACAACAGATCGGCGTAGCGACTCCATTCGATATCAAGCAGCGACACCCAGGCTTTGGCGAGTTGTGGCAGCCGTTTATCCTGTAACAAGGAGCGCACCATCGCGTCGCGTTGCGTGTCATCCAGGATGGCATCGAGTTTTTCGCTGTGTTTCTTGACGCTGCCGCGTTGCGCCCGGCTCACGACAACGCCCCGCCGGTACTGAACAAGTGCGTCGATCAGGTCGTCGAGGCTCGACATCACGACAGCGAGCCGTTCATTCATCGCCTCGCGTCCTATCAGCGACGAATAGGCCAGGGAGCGCAGATCGAGCCTGCTGTCGCCCTGCTGGTGCTGGACCAGGAACGCCAGCACACGGTCGATGTATAGCGCCAGACGTTCCTCGCTGTCGGCCGACAGCACGAACAACAACGGCTGGGGCAGCGATGCCGAAACAGGCTGCATCGCAATAGCGGTCGCAGCCTCGTATTCTTCGATAAGAATGTGCGCATTCGCGCCACCCGCTCCGAATGAGCTGATGCCCGCGCGCCTGCTTGCCGACCTGCCGCCAGCGCCCGGACGAGCTGGCGCATGCCAGTCTTCGAGCGCCTGCACCACACGGAACTGGGTCGTTGAAAAATCGATATTCGTGTTCAACAACGCTGAATGCAGTGACGGTGCAATACGCCGATGACGCATTTGCAACAGAATCTTGGTCAGCGCCGCTATGCCGGCTGCGGATTCCAGGTGGCCGATATTGGATTTCACCGAACCGATGCGGCAGGACTGCGGCGTCATCGCAGCTGCGCCACCGCCAGCCTGTTTTTCCATATCCTGTGCGGCAGAGTTGAAGGCTTTCGACAGACCGGCAATTTCGATCGGATCGCCCAGTGAAGTACCGGTGCCGTGCGCCTCGATGTAGTCGATCGAACTCGGGTGCCAGCCGGCGCGACGCAGCGCCTTGCCGATCACATTGCTCTGTGCGACCTGGCTGGGCACGGTATAACCGTTGGTCTTGCCGCCGTGATTGACGGCTGAAGCCTTGATGACAGCGTGGATCTGGTCACCATCTTCGATCGCCTGTCTGAGCGGCTTCAACAGCACCGCACCGACACCCTCGCCCGGTACATAGCCGTCGCCGCCATCGCCGAATGCGCGGCAGCGTCCGTCGGTGGAGAGAAATTGTCCTTGCGCCAATAACTGATACTTGAGCGGATGGACGATCAGGTTCACGCCGCCGGCAATCGCCATCTGGCAATCGCCATTGCGGATCGCCTGGCTGGCCAGATGGATGGCGGTCAGCGAGGACGAACACATCGTATCGAGCGCTACGCTGGGACCATTCAGATTCAAGAAATAAGACACCCGATTGGCGATCGAGGAAGACAACGCAGCCGGCCGGCCATACTTGCGCTGCTGTTCGGACACGTCGATGGATTCGTAGTGTCCCCACATCACACCGACGAATACGCCGACGTCGCGATCCTTCAGCGCCTGCCGGGTATAGCAGGCATCTTCCAGGCACTCCCAGGCGGTCTGCAGGAACAGGCGTTCCTGCGGATCGGTGATCTCCGCTTCGCGCGGGGAAATACTGAAGAAGCCTGCATCGAACTGATCGATATCGTCGATGAAGCCGCCCCACTTGCTATATACCTGTCCCTTGGCATTGCGGTCGGGATGGTAGTACTTCTGGTGATCCCAGCGCGATAACGGAATTTCGCTGATGCTGTCCCGGCCCGCACTCAGGTTCTGCCAGAATTCCTCGACGTTGCTGGCACCCGGATAGCGGCCGCTGAGACCGATGATGGCAATCTCCTGATCCTGATGCATGGCCGACATCGCCATACCGCGTGGCTGCGCGAATCGTTGAGAAAATCGCGACAAATCAGGCGTTCTCGACTTAGTGCGCGGCGCGCTCGGCCATGCCTCGGCATCAGCACCGGCCTGCACACCATCGGCACTCACGTCCACTGCGGTTGCCTGGGCGCGACCGACGTGCTGCGGCGATGCTGCCTGGATCGCTGCAGCCCAATCGTCCAGGCTTTCATGGCGGTACATGGAGCCAATGTCGATGCCGCCAAATTCCTGCCGCAACGCATGCTGCAACCTGACATGGCTAACCGGATCGATCAGCCATTCGGTCAATGCCGTAGCTTCTGAGAAATTCCGAGCTTCCTCGCCCATGATTTTCTGCAAGCAGGCTAATATGCGTGAGCGTATCTCCGCCAGACCAACGCCGGCAACCTCAATCACCGCCGCAGCTTTCGCCTGCGGGCTTGGCACCGCACCATGGTTCGGCGATGCGGCCGTGAGACCACGCACCTGCTCCATATGGCTGTCGAGGAAGTATTCCGACAAGCTGTGCAGATCCTGATATTCGTAAAACAAAGTCTTCGGCACTTCACCGAAGGTTGGATGAAGCTTTTCGGTAAGGGCAAGAATCATCACCGAATCGATGCCGTAATTTTCCAGTGCGCTTTTCGGGTCGATTTGCTCGGCCGGAACTTTCGTCACCGTCGACAGCAATGCGACCAGATGACTAACCACGGCGGCTTGTAGCACATCCTGACCGACTGGGGCGCTCATGACGTCGATCGATTGCAGTTGCGGTGCCGACGCCGCAGCGAGGACTGGCGATGCGGCCGCGAGACCGCGTACCTGCTCTGCATGGCTGTCGAGAAAGTATTCCGACAGGCTGTGCAGATCCTGATATTCGTAAAACAAGGTCTTCGGCACTTCACCGAAGGTCGGATGCAGCTTTTCGGTGAGCGCAAGAATCATCACCGAATCGATGCCGTAATTTTCCAGCGCGCTTTTCGGGTCGATCTGCTCGGCCGGAACCTTAGTCACCGTCGACAATAACTCCACCAGGTGAGTCACCACGGCGGCTTGCAGTGTTTCCGGACTAACTGCGTTGCTGGTGGCGGCGCTCAGGCGCGGCTGCACCGAGACCGACGTGATAGCCGTGATGCCCGTGGTAGCTGCCATAGCAACGCGCCGCACAGGTTCGCTACCCCTGACGAGAGATCGGCTGATGCCAAGAGACGGCGCCGCCTGGATCACCAGTTGTTCAATCCGCGCCAGCACTTGTCCGGAAGCATCCAGCAGGTCGATGTCGTAACTGTGCTGATCGCCGTGGCTCGCCCCGGCATCGGCGCGACGCGCATGGGCGAAGCAACTACCGCCGATCGGCAGCAACACTTCAATGCGCTGCAGCCGTACCGGCGCATGCACACCGCGTAGCGCCGTCCCCAGGCCGCCGATACCCAATGCGGTCCTGACTGCGCCGTCCAACAGCGACGGCGGCAGCGTAAAGCCCGCAGCAGCCGGGACATCAAGCTGTGTCGGCAGGTTTAGTTTCGCCAGCGCTTCGTCCGCATTGAAATGCAGAATGTCGAATACCTGGAAGCTGGGGCCGAAGTTGAAACCCATCTGAGTGAACGCGGCGGCGATCGCTTCGCGGCTCTGCATTTGGCAGCGGCCGATGATGGCGTGCAGGTCAACTGCGCCCGCAGGGGCCGATGGGGCCGACACCTCGAACTCCAACACACCTTGCGAATAGATTTGGCGCGCATCGCCATGCGTTTGATAGATCTCGAAATGGATGCCGTCGGTCGCCGGAATCAGGCCGATATCGAAGGTATTGCTGCCTTGATTGACGAAGATCGGCTTCAGCCATTGCACATCGCGCAAGGCGCTCACCGGACCGCTGCTGCCGAGCCGTCCGGCGGCCAGCGCCATCTCCAGATAGGCTACGCCAGGCAGGATGCGATTGCTGCCGAGCTGATGGTCGCGCAGGAAGAATTCTTCAGCGCGGAAAGTCTTGCGGAATGTCTGTTCTTCCAGGGTCGAGACATTGCTGTCGATCAGCGGATGCAACGCCACGCTAGTAGCGACAACGCCAGGCTTGGTAACCCAATAGCGCTGGCGCTGATATACGTAGCCTGGCAGCGACAAGCGTTTGCGCGCCTGTGGCGCGTGCAGCTGCGTCCATTCGACGGCATGGCCGCCGACCCAGGCTTTGGCCAGATGACGCAGCTCGCCCTGGGCCAGCCACTGCGCCACCGGCAGCGGCGATGCAGCAGCTTTGGCCTGATCACGATGACCGCTGAACAAGTCGGTGTATGCATCGCTACCGCTACTGTATGTCCGCAACGCAGCGACCAGTTCTGCGCCACGCACGGCCACCACTGCCAGCCGGTGCTCCATGGCGACGCGACCTGTCTGCAAGGTGTAAGCCGCGTCTTGCAGCGATAATTCCGGGTTGACCTCGACGAAGGCCGCTAAATTCTCGGCCATCGCCTTCAGCGCAGTCTCTTTTCTTGCCGATAGCACGATCAACGCCGGACGCTCGCGATCCTGATCGTTAGAGCCTGCCGGTTCTGCGTATTCCTCGACGATCAAGTGGGCGTTGCTACCCCCCGCGCCGAATGAACTGATACCCGCCATGCGCGGCAGCTCCATGCGCCGGATGCTGCCGTCCTGATCCGTGACGTCGAGCAGCGGACGGCTCCATTCCTGCAACTCGCGCTGCACATAGAAGGGGCAGTTTTTGAAATCAATGTACGGGTTGAGCACGTCCGACTGGATCGAAGGCACCAGCATACGGTGCTTCATCTGCAGCAGGATCTTGGTCAATCCTGCAATCCCGGATGCCGCCTCCAGGTGACCGATGTTCGACTTCACCGAGCCGATGGCGCAATACTGGTGCTCCTGTTGCGCGAAGGCTTTATTCAAACCTGCGATCTCGATCGGATCGCCAAGGCTGGTGCCGGTACCATGTGCCTCCAGATAGCTGACATGACGCGGGTTCACGCCAGCTACCTGCAGCGCATCCTGGACCAGCATGGCCTGTCGTTTCGGATTGGGCACGGTAAAGCCCGAGGTCTTGCCGCCGTGGTTGACCGAGGTGCCACGAATAATGCCGTAGATGTGGTCGCCGTCGGCGCGCGCCTGCGCCAACGACTTGAGCAGCACTGCACCGACGCCCTCGCCCGGCACATAGCCGTCGCCGCCGTCGCCGAAGCTGCGGCAGCGACCGTCGGTGGACAGGAAATGCATATCCGACAACAGATTGTATTTGTTGACATGCAGCGAAAGATTGACCGCGCCGGCGATAGCGACGCCGATTTCGCCAGAGCGGATTGCCGCGCACGCCAGGTGAATTGCGGTCAGCGACGATGAGCATGCGGTGTCGATCGTAATGCTGGGACCGGAGAAATTAAAGTAGTGCGAAACCCGATTGGCCGCCGCCCAGTAGAACGAATGCGGCGTGGCCCAGGTGTGCGGCTGTCCTTCCACGCCATGCAACTGGTAGTCGCCCCACATCAAGCCGACATAGACGCCGACCGGATTTTCTCGGACCCCTGCCGGTGAAGCCAGCTTATCCGCGGTGTAACCCGCGTCTTCGATGGTGAGCGCAGCCGTCTCCAGGAACAGCCTTTCGTTCGGGTCCATGTTCTCCGCCTCTTTGGGCGAAATATTGAAGAACAGTGGATCGAACTGATCGACCCCTCTCAGGAAGCCGCCCCATTTGCTGTAGGTCTTGCCGATCACCGCCGGTCCAGGCTGGAACGTGGTCTCGATATCCCAGCGGTCGGACGGAATCTCGACCACGCAGTCACGGCCGAATTTCAGGTTTTCCCAGAATTGCTCCAGGCTTTCAGCCTCGGGATAACGTCCCGACAAGCCGATGATAGCGATGTCGTCATGTGCGGCAGCGGCTGAAGGCGTGCTGCCCGCAGCGGCCAGCGTCGCCGGCGTGCGCTCATCCATGGCAGCGCTCTCGGAACGCACCAGCTCGGCGGTGGATTGGCCGCCCAACTCCGCTTGCGCGATGACCCCGCATGACTCGGCGTGATGCTCGATGAAGAAGGCCGTGAGTTCGCCCAAGGTTTGGTGTTCGAAGAACAATGTCTTAGGCAAACTTCCGAATTTTTTCTCCATCAAATTGACCAGGTCGATCATCACGATCGAATCGAAGCCGTATTCCCGGAACGAGCGGCCCAGTTCAAAATCCGATGAAATCTGCAGTTGCGCAGCAAATAGCTCAGCCAGATAGCGCGAAACCGCCGCGCTCCGATCACCCGTTGTTAGCAGGGGTTGACTGTGTGCATATGACGCGGCGTGTATTTTTGCAGGCAAGGCGGCAGCAACGACAGCTGCAACCGGCACTGGCACGGCAACGACACCCAGTACTTCCTGCACTTTGGCGGCATCGCCAGGCATCACTACCAGCTGGCTATGCAACCGGGTGAGAGCGTATTCGAATATCTCTATCCCTTGTCCGCTCAGCAAAGGGACCAGGCCGAAGCTGCGATGCAGGTTTTCTTCTTCCTTATCGCTCAGCCGCATCCCACCTTCTTTCCAGTACGGCCAGTTGACCGACAGAGTTTTGCCGTTACGCGATCCTTGCCGGCGCGAGGCGTCGCGCTGGTGCGCGAAATAGTCCTCGAAGGCGTTGCCGAAACCGTAATCGCACTGCCCGATATTGCCCAGCACGCCGGTAACGGAAGAAAACAGCGCGAAGAAATCCAGCGGTTCATCTCGCGTTTCGACATCAAGATGCCAAGTCCCCAGCGTCTTTGGCGCGACCACACGGGCAAACGATTCCGGACTCTTGCGGAGGATGAAATCATCCTCGATGACACCGGCGGAATGAATCACGCCGTTGAGTTGATGGCCTGCCGCATGAATGCTATCGACCGCGCGACGCACATCGTCACGGTTGACGACATCGCAGGTCAGGAACGAGGCATGGCCTCCCAGCGACGACAGCTCATTGAGCGTAAGACGGTGCTGCTCGGTCGGGGCGGAACGACCGGTCAGGAACACCGTTGCTTGATAGCGCTCACATAAATAGCGCGCAAAAATCAGGCCCAGCGCACCCATGCCCCCCGTAATGAGGTAAACACCTTCTTTGCGCAAGCTGGCCGTCAAGTCGGCAGAGACAGCCGGCGGTAAAGAATTGGCGTCGAGCTGGCGAAATTTTCTGACTGACCGGACATCGCCGCTGTAGCTGACATCGACATATTTATCGGCAGTGTTAAATTCTTTAAAAACCAGCTCTGCCAGGCGCTGCGCGGACAATTCTGCCAGATCGCACTGTACGACCCGGCCGCTATAGCTGGGTTTCTCGATTCTCAAAGTTTTATAGAGTCCGCTCAGGCCCTGGTATTCAGGACGTTGCGGCTGCCTGGAAACCAGGTGAAGGAATTTTGCGCGCTTGGTGCCACGCATCATCGCCTTGACGAGAGAAAACAGGTTTTGAGCACTCTTGCAAACCTGAGAATCCAGGCTGTCCGATGCAGTTTGCGCAATATCGCTAGTCAAACGCGGTGCAATCAACAGTACGTGATCAAGCTTGCCGCCCTTGGCCACTAGTGCCGCGACAGCCGCCTCGTAGTCTTCCAGACGGCCCGGCCTGACATGCAGTGCGCCGGCATCTTCCACAGCAGCCTCGGATCCGAAATATAAATGCTCGATCCGGGTCGACGCAAACTGCGAAGTAGCCCGAAGCTGATGCGTCAGCCAGCTTACGTCACTAGGATCACCCATCAGGAGCAGATGCTCGATGGCCCCCTCGGACGTAGCGCCAGCGATCGGCTGCGTGGTCCAGACCGGGGTGTACAAGCTCTGCTGGAGCTCTTGCGACAGGCGTGTCTCGGAAGACTGCGCCATGGACGGCGCGAATGACACATTCGCTGCCATCGGCCGGATGCTGAGCCCTCGAAACGCCAGGCATACGCGGCCATCCGCATCGATCACATCGATATCGACCTTTTTGTTTGATTCGCCAGCGGAATACCCCGGTGCATAGCGCACCCAGACGTGCATGGCAGCCGTACAACGGTGGTACACATCCAGTCGATCCAGGGCGAAGGGTAAAAACGTCGTGCCCGACGCATCGGAAACCCCGGCGCCGTCGACAAACGCCACCGCAGCCTGAAGCGCCGCATCTGCTGTACTGGGATGAATGACATAGGGCGCACTGCCTGCTACCAGTTGCGCAGGAAGGGACAGCTCCGCGACGCACTGATGCGTACCGCTGTGAAGCTGAACGATTGCCTGCTGGGCAGGGCCGTAATTCAAACCCAGATTTGCCAGTGATCGATAGCACTGCTCTGCGGAATACACCGGTCCGTCACAGGCACTCTTCAGCCCTGCAATATCAAGCGCTGCAGCATTTTCGGCCGGCACGATGTCGACGCTGCCGCGACAATAGATCTGCGGGAGTGCGCCGGCCTCGGCGCTCGTCACCCGGAACGCCAGGCGGGTGACGCCCTGCTGGTCGACAGTGGCAGAATCAGCGCTCTCAGGGCGCAACTCCACATGCACCGAAACCGGATCGCCTGCGACCTCAAGAGGCCGCATCCACAACACATCGGAAAGTTGTACCGCCCCGGTGTCTGCGCCCAATGCATCGACAATCGCGGCCCGGACCATCTCCAGGTACACCACGCCCGGCAACACCTGCTGGGTCCTGATCACATGGTCGGCCAGGAAAAATTCCTTGCCGGTAAAGGTAGATGCATAGCGCTGCGTTCCAATCATGGAAACGCTACGCTGCAGCGCCGGATGCAGCACTTGCCGCCTGTCCATATCATCCGCGCCGTCACTTTCCGCGATCCAGAAGCTGTCGCGCGAGAAGGGATAAGTCGGTAACGAAACTGGCTTTACAACAGCCTCTCTGAACAGTGCAATCCACGGCAGGTCGACGCCTGCGACATACAGGTCTGCCAACTGTTGCAGCGCCACCGGGTATTTCGCGCCCTTCAAACCCGGCTTGGAGCCGAGCTGCTTGAGCAATTTCTGTCCCGCCTGAAGTGCGTCTGGTGCGGGCGGCTCCTGGCTCTTTACGCTGGCGCCCGCGTCGATAGCGATGGACTGGTCGAGTTTTTCGATCAATTCCTGAACATTGGCTGCAATGCAGGAGAACCGATGCTGAAAGTGATCGCGTCTTGTCAACAAGGTGGCGCTGATATCCAACAGATCGCTGTGCCCAGCGTCATTGTGCAGCCACGCCAGGATATCTTCCTGCTTTTTCTGCAACGCTTCGTTACTCTTCGCCGACAAGGCGATCAGATACGACGGACGCTTGGACCGCGACGGCAGCGCTTTCTGCGAAGTTTGCGATAGCGGCGCTTCTTCCAGCACCAGGTGGGCGTTGGTGCCGCCGAATCCAAACGAACTGACGCCAGCCCGGCGCGGCTGATCCTTATTCTTATCTTCCTGGGTCCACTCGCGCGTTTCGCCGAGAATATAGAACGGCGTTTCGTCGATCGAAATCTTCGCATTCAGTGTTGTAAAATCGTGCAGCGCCGGCAAGGTGCGATGCTTGAATGACATCAAGACTTTGATCGCGCCCGCAACCCCCGCTGCAGCTTCCAGATGACCGATATTAGTCTTGACTGAACTCAAGCCGCAGAACGCATTATCCAAGCGGATGTCTTGCTTATCGGCCAGGATCTGAAAGGCTGTCAGCAAGCCTTCGAATTCGATAGGATCGCCCTTCGGCGTTCCCGTTCCATGCGCTTCAATATAGCCGACGCTGCCGATCGGAATGCCTGCCCGTTCATGCGCAGCAACGATGACCTCCGCCTGAGCCCGCGGGCTGGGATAGGTCAGCGTATAGGTTGCGCCGCAATGATTGACGGCGCTGCCTTTAATTACACCATATATAGAGTCGCCATCTGACAGCGCTTTATCCAATGGCTTGAGCAGCAGCAGACCAGCGCCTTCTCCGCGCACGTAGCCATCGGCGCTGTCGTCGAAAGTCTTGCAGGTCCCGGTCGGCGACAACATGCCCATCTTGGAAAACGAGATATGCCGTGTCGGCGTCAGCAGCAGATTGATCCCGCCAGCCAGCGCCATCTCGCAATCGCCGTACTCCATTGCCTGGATTGCGCTGTGGATGGCGTTGAGCGAACTGGAGCAGGCCGTGTCGATCGGAATGCTGGGACCGCGGAAATCGAAATAGTGCGACACGCGATTGGCAATCATGGCGGTCGCCGTGCCGGTGGAATTGTGCGCCTCGATCGATGGCGCATCGCGCTCTTGCAATTCCTTGTAGTCGTGATTGAATACGCCGACGATGATGCCGACCTTTCTTCCCCGTAGCTGCGATGGCGGAATGCCTGCGTCCTCCAGGCATGACCAGGTCAGTTCGAGCATGATGCGCTGCTGTGGATCCATGCTCTGGGCGACCTTGGGCAGCACGCCGAAGAACTGGTTGTCGAAAGCATCCACACGCTCGATGAAGCCACCCCACTTGCTCAGGCTCTTGTTGGCCTCGGTCCGGGAATCACCCCAGTAGGATTTCCAGTCCCAGCGGCTGGAAGGCACAACGGAAATACTGGCTTTGCGTTTGGCCAGATTGGCCCAGAACATATGGTGATCATTGGCGCCGGGAAACCGGCACGCGATTCCGATAACAGCAACATCCATTCTATGAACCCCAATCTAGTGATCACGCTACGACATGAAATTTATTGCGGACAGCGCCACGTTCTGGTCATTACGCCAGATGACTTTCAATGTGAAAAAATGTTACATAGCTATCTTGGCCGGGAGATAGTATTTTTCATCCAAGTGGAAAACAACCTGTAAACCTTTACAGGTGTCAGCAGCGGATGCAAAAAACTGATACAGCGCAGCGATTGAAAGTTGACACACCAATTTGAGAAGAAGGCTGCTTTTCGTAACGTCCTTGATACCCAAAGAGGTGTATGTGGAAATTCAATTATTGAAGAAGCATGGATTGAGCATGCTGCAGATCGCGGTGGAAGCTGGCCGCACGGTGAACACGGTGCGGCGGCATCTGGCACTAGAGGAAGTACCGAAATACGAACGCAATGTGAAAGGTGCTTGCAAACTTGATACGCACAGGGATTATCTGCGCAAGCGACAGGCGGCGGCCCGGCCCAAGTGGATTCCGGTCACGGTGCTGTATCGCGAAATCGTGGCGCGCTAAACCGGTGAGCCTTGTTATTCTATGCAGCGACAGTATTGATTTACGCCGAAAACTGACCCACCTGACCCACGTATATGCGTATTAAAAATTTGAGACAGTTGGCGGTAGGCGTCTGTCCGCCAAGAGCCGCCCTTCATACTTAAGCATCCGATGTTAGACAGAACTGCGGCACGTTCAATAGTCGTAGCGCAGTGTCGCGACGAACCTGCACGGCTCACCAACCTGCAGTGCGACGGCATAGCGTCCAGCGTCGCCGAAAGCCATCCGCTGGATGCACTGTCGCGCAACAACATGGCCATCTACGACCGTGTCGAGTTCGTACGCGGCGCCACCGGCCTGATGCAGGAGGCGGGCAAGCTGAGGTTATGGATGGCGACCATGGTTCTCTCCCGAAAAATCCTTGAATTGGCGGATCGCAAGTGCGCAGTATTATGAAGTAAAATAGTTTTATATCAACAAATTATGAATTTAACTCATTGATCATGATTGATCGCATCCATTTATCCATCGTGCAAGAGGTGGAAAAGCAAGGTTCGCTGACTGCAGCCGCCGGCGTGCTCCATGTGACGCAGTCGGCTTTAAGCCACAGCATGAAGAAGCTGGAGCAGCAGCTGGGCACCGACATCTGGCTGCGCGAAGGCCGCAGCCTGCGTCTGACCCAGGCCGGGCAATATCTGCTGGCCGTGGCCAACCGGGTGTTACCGCAGCTGGCATTAGCGGAAGAACGGCTGCACCAGTTCGCCCAGGGCGAGCGTGGCGCGCTGCGCATTGGCATGGAGTGCCACCCTTGTTACCAGTGGTTGCTAAAGGTGGTGTCGCCTTACCTGGCGGCGTGGCCAGATGTGGACGTGGACGTGAAGCAGAAATTCCAGTTTGGCGGCATCGGTGCCTTGTTCGGCTATGAAATCGATTTGCTGGTCACGCCCGATCCGCTGGACAAGCCCGGCCTGGTGTTCGAGCCGGTGTTCGACTACGAGCAAGTGTTGGTCGTAGCCGGCAGCCACAAGCTCGCCAAGGAGGAGTACGTCAAGCCCAAACAGTTGACCAACGAGATACTGGTGACTTACCCAGTGCCGGTCGATCGCCTTGACATCTACACCATGTTTCTCACGCCGGCCGGCATCACGCCCAAGCGCCATAAAGCCATCGAGACCACCGACATCATGTTGCAGATGGTCGCCAGCGGGCGCGGCGTGGCAGCGCTGCCGCGCTGGCTGGTGCAGGAATACGCTGGCACGATGGATGTGGTTCCGGTACGGCTCGGCAAGAACGGCATTGCCAAGAACATCTACCTGGGCGCACGCGAGGCAGATGTGGGCGTCGATTATCTGCGGGCTTTCATCGAGCAGGCGAAGAGGCCCGTCGTCGCTTGATCCGTCCTGGCGGCAAGCTCTATGAATATTACTCATAAAACCATGAAAACATATCCATTTTCATGAAGCCAAACCGGGGCGACAATACTGGGTTACCCAGTCCGGCGAGCGCGGGCGTACTTCATGGAGACTTCTCATGGCATCCACAACTGAACGCAAGCCGCTGGCCTTGCCTGGTGAGCACAAGAAAGTGCTGCTGCATTCCTGCTGCGCGCCGTGCTCGGGCGAGGTGATGGAAGCCATACAGGCCTCCGGCATCGACTTCACGATCTTTTTTTACAATCCCAACATCCATCCGCTGAAGGAATACGAACTTCGCAAGCAGGAGAACATTCGCTTTGCAGAGAAATTCGGTATTCCCTTCATCGACGCCGACTACGATCGCGACAATTGGTTTGAACGCGCCAAGGGAATGGAAAACGAACCGGAGCGCGGTATTCGTTGCACCATGTGCTTCGATATGCGTTTCGAGCGCACCGCACTGTATGCGTATGAACATGGTTTCCCCGTCATCACCAGCTCGCTGGGCATCTCGCGTTGGAAAGACATGCAGCAGATCAACGATTGCGGGGTGCGCGCGGCCTCGCACTATCCGGACATGCTGTACTGGGAATACAACTGGCGCAAAGGCGGTGGTTCAGCTCGCATGATCGAGATCAGCAAGCGCGAGAACTTCTATCAGCAGGAGTATTGCGGTTGCGTCTACTCTTTGCGTGACACTAATCGGCACCGTCTGGAGGGCGGTCGTGAACGCATCCAGTTGGGTGTGAAGTTTTACGGCGACGAAGATGCCGCAGCCGAGGACTGAGTTTCGGCCATGCCCTCAGGAAACGTCTGAATAGTCGAAATGGATTTACCATCCGCGCAGCGTCCGGAAATGATTCAGCAGGTCAAAAGTACCCGCTACAGCATTGCACGTCGCTATGGGCGCGTAACTATCGAAGGGCATACCTATGTGTATGAGCGCAGCACGGACACGCTGATGCGTCAGGATGCGTACCACCGGCGCAAACAGAGCACGTGCTGCTAGCCCACGCGCTGAGGTGGATGCAGGCCGCAGCTGGGAGCCAGTCGGTTCAATGGAGCACGCCTGTTGATCGGCTTCCTGTCGCTGACGACATTGCTGATGCCCCTGCTCCCCAGACATTGGCGCTGGCCATCGGCTTTGCCATCGGTATGCTGCTCAATGGGACGATGGCTAGCCTGTACACGTTGGTATCTCAAAGCTATCCTGTCGTCGCGCGAACCAGTGGAGTCGGGCTTGTGCTGGGTGTCGAGTGTGTGGGCGCTATGCTGTCGCCAACCGTTGCCGGCTGGCTGCTGGACGCAAGTTGGGCGTCCGCGCAATTGTTCCTCTTCTATGCCGCCAGCCTGCTGCCGGCTATCATCGCCGTCGTTGCTCGGCACTATCGCCAAGAGGCCGCGGCAACGACGCCCCTCTGATTTACAAGGTATCGAGCTGTCTTGAGTAAATTAAAACAGGCGCTGAACGAAGGACGCTTCGTCTACGTGCTAGAGGTCGTTCCTCAACAGTCCCCTTCGCGCTTGGCCGCGCTTGAGAAAATCGTGCAACGCGGGCACCTGGCAGGCTGGCCATTACTGCCAGCCTTCGCCGATCGCGTCGGCTTGCATTCGGACTTGAGCCCCTTGGAGGGCGCTGGGGCATTGGCAGATCCTGCCTCATCCTTGCTACACTTTTCAGGCAAGGATCGCGAGCGTGCAGACTTGCTGTTTCAGATTGAGTCGATGAAGGCCCGTGGTCTGGAGCAATTGTTGCTGCTCAGTGGTGATCGCTTGCCAGGCCACCATCCTGATCAGGCGCCAGTGCACTATCTGGAGTCGGTACCCGCGCTGCAAATTGCCCGTGAGCACTGCCCGGACTGGCTGTTGGGCGCTGCGTTGAACCCGTTCAAATATCGCGAAGAAGAAGGCGGCGCACAGTATCTGAAGGCGCAGAAAAAGCTTCTGGCTGGCGCTGATTTCTTTACCCTGCAACTGGGTTTCGACGCCGCCAAGCATATTGAAGCCCAGACCTGGATGCGCGCTCAGGAACGCATGAAACCCATGCTGGCCTGTGTGATGAACCTGACCGACAAGCGCGCGGCCGTTCTGCAGGCCGTGCCCGGCATCGTCATCACCGAATCCATGCGCGAGCTGTTAGGCAGGGAGCAGCAGGTATCGCTGGCCTATGCCAGCGCACGAAGCCTCGAGCGCCTGGCGCTGCAGATAGTGGGCCTGCAATTGATGGGCTATGCCGGTGCTCATGTGTCCGGAGTGCATACGCTGGACGAACTGCTGTCGTTGGAGCAGGCGATCACCGAGCAGCAGGACAACAGCATCACCTCACTGACCGATTGGGTCGAACGATGGCATGCAAGTTGGCGGATGCCTGGGGCGCCCCAGGTATGCTTCGCCCCCGAAACCGGCGCCTGGGAAATGGGGCAATCCGATGTCACCGCCACTCGCCGGGAGCGCCTGCGATACACGCTGCTCTCTACGGTACATGGCCAGCTCTTCAGTCGCACGGGATGGCTCAGCAGAGCCTTTGGCTGGAGCGTGACGCGGCCGATCTGGAAGGTCGGGGTGGCTGCGAATGCGTTACATGCTGTCGAACGGACGGTCAAACGGCCGCTGGTCGGCTGTGATACCTGCGGCCGCTGCCGCTTGCAGGACACCCTCTACGTATGTCCCGAGACATGCCCCAAAGGCCTGGCGAACGGCCCCTGCGGCGGTACCCGGCTCAATCGATGCGAATTTTCCGACCGGGAGTGCGTGCACAGTGTCAAATACCGGATTGCCAAATCTGCCAATCAGTTACCTGTGCTGGCGCAGACGTTGATTCCTTGCATCGAAGCAGGCAGCAGGCACCGCAGCTCCTGGCCTGAATGGTTCGAGCCAGAAGATTCGACGCCAGGGTGTTGAATCGCCCCCCTCCAGAGAATGATAGCTGGCCAGGCACCAATGGCCCCCGCCGAATAGCCCGGACCGATAATTAAGGCCACTGGAATACTAAGGGTGATCACCACCCCGTCCCACCATTTGGTGGATTTATGTAGTGCCGCTTCGGCTCCGGTGCCAAAAGTATTCACAAAGATGGTAAGGCTCTCGATTGATTGAAGCGTAAAAGAGAGCAGCGGAGGTAAACGCTCAAACTGCGCTATGCGCGGCGATGTTGCAATATTGTCCTTTGTAATACAGCAATGGCTGCGTAGCAGCAGCTTCTTGTAGGTTTAACGCTTTCACTTCACCAATCACGATCAGGTGATCACCTGCGGCGTATTCGGCGTAAATTTCGCAATCAAGCCAGTGCAGGCTGCCGTCAATGATCGGATTACCCAGCGGCGATTCCTGCCAGTCGACTCCGTGCCACTTGTCCGTACCTCGCCGAGCGAATTGGTTGGAAATCTTGACTTGCTCATCTGACAGGATATTGACTGCGAATCGACCTGCCTGACGGATTTTGGGATAGCTGGCCGAACTGGACATTACGCTGAATGACACCAGCGGCGGGCTCATCGACACGCTATAGAACGACTGGCAAGTGAAGCCAATTGGCTCGCCATCGATGTGTGATGTAATCACCGTGATACCGGATGCGTAGTGCCCGAGCGCTTCGCGAAGGCTCAATGGCTCGATAGCAGTACTAGAAAGTGACATAGTAGGTACTAAATACTGGGTGCAGTTCGAAAGTGTTAAGGAAAGCCTGAAGTAGCCCGGTAATTTTGGCTGACTTCAGCCTTTGCCAATTTTGTAAGCGGGCCATCGATCAAAACCGACCCTGCCGACAGCTCGTACCTCTCCGGCAACCGACGGAAGTTGAGGATGATGGTTTCGCCAGGAATGTGCTCCAGGCTCAACCCGGAGAATTGACGCAGGATCGTGGTCTCGTACAGCGCCTCTTCCATGGCGGGATCGCTGTAGCGGAACTAGTTCTGCATCAGATGCACGCGCAGCATCGCCATCATTGGATACACTGGCCGCCCCCTTGCCCTTTAGGTATACGGCTCGATCAGAGCAAGCAAACCCTTCCACGGCACCACCTGATCCATTTCGATCAGGAACAATTCCTTAGGGGGTCTGCTTACGCTTGCCTGCGTACTCGGCGTCGATAAAGGTCTTTGCTTCATCCGGATACTCTGGCAACCTGGGCGGCGTATTTCAACAGATTCGGGGAGTATTTTTAAGAATTTCCTCAAAACCTCCACCGCTTTCCATCTACCACGTCAATCCCCCGTACACCACTTCCGACATTAGCTCAGAACTAGTTCGAGAGTTCTCTTCGGACGATTTCTGCGCCTGCACTTAAAGCATTTAGCTTGCCTCTTGCTACTCGACGAGATAAGGGAGCCATGCCACAGTTGGTGGAAGGATAGAGCTTGTCAGCATCTACAAACTGAAGTGCTTTTCGTAAGGTATTGGCTACTTCCTCTGGTGTTTCAATGGTATCGGTTGCCACATCAATGGCCCCTACCATCACTTTTTTACCTCGAATGAGTTCAATGAGATCCATTGGAACGCGAGAGTTGTGACACTCCAGTGAGACTATATCGATACCGGATTTTTGCAGCTTGGGAAAAGCTTCTTCATATTGCCGCCACTCTGAGCCCAGAGTCTTTTTCCAATCTGTATTGGCTTTGATGCCATAGCCATAGCAAATATGTACAGCAGTTTCACAATTGAGCCCTTCAATTGCCTTTTCTAATGTGGCAACCCCCCAATCATTCACCTCATCAAAGAACACATTAAATGCGGGCTCATCAAATTGAATGATATCGACACCAGCAGCCTCTAATTCTCTGGCTTCTTGATTGAGAATTTTGGCAAATTCCCAAGCCAGTTTTTCGCGACTTTTATAATGGCTGTCATAAAGCGTATCGATCATCGTCATGGGACCTGGCAGAGCCCATTTGATGGGTTGTTTGGTTTGCTGACGTAAGAACTTGGCATCTTCAACAAAAACTGGCTTTTGTCGAGAAACAGCACCAACGACCGTCGGTACGCTCGCATCATAGCGATCACGAATTCTAACGGTCTCACGCCTCTCAAAATCAACGCCGCTGAGGTGCTCAATAAACGTAGTTACAAAATGCTGGCGCGTTTGTTCACCATCACTGACGATATCAATACCTGCGTGTTGTTGTTCTTGCAGTGACAAACGTAAAGCATCTTGTTTGCCCTCAATCAATCCCTCATCTTGCAATTTCCAAGGTGACCAAAGCGTCTCGGGTTGTGCAAGCCAAGAGGGTTTAGGTAAGCTGCCAGCAGTTGAAGTGGGTAACAATTTTTTCACAATAGACGACCTGGTGTTTTTGATTAGTCAAAGAGCGTAGTTAGCGGACCACTGCTCAAGAATAGATTGGTATGGCTTGATAAAGTGCTCCTCAACAAACCTTCCCTGCTCAATAGCCAGCCGGCTACGTTCTTCTCGATCATAAACAATTCGAGTTAATGAAAAATCCTGGTGCTTCAAACTTGGTTGATAGGATTTTCCGGCTGCAGAATTCGCGTTGTAAATCTCAGGTCGGTAAATTTTTTGGAAGGTATCCATCGTGCTGATGGTGCTGATAAGTTCAAGATTGGTGTAATCACCAAGCAAATCGCCGGCAAAATAAAAAGCCAAAGGCGCAACGCTATTCGGAGGCATGAAATAGCGAACCTTCAACCCCATTTTTTTGAAATATTCGTCAGTCAAGGAATATTCATCTTGCTGGTATTCGACACCCAATACAGGATGCTGATTTTCAGTCCGCTGATAGGTCTTACTACTCGAAACACTTAGGCATATAACGGGCGGTTTATTGAAATGATCTTTGTAAGTGTTTGAATTCACGAAGCACTTAAATAGCTTTCCATGCAGATCTCCAAAATTATCTGGAGTGCTGAATTCAGACTGATTCTTACCGTGTTCCAGCAATCGCACACTAAAGTCATAATCTCGCACGTAAGAGGAAAAATTATTCCCTACAATGCCCTCGATGCGTTCGTTAGTTTTTTGATCAACAATATTCGTTTTCAATATTTCAATCAGAGGGAGCGCATTACCACTGCTTTCACCATCAATATTCATTTCAACGGAAATGATTTCAAGTTTGACAGTATAACGGTCGCCTTTGGGGTTATCCCAATGCGCCAAGGCATTGAAACGATTGTCAATCATCCTCAAGGTGTTGCGTAAATTCTCCTGGCGACTCTTTCCTCTGGCTAAATTAGCAAAGTTGGTCGTGACACGCGTATTGTCTGCAGGGAGATAGTCTTCATCGAAACAAATGCTCTTAATAGCAAATGTAAATTCTTTACTCATGGTGATCTGCCAGCCTAATTTCTAAGATAAAACCTGCGTTTATTTCTTGCTTTTTCAGTACTTCCCAATTTTCTTTTCTGTTTTTTTTACTCAGTAGTTTTTATATTGTCGATAACGAAGGCGAATTCTATGCTGAGCCATTGATGAATAAAAATGAATTGATCTCATAAAATCATTAGTTATATTCATAATAGTGTGTGCAGTCAGTTGCAAAAACCCCTGTCCCGCAGGATTCACTGAGTCGTCCTGGCTTTCGAGAAGGCAGCTCCATTTAAGAGCTGCTAACAAAATTCCTTGAGGTCCGGTCGGTAATAGCCATGTGATGTTCTATGGCCCGACATCAAGAACTCCGCTTATCCCTGTTCAAGGGTATGGAACCCTTGCTGCCTAAGACTCACCGGTCGCGTGAAGCGCTTGTCCTCGGCTGGAGGACGAGCGTGTCCTCAATGGCGTTCTCTTCGTGCTGTGCACCGACACTCCTCGGAGGATCTTCCACAGGAGCTGGTTATGGCAGTGTTGATTTGCGTTTAAAACTGACCCACTTCGGCGTCACTTTACGGTTGCTTTCGCCATGATGCGGCACAGCATTTTGCTTGCATATATTCCTGCTTTATCTTATATTTCAGTAATTACTGAAAATTCAAAATATCATGCATACCATCCCTCCCGGCAACACAGCAGGGGCAAGCGCCCCGCTCACTCCCCTGACGCCGCTGACCCAGCGCTTCATCTCGCACTTCGGTGAAATGGGCAGCCGCTGGGGCATCAATCGCACCGTTGGCCAGATTTATGCGTTACTTTACGTCCTTGGGCAACCGCTGAACGCAGACCAGATTGCCGAGTACCTGACGTTCTCGCGCTCTAATGTCAGCATGGGTCTCAAAGAACTGCAATCCTGGCGCCTGGTCAAGCTGTTGCATCACCCCGGCGATCGCCGCGAGTATTTCGAACCGCCGAAAGATATCTGGGACATTTTCAAGACGTTGCTGGAAGAACGCCGGCGTCGTGAAATTGAGCCGACCTTGTCGATGTTGCGCGATGCGCTGCTGGAAAATCCTGCAAACGAAACCGACGTGCAGGCACAGCAGCGGATGCGGGAAATGTACAATCTGATCGAATTATCCAGCTCCTGGTTTGACGATGTACAGCGCCTCTCCCCGGAAACCCTGGCTTCGCTGATGAAGATGGGCTCCAAGGTCAAGAAGCTGCTGGATGTACGCGACAAATTCCGCATGCCTGGCTCAGGCAGCAAGACCAAGAGCAGCAGCGATCACCCAGATGTGCACCAGAACGCAAAGCTGAAGGAGTAGACGCCCTATGTCTTTCGCCTTAACCAAACGTTTTACGCGCTTGCCGCTGGCAGTCGAGATCATCCTGATCCTGGCGGTCAAGATTGCACTGCTGACCGTGCTCTGGAAGGCCTTCTTCTCTGAACCGCAAACAAAAAAAATGCGCATGCCTACTGAGCTGGTGGAGCAACACTTCCTCAGCGCTCCGCCTGCCGCGATCCCTTCCCACCTTTCCCCTTCGGAGACCCGCCAATGATTCCTATTGATGAAGTCGTCGCCCTCTCTCGCCTGCAGTTCGCGGCGACCGCGATGTTCCATTTTCTATTCGTACCGCTCACATTGGGGCTGGCATGGATCCTGGTGATCATGGAGTCGGTCTACGTGATGACCGGCAGCCCGATCTACAAGGACATGACACGTTTCTGGGGCAAGCTGTTCGGCATCAATTTCGCCATGGGGATCGCTACCGGCATCACCCTGGAATTCCAGTTCGGCACCAACTGGTCCTACTACTCGCACTATGTCGGCGACATCTTCGGCACGCCGCTGGCGATCGAGGGGATGATGGCGTTCTTCCTTGAATCAACCTTCGTCGGCTTGTTCTTCTTCGGTTGGGACCGCCTGTCGCGGGTCCAGCATTTGCTGATCACTTTCCTGGTGGCGCTAGGCTCCAGCCTGTCGGCGCTATGGATCCTGATCGCCAACGGCTGGATGAACAATCCGGTCGGCGCCGAGTTCAACTATGAAACCATGCGCATGGAACTGACCAGCATCGCCGACGTCATCTTCAATCCGGTAGCCCAGGTCAAGTTCGTGCACACGCTGTCGGCCGGATATGTGGCCGCATCCATGTTCGTACTTGGCATCTCCGCCTTTTATCTGCTGCGAGGACGCGACACCGCGTTCGCCCTGCGCTCGTTCGCCATCGCTGCCGGCTTCGGACTGGCTTCGACCCTGTCGGTGATCGTACTCGGCGATGAATCCGGTTATACCGCTGGCGAAGTCAACAAGGTCAAACTGGCGGCGATGGAAGCCGAATGGCATACCGAGCCGGCGCCGGCCGGCATCACCGTTGTCGGCTGGCCGAACGAGAAAGAGCAGCGCACCGACTACGCCATCAAGATTCCTTATGTGCTGGGCTTGATCGGCACCCGCTCCACAGACAAGCAGATCACCGGCATCAAGGACCTGAAGACAGAGCATGAGGTACGCATCCGCAACGGCATGCTGGCCTATGCTGCCCTGACCCGCCTCAAGTCCGGCGACAAGTCGTCCGAAGCGGTTGCCGGTTTCGACAAGCTGAAAGACGATCTCGGCTATGGCTTGCTACTGAAGAAGTACACGCCCAACGTCGTCGATGCCACACCTGAACAGATCGCCATGGCGGTCAACGACACCTTCCCGAAAATCGCGCCGATGTTCTGGTCGTTCCGGCTGATGGTCGGACTGGGCATGCTGTTCCTGTTCATCTTCTCTTGCTCGTTCTACTTCCTGATCCGCAAGCAACTGGCCAAGCAGCGCTGGCTGCTGCGCCTGGCGGTGTACAGCATTCCCCTGCCCTGGGTCGCTATCGAACTGGGCTGGCTGCTGGCTGAATACGGCCGCCAGCCATGGACCATCTCGGGCGTATTGCCGACCCACCTGTCGGCTTCGACCCTGCAACCTGGCAGCTTGTACTTCAGCCTGGCCGGCTTCCTCGGCTTCTATACCTTCCTGTTCATCATTGAAATGATACTGATGGTGAAGTACGCCCGCCGCGGCCCGAGCAGCCTGCATACCGGCAAGTACCACTGGGAACGGCTGGAGCAATCGGCCGTCGCTAACGACGCCACTATCAAAGCATAAAGGGAGCGACAATGTTTGATTATGAAACCTTAAAGATCATCTGGTGGGGCTTTGTCGGTGTATTGCTGATCGGCTTCGCCCTGACCGACGGCTTCGATTTCGGCGTCGGCATGATGCTGCCTTTCATCGGCAAGACCGACGCCGAACGGCGGGTCGTGATCAACTCGATCGGCAGCACCTGGGAAGGCAACCAGACCTGGTTCATCACCGCCGGTGGTGCGATTTTCGCGGCCTGGCCGCTGGTGTACGGCGCAGCGTTCTCGGGATTCTATGTCGCCTTGATGCTCTTGTTATTCTCGCTATTCTTCCGCCCGGTCGGCTTCGACTACCGCAGCAAGGTAGCCGACACGCGTTGGCGCAATGCCTGGGATTGGGGACTGTTCGCCGGCGGCTTCGTGCCACCGTTGATTTTCGGCGTGGCGTTCGGCAACCTGTTCCTCGGCGTACCGTTCCACTACGACGACACCATGCGGGTCGAATACACCGGCAACTTCTTCCAGCTGCTGAACCCGTTCGGCTTGCTGGCCGGCTTGCTGAGCGTGGCCATGCTGCTGATGCACGGCGCGGCTTACCTGCAGGTCAAGACCGACGCCTTGATTGCGCAACGGGCGCGCAGCGTCGCCAAGGTTGCGGGGCTGGCGACGATAGTGCTGTTCGTTGCCGGCGGTTTCTGGGTAGCGCTCGGCATCCATGGTTATCGCATCACCGGTATGCCGGATGCAAATAGCGCCTTCATGCCGATCGTCAAGACAGTGACCACCATCAACGGCGCATGGTTCGACAACTACGCGCGTTGGCCCGCAATCTGGGCCTTGCCGATCATCGCCGTCGCCGGCGCCTTGCTATGCGTGCTGTTCAGCGCCGCCAACAAAGCCATGGCAGCGTTCCTGTCGAGCGGCTTCTGCGTCACGGCGATCATACTGACTGCAGGTGCGTCATTGTTCCCGTTCATCATGCCGTCTTCGCTGGACCCGAACAGCAGCCTGACGATCTGGGACGCGGTATCGAGCCACAAGACGCTCGGCATCATGTTCTGGGTAGTGGTCATCATGCTGCCTATCATCATGCTCTACACCACCTGGGTTTACCGGGTCATGCGCGGCAAGGTCACCTTGCAGCACATCGAAGATAACAAACACACCGCTTATTAAGCCGGTAAGCCGCACTGTAAAAATAGGAGAAAATTATGTGGTATTTCGCATGGATACTAGGGGTTGGCCTGGCACTGGCCTTCGGCATCATCAACGTCATGTGGCTGGAGGCGAACTACGCCTTCGGCAGCCGCGACGAAGAAACCACCCGCGAGCGCTTTGAAAGCGCGGCGGCCGAGTACGAACAAAACCGGAACCGCAAAAAATGAACGGCACTGCGCTTGCCGTTGCACCTGACCCCGGCTGCGATTCGCTCCTGCCCGGCCATGACTTTGTCGACGCCTACCAGGTCCGGGCCGACGTTCCCGGCCTGGAGGCACGGCAGGCGGCGGACGCCATTCTCAAGCATCCGCCAGGCTGGATAAAGCAACTGATGGCGGCGCGCAACCGGGTGGTCAGGCTGTTTCAGCTAAAGACGGTTGAGATGGCTATGGACGATCCGCGTTCGCCGCAGGGCAAAGTGGGCGGTTTTCCTATCGTTGCGCAATCCCCGCGGGAAGTGGTGCTGGGATTCAACGACAAGCATCTGGATTTCAGGATCAGCGTGACGGTCCTTGCGGCGGGCGGCGCTGCCACGCTAGTGACCGTTTGCACCTTGGTCAAGACCAACAATCTGCTGGGACGCGCCTACCTGACGACGATTCTGCCGTTTCACCGGATCATCGTCCGCCATCTGCTGGAACACGCTAGTTTCAGCTAGGCACTACGCAGGCTGCGTCCGCCGGGGTCGCAGCATCCGCTTCACCTTCTTCGCCGCCGGCCACGTTGATGGCAATCACCACCTGCTCCAGCTTGGTCACCGCTACGTTCAGCGAATCGTTGATCTGCGCCTTGGTATGCGCAGGCATGGTTTCCGCTATCTGCGCCAACGCTCCTGCCAGGTCGATGACCGCCAGCGTCAGGTCGGCAATCAGGTCACGCTCATTAGTCATCTTTCATCGTCCTCGTCGTCAGGTATCATGCGGGGACGGCATTATTGCACTACCCGGCAAAATGCAAAACCACCGGACAATAAAAAACCGGCTACTGTTGAAATCTGAATCTTGAACCATCTCAAAATGCATCCCCAAACCTCGCTCGCCCTGTTTTGCAAAGTCGTCGACAACTACGGCGATATCGGGATTTGCTGGCGTCTGGCGCGGCAACTGGAGCAGGAACATGGCGTCGCCGTGACGCTGTGGGTAGACGACCTGCGAAGTTTCCGGCGTATTTGCCCGGAGCTCGCCATCGATCATGAAATGCAACAGGTCAACGCCGTGACGGTAAGGCACTGGCGCGATCAGGATGGCGCCTTTGCCGCCGATGACGTCGCCGATATCGTGATCGAATTCTTTGCCTGCGACATCCCCCCCGGCTATATCAAGGCGATGTCGCAGCGGACGCAGCGCCCTGTATGGCTCAACCTGGAAGGCCTGAGCGCGGAAACCTGGGTAGAAGGTTGCCATACCCTGTCCTCGCCTCAACCGCTGTCTTTGACAAAATATTTTTTCTTTCCCGGTTTCACTAACCGCACCGGTGGCTTGCTGCACGAATCCAGTTTGCAACAAGAGCGCCAGGCGTTCCAGCAAGATCCCGCAGCAATGGCAGCCTTTCTTGGCCGCTTCGGCGTGACGCCTGCAGAGATGACTTCCCTGAAGATTTCTCTGTTCTGTTATCCGCAAGCCCCGGTTGCTGAATTGTTCGCAGTCTGGCAACGCAACGCCAAACCGATCACCTGCCTTGTGCCGGAAGGGGTTGCCGCCGATGCCGTCCAAGCCTTCGTCGGCCAGGCAGCGGCAGCCGGCATCAGCGCGACCCACCGCGCGTTGACCGTGCACGTGCTACCGTTCGTGCCGCAGCCGGACTACGACAAATTGTTATGGGCCTGCGATCTCAATTTTGTGCGGGGCGAAGACTCCTTTGTCCGCGCCCAGTGGGCAGGAAAACCGTTCGTCTGGCACATCTACCCGCAAGACGAAAACTTGCATCACGTCAAACTGAACGCCTTCCTGCAAGCGACGACGGCCAAAACCGGGAGCCTGCTCGCATTCTCGCTAGGCTGGAATGCCGCCGCCAAGGAAAGCGTTGACTGGTCCGCAATCTGGCCCCAATTTGAGGCGGATTTGCCGAAAATTGCCGAATTATCTACGGACTGGCAGCAGAAAATGTTGGCAAATGGCGACCTGGCATCCAATTTACTAAGGTTTGCCGAAACAGTTAGGTAAGGGGCATTGAAAAATAGGTTAAAATATAGGGCTAATTTTTGACGCATTCTAAAATTCAATCATACGTGGGCTTGCGGTGCTATTTACCAGTAGGCTACAGATGATTTTTATGCAACCTACTTTTTACGTATATTCGCTATGAAACCAGCAAAAGAAATTCGTGTCGGCAACATTATCATGGTTGACAGCAAGCCTATGATCGTCCTGCGCTCTGACGTCAACGGCTCGAGCCGCACGGGCTTCACCTACAAGTGGAAGATGAAGAACCTGCTGACCAACAGCCCGCAGGAAAACGTTTTCCGCGGCGACGACAAGTTCGACGTGGTCGTGCTCGACAAGAAGCCAGTCACTTATTCGTACTTCGCCGACCCGCTGTTCGTGTTCATGGATGCTGACTACGAACAATACGAAATCGAAGAAGAAAACCTGGGCGACGCCCTGCACTACCTGAAAGACGGTATGGAATGCGAAGCCGTGTTCTATGACGGCAAGGCCATTTCGGTTGAACTGCCGACAACTATCGCACGTCAGGTGATCTACTCTGAGCCAGCCGTCAAAGGCAACACTTCAGGCAACGTCCTGAAAGAAGCCAAGATTGAAAACGCCATCGAAGCCCATCAGCACATCGTCATGGTGCCACTGTTTGTCAGCTCCGAAGACACGATCGAAATCGACACGCGCACAAACGAGTTCAAGAAGCGGGTCTAATACCTTCCTCGCATGCAAAAAAAACGCTGCCGATTTATTCGCAGCGTTTTTTTACGCCCATACAGAAATATAGAACGATCGATCAATTACACCGGCACCCGCAATTCACAGCAAAATCTCCTGCAAGAAATCACGGCACTACAAATTGGCTGACGCAAAAATTGAATGGGCGTTCGCACAAATTAGTGCTCGACTCACTGAAGAGCGCAAGCAAGAAAGGCTCATGGCTCGAACTCCAGTAACAACTTCCGCAACAAACCCGCCAACCACCCCTGATCCTCTGTGCTCGTGCAACAAAGCATGACGGGTAGTTGATTCGCCACTGCCTTATCTAGACAATATATCGGCCAGCTTCTTGTTACCCATCCCGAAACTGGCGATCACTACCAGGCTTGCCAGCGCCAGGAAACCGCCCAGCCACAGCGTGGCTGGAATCCCTACCGCATCAACCACCACGCCGCCGGTGAACGACCCCAACGCAATCGCTACCTGCACGATGCTGACAAACAGCGCCGAACCGGCTTCAGGCAGATCCGGCGAGGACAGTTGCAGCCAGATACTGAGACACAGGGGAATCGCGCCGAAAGCAATGCCCCACGCCAGCACCATCAGCGAGACCCCGGCGATCGACGTGTGCACCAGCGGCAGCGCTACCAGAGCCACCAATAAAATCGCAACCATGCCGAACAGCGAAGCCTGGAGATGACGCGTTACGGTGGTCGAGATCGCCAGGTTGGAGACAAATCCGACAAAACCGAAACCTAACAAAATCGTGGTGATGGCCGACAGGCTGAAGTTGTTTTGTACGAGAAACGGCGTGATATAGGTGTAAGACGAAAAATGTGCACCAAACACCAGCGCCACCATCAACAGGCTTTTACGCGCAGTAGCACGCCCCAGCAAAGCCCGCAGATCGCTAAAGCGGATTGCGGCTTTGGACGGCAAGGCCGGCAGCAACAATGCTTGCGCAGCCAGAGCGACGGCAGCAAGGATACCGGTCGCGATAAAAGATGCGCGCCAGGAATACAGCCCGCTGATAAACGTTCCGAGCGGCACGCCTAGCACGGTGGCGAAGGTAACGCCGCTCAGTATCATCGCCGTCGCCTTGGCCGCATGCTCTTGCCGCACCAGCCGTCCCGAGGTCGCCAGCGCCAATGTCCAGAAGCCACCGAGCGCTGCACCAAGCAAGGCACGCCCCAGCAACATGATACCAAAACTTGGAGCGAAAGCGGAGATCAGGTTCGACGCCAGCAGCAAGATCGATAACACCAGCAGAATAATGCGACGGTCGATGCGCCCCGCCCCCAGCATCAAACCCGGCGCTGAAATGGCGGCGATAATGCCGGGCGTAGTGACCATCAATCCTGCGGTGCCTGGCAAAACGCCAAGATCGGCAGCGATCTGCGGCAGCAGGCCTACCGGCAGGAATTCGGTCGTCACAAAAGCGAAAGCGCCGATTGCCACCGACACTACCGACAACCAGGCGCGTAGCGGCGATGCCTCGCCGGTCGTGACATGCGCGGGCGGCATATCGAGCAAGCTGTCGTTTTGTGCGCTGAGCGCAGCCAGATTTTTTTCCATGTATTTCCCCTTCGCCTGAACTTGAACCCAGCGCTAAAATTAACTGAATGCGTGAACTGAATCTCAGAAAGCCGGCATGACATCGCCTGCCGGCTGTACTGCATTTGCATCAAGGCCGGGCCGCCTCAATTAAACTGTAATATTATTTAATACAGTTAAGAATATAAAAATGGGATCGAAATGACCCCGCAACAATTGAACACTTGAAAACAAAAAATCAGATTATTTACTACTCTTGTCAACAATCTTGTTGACCAGCTCGGACAATTTTCTTTCCCGCAGAATTCCCAGCAAGGCGCTTTCAACTTCCGACACTACCGGATCGAGCACCATGTCCATGCCACAGCTGACAGGACAGCAAAGATCCTTCGAACGCGTATTATGCTTAAGCACCGGCCCCTCTTCCACCGCCTGGTAAATCTCCGCCAGACTGATGGCCGACGCTGGGCGCGCCAGTTGCACGCCGCCGCCTTTGCCTTCCTTAGTCACTACCAGCCTGGCCTTGCTCAGCTTGCGCAACAGCTCACGCACGAAAACAGGATTAGTATTGACGCTGGTCGCGATAGCCGTGGACGGGAAATACACCTCCCCACCTCTGGTGGCGTATTCCACGCTGACTAAAATATGCGCCGCGACGGCAAATCGACTGGACTTCATACTGTAATTATATTCCATACAGATAATCGTGCAACGACTATCTTTGCATATGTTTATGATAGTAGTATCGGCGCGCGTGGAATGTCATTCAAACAATTAACAGAAACACCATGCCTAAATACCTGGAAAGAGACGCTATAACGCAGCTGGAGGATTTGCCAAACATCGGCAAGGCCGGCGCTGCCGATCTGCGCTGCATCGGGATTCTGCAGCCAGAGCAACTCATCGGGAAATCGCCGCTACAGATGTATGAGGCGCTGTGCGCCAAGACCGGCGCCCGCCATGATCCATGCGTGATCGATGTTTTCATGTCGGCGGTGCGCTACATGGAAGGCGCTGAGCCGCTGCCGTGGTGGTCCTACACGGCAGAGCGCAAGCGCCTGCTCAAATCGGGCTGATCAACGACTCAAACTCATTCAGCCTTGGCCAGCATATTGAAGATGCTGGAAAAATCCAGGCCGCCGGCGCCGCTCTTGCTGTGAATGTCGTACAGGTTACGCGCCATGGCGCCGAGCGGCACGCTGCTGCCGGTGGACAGGGAGTTTTCCACTGCCAGCCCCAGGTCCTTCAGCATCAGGTCAACGCCGAAGCCGCCGCTATAGCCTTTCGATGCGGGCGCATTTTCCATCACGCCGGGACAAGGGTTGTACACTTCCAGCGCCCAGTTACGCCCCGAGCTCTTGGCCATGATTTCCGACAGCACCTTGGGATCCATGCCGTTCGCCATACCCAGCCGGATCGCTTCCGAGGTGCCGATCATCAGTATTCCCAGCAGCATGTTGTTGCACACCTTGACGGTCTGGCCGCTGCCGTTGTCGCCTGCGTGAAAGATCGCCTTGCCCATTTTCTCCAGATAAGGCTTTGCCGCGGCGAAACCCTCATCCGAACCGCCGACCATGAAGGTCAGCGTGCCCGCCAGCGCCCCGCCGGTGCCGCCGGAAACCGGCGCATCAAGCATGGTGAACCCCTTGTCGCGGGCCGCTGCCGCGACCTTGCGCGCAGCATCCGGGGCGATGGTGGAACAGTCGATCAACAAGGTGTCTGGCGCGGCCTGCGCCAGGATACCGCTGGCGCCAAGATAGGCCGATTCGACGTGACGGCTGGCCGGCAGCATGGTGATGACAACCTTGGCAGCGCCAACCGCTGCAGCCAGGTCGTTGCCTGTGCTGCCGCCGCCAGCGGCAAATTTCTCGACGCTGGCGGCGACCAGGTCATGGCCGCTGACTTTATGCCCGGCCTTGACCAGGTTTAGCGCCATTGGCAGGCCCATATTGCCCAGGCCGATAAAAACGATTTCGTGATTCATGTCATGCCTCTCTTTTAGTGATCTTGTATCGCTTCGTTCAGCTGCCTGGGTTAGCTTGGCTAACCCAGGCTACGAAATCATTTCATGGAGATTGTCGTGTTGATTTCACCGCCATCGGCGTCCGGCGCAAACCAGCGCGCGGTCACTGTCTTGGTCTGCGTCCAGAATTGCACCGCCTGCTTGCCGTTCGGACCGAGATCGCCCAGCTTCGAAGCCCGTGAGCCTGTGAAACTGAAATAAGCAACCGGCACAGGAATCGGTACGTTAATGCCAACCTGGCCAACGTCGATCTCGTTCTGGAACTTGCGTGCCGACCAGCCCGACGAGGTGAAGATCGACGTGCCGTTACCGTTCGGATTGGCGTTGATAAAAGCGATCGCCTCGTCTAGCGTTTCCAACTCAACTACGCACATGGCCGGGCCGAAGATCTCTTGCGTATAAATATCCATTTCCGCAGTGACGCCGGAGAAAATCGTCGGGCCGACGAAATTGCCGTCGGGGTAACCGTCAACCTGACAGTTGCGGCCGTCCAGCAGCAGCTGTGCGCCCTGTTCCACGCCGGAACCGATCAGGCGCTCAGTGCGCGCCTTGGCGGCTTTCGAAACCATCGGACCGAGGTCGGCTTTGCGATCGCTGCCCGGACCGATTTTCAGGCCGCGCGAGCGCTCGACGATTTCCGGCAACCATGAGCGTGCCTTGCCGACCAGCAGCACCATCGAGTTCGCCATGCAACGCTGGCCGGCCGCGCCAAACGCCGCACCCAGCAGATTATTGATGGCTTGGTCCTTATTCGCATCCGGTAACACTATGCAATGGTTTTTCGCGCCCATCATGCATTGCGCACGCTTGCCGGCCTCACCGGCGCGGCGATAGATATGGGTACCGACATGGGTCGAGCCGATAAAGGAAATTGCCTTGATATCAGGATGGTCGCACAGCATGTTGGCCACATCGGGGCCGCCATGCACCACGTTCAACACGCCCGGCGGCAAGCCTGCCTGCTGCGCCAGTTCGACCAGGAACAGCGATGACGAAGGATCTTGCTCGGACGGCTTGAGGATAAAGGTATTGCCACAAGCGACCGCCACCGGGAACATGAAGCAAGGCAGCATCACCGGGAAATTGAACGCGGTGATGCCGGCGCCGACGCCGAGCGGCTGGTTGATGGTATAGACATCGACGCCGGTGGCTGCATTCTCAGCCAGTTCACCCAACTGCAGCGACGTGATGGAACAGGCGTGCTCAACCACTTCCAGACCGCGCATGACTTCGCCTTCGGCATCCGGCAAGGTCTTGCCGTGCTCACGGGTGATCAGTTCAGCCAGCGGCGCAATGTTTTCACGCAGCAGCTGTTGGAACTTGAGCATGATGCGCATGCGCTGCGCCAGCGATGTGTTGCGCCAGGTGGCGAACGCCTGCTTGGCGTTGGCTACCGCGTGGTCGACTTCCGCCTTGGTTGCGAACGGCACTCGCGCCACGACTTCCTGCGTGGCCGGATTGAGAACGTCACGCCATTCGGTGCTGGCGGATTGCACGGCTTTGCCGCCGATGTACAGCGGGACGTTTGGGATAGTTGCGGTGGACATGATCAAACCTCAGAAATGAAAATTCAACATCTATAAAATCGGCAAGGCCGAGTCCTTATTTCGCCAAGGAACAAGAAGCATCCATTGGCTTGAACGCTTGTTGCGCAGGGATTGTCGACAGCAGCTTGAGGTAATCCCAAGGCGCTTTCGATTCGGCCGGCGTTTTAACCTGGTACAAGTACATGTCATGGATCACCCGGCCGTCCGGACGGATCGAGGCATTGCGCATGACTGCGTCATGAATCGGGATCTCGCGCATTTTTTGCGTAACCACTTTCCAGTCATGCGATTTGGTGGCCGCCGCGGCTTTCAGGTAGTGATAGACGCTGGAGTAGACGCCGGCATGCACCATGGTTGGCTTGTTGCCTTTGTCCAGCGCTTCGAAGCGCTTGGAGAAAGCGCGCGTATCGTTGTCGAAATCCCAGTAGAAACCGTCGGTATAAATCAAGCCTTGCGCATCGTTGAGACCGAGCGCATGGACATCCGACAAGAACACTAGCAAGGCCGCCAGGCGCTGGTTCTTGGTGCCAACGCCAAATGAACGCGCCTGCTTGATCGCGTTGACCGTATCCTGACCGCCGTTCGCCAGGCCGATCACTTGCGCTTTCGAACTCTGCGCCTGCAGCAGGAACGAGGAAAGATCGCTGGCGTTCAAAGGATGGCGGATCGAACCGACCACGGTGCCGCCCAGGCTCTTGACGACGTCGCCCGCATCTTTCTCCAGCGACTGGCCGAAGGCGTAATCAACGGTCACGAAATACCATGACTTCTGGCCCATCTTGGTTAATGCGGCAGCGGCGCCCGCCGCCTGCGAGTAAGTGTCGAACATCCAGTGGAAACCGTTAGGCGCGCATTCTGCGTTGGTCAGTACTGTCGTGGCTGGGCCGCTGTACATGGCGATGCCGCCTTTGTCGCGGATCAGGCGTTGCACTGCCAGCGCCACCGAAGAGTTGGTCAGGTCGGCAATCGCATCGACCTTGTCGCGGTCTATCCATTCACGCGCCTTGGAAGCCCCAATATCGGCCTTGTTTTGATGATCAGCCGTTAGCAACTCGATTTTCATGCCCTTGCATTCAGCCTTCATGCAATCCTCGATGGCCATCTTGGCTGCCACTACCGAACCCGGACCACCCATCGCCGAGTACGGGCCCGACATGTCGGTCAGGATGCCGACCTTGTACACATCGCTATCCTGCGCCAGGGCATGCCCGGCCGCCGCCAAAGCCATTAACGAAAAGATCACAGCCGAACCACCTGCAAGCAGCTTACGCGTTGTCATCGTTGTCTCCTGTTTTTCAGCATAGGCCGTCAGGGCGGTCCGCATGCCGATTTTTATAAATTTTCTGTAGAGACATTCTGCATGTGCATTATTATTGGGACAATAGACATTAATTCACAACGGCTTTGCATTTATGCAAAGCGAGGACGGTCAGATGAAATCAACAAATGCCATGCTGGACTGGGACAACCTACGGGTGTTTCTGGAGCTGACGCGTAGCCAGGGGCTGGTGGAAGCGGCAAAGAAACTCGGCATCGACCACTCGACCGTATCGCGCCGCATGCGCCGCTTTGAGGAACAGGTCGGCAGCCAGCTGTTCGAACGCAACAACCAAGGCTACACGCTGACCGCGGAAGGCCACCGCCTGATCGAATATGCGGAAAAAATGGAAAGCACCGTGTACGCCGCCGCCGAGGAACTGAGCGGCCACAACCGCCTGCTCTCCGGCCAGGTCCGGCTCGGCGCCACCGAAGGTTTCGGCACCTTTGTGCTGGCGCCGCATCTGGCGCATTTCTGCGCGCGCCACCCGCACATTACCGTCGACTTGCTGCCGGTGCCGCGCTTTGTCAACCTGTCCAAGCGCGAGGCGGACATCGGCGTCACCATCGAACGCCCGCAAAGCGGCAACTACGTCGTCACCAAGCTGACCGACTACCTGCTCAAGCTGTACGCCACCCGTTCCTATCTGGAAACCCATGCGCCTATCAAGACGCTACAAGACTTGAACAGCCACGCTTTCATCGGCTATGTCGACGACCTGGTGTTCAGCGAAGAGCTGCGCTACAAGGAAAACGTCGCCCCGGCCGCCTTCCGCGCCTTTCGCAGCACCAGCGTCATCGCCCAATACACCGCAGCGCGCAGCGGCCAGGGGCTGGCGATCTTGCCATGCTTCCTGGCCCAGCAAAGCGAGGATCTGGTGCCGGTGCTGGATGGACAGGTCGACATAGAGCGGGCTTTCTGGCTAGTGGCGGCGACCGAAACCCGCAACGTGGCGCGGGTAGCCGCACTGTGGCGCTATCTGCGCGAGGTGATCGAGCCGAACCGGCCATTCCTGATGGGCGAATCGCGGGAGATGATTTATCAGCCGGATTAGTGCCTGTTCATATGCAATGTTCATATGCAAGACAGGTGGAGAACGATTGCGCTATCGATGCGGGGAAATACAGTTATTGATGAATGCGTGCACTTTTTGCGAAGCGCCGGCAGGAATATCCAACGGAAAACCGATGAAAACAGGTGCATCCCGCGCGGTCCTCATCGCGTGACCAATCGCATGGCTAGCGGCTATCCGGCTTGCCTGCGCTTGCGTCAGCGTGAAGAAGGTTTGAATCTCGCCTTTATTGGCAACCACGCTGTCAGGATCCTGCAAGGGCATCATATCGCCGTCGACAATCAACGAATGAACCAAGCCGCCGCCCGCCATACCCGCAGCCTGGTCGCCGACCTGATAAAAGGTGAACATCAGGATTTTGTCCTTGTCGCACATGAACGCAATCCTTCCTCGTCCATATGCCGTGTCTTGCGTGCCGCGTAGATATTCGCCGCCATCGGCCACTTCGAGCGCCCAATCGGCGGCTTGCCGGCCATTATTGACGACATTCAACGCCTTCAACTCCGCCTCGCTCAGCAGGTAGATCCCCTGCTCGCCCTTCTGCACCAGCAGGTCAAGCAAGCCCTGTCCTACGCCCATGCCTCGAATGTAGCGCGATCCCGGCCGAAACGATTTGCCCTGTGTCGAGATCGCCGGCAACCGGCCCGGAAGAGCGCGATACGCGATGCACGCCGTACTGCGAGCCCTCGCTCACATAGCGATAAACGCCGCCCAGAAAGGCCAGCGAACAGGCGCTATAGCAAACCCCGGCGGTAATCACAGGCGATGCCGGACGCGCGCCGTTTTGGCCATTGCGGCTCGCCACATAGCGCCCGATATGCGTGGCAGCACCAGCTTTCCGGAGAAGCTGCCCAATTTCCATGCCCGCCAATAAATCGCCGCCGGTTGAATCCAGGTAGACGTCAACGCCCGCCGACCCGGTCTGCCGCAAAGCGGCGGCGATGCGCTGCGGCGCGCCGACATCGATTTCTCCCTGAAGATTCATGATCCACGATGAATTCGGATTGCCCGCTGAGAAATCCGGCCTGTCCAAATGCACGGTCATGACGCCGGCGCTGACGCCGCCAGCGCAAAGGAATATGGAAACACCAACAAGATTGCGCAGTGTAGAAAACATGAATTCCATTCCATTTTTATGGGTTGTCCAGACATTTTGAATGGAATCATAAATCAGATTGGCGCTCAATCCACGACGGTGCGGTTCCATCACGAGAGCTTGGTCTTCTCTGCGCTTGCTTGAAATTCCGGCCCACCGTAATATCGCTTCACAGACATCTTAGGCTTTCCCGACTCCCACCTGTACCCGCCATGATCTTAACTGGACCTGAACTCGCTTCCGCACTTGAGCAAGCCGAAGCGAGCCATTTGACAAGGCAAGTCGAGACCTATCGCACATTGAGCGAACATGCCGGATCGCAGGTCGTTGTCGTCGCGGGCGGAGTTGCTGCCATTACCGAGCCGGCTTTCGGACGCAAGCTCAATCACGTTACGGGACTTGGCATGGGTATGCCAGTACTTGCCGGGGATTTGCAGGACATCGAACGCAGGTACGCTGCCCTTGGGCTGGAGACCCAGATCGACATTTGTCCACACACCCACGGCAGCACGCTAGCGATTCTGGCCGAGCGCGGCTACGCAGCCAACGCCTTCAGCAATACTTACGTAAGATACCTGACGCCGGCGGATACCGATACGGCCAGTGCCGGGATCGAGGTATGCAGCGATAAAGCGCTGGTGGGCGCTACGTTTGTCGCGGATTCAGTTGCGGGATTTTCAGTGCAAACGGTGAACCGGCCGCGCATTCTGCTGGAAGCGCTGGCGCAGATTGCACTACGCCGCAGCGATACATTGCTTTTTCCCGCGGCCCTGGATGGGCAGGTCGCCGGCACGGCAGGAATGAGCCTGATAGAGACGCCCGCCGGCTTGCTTGCGCATTTGTACATTGCCAGCACCCTGCCTGCATATAGAGGACGCGGGATTCAACTTGCGCTTTTACGCGCCAGGTTAACCGCGGCGCGCAACGCAGGTTGCACGCTCGCCAGCGTCACCGCGCGACCGGCCAATACAAGCGCGCGCAACACCGAGCGAGCAGGTTTCAGCCTGGCTTATACCAAGGTGACTTTTATCAAGCCCTTGAGTAATCAATCCTAAGGCTTGTTCACATTTGATTTGAGAGATGCGTTCAAACCAAAACGTGTGCTGGCACTAGGTTTCGTTAATCTGCACCGCGATGCCGTCCGTCTGCACGGTAATCTCGCCAGGCTCGAAGGTTTTGCCGTTCAGTCGCAGCTCATCGGCTGTAAAGGTATAAATCGGATAATCCTTCAGCACTTGCTCGGCAACCACAGCGCCAATCTGGTTCAATTGCTGCTTGTACTGTGGCGGTACGCTGCTGAAATCAATGGTGTCGACGGTCGGACTATCGAGGCGGATGGCGCGTGCGGCGCGGTCGTACTTCAAACGGCTGCTGAGGGTAATCGTTCCATTTAACGGCGTCGGCAATAGCAGCGGACTGACCACGCTGACATTCACCAGCGTCACCACGCGGTTCTGCGGAGAGTTAAGGCTCAATTGCGGACTCTTCAGGTCGACGTTGAACACCTCGGCGTAGCGCAGGCGCAATGGAAACTTGCGCGCCATTGTGGTCTGCAATTGCTGCTGCGTAAACGTGTACTCGTTGGACCAGATGTTATAACCGGCCCAGGCGCTGGCGGCAATACTCAGCGAGCTCAGCGCACCCAGCGCCAGTAGCGATTTGATCAACATGCGTCGTTTCATAGGGACTCTTGGCACTTTCAAACATGAAATGGCAGACGCCATTATTCTAACCAACCGAGCTTCGACCATTGTGCGCCAGAAAAAATCCCTTGTTTTATGTGCCGCCCACTGTGGAAAAACAGGCAATTTTGATGGCAGGCGGTATACTGGCAACCCTTTTTACGGTTTCAGCCTTATCCCGAAAGACAACACCATGAACGCTCTGCCAGCCTGTCCCAAATGCAACTCCGAATTCACCTATGAAGACGGCGGCCTCTATATCTGCCCGGAGTGCGCGCATGAGTGGTCGGCACAGGCGACTGCCGATGCAGGCGGCGACGGCGCCAAGGTTTACCGCGACGCGGTCGGCAATGTCCTGCAAGACGGCGATACCGTCACCGTCATCAAGGATCTGAAACTGAAGGGTTCAGGCGGCGTGGTGAAGGTCGGCACCAAGGTAAAGAACATCCGCCTGGTCGACAGCGATCACGACATCGACTGCAAGATTGACGGTTTTGGGGCGATGAGCCTGAAATCGGAATTTGTCAAAAAAGTATAACGCTACGGGAGCCTGGCCTGCTCAGGCTCTCTGCCGTAAATCCTGAAGTCGCAGTCTGGTTTTCCGAGTTGCCCAACCAAGCGCTTTCCATCGACCATGCCAAGACATCATCCAGCGCTGCATCGCATCCATAAACCGCCTATGACGCTGCGCCGCCTGCGCTTTCTTATATTCGGCGCGATCGTTTTGCTGGCCGTGGCGGGCTGGGGGCTGGTCATCGTTCTCAAACCTGCAATCCAGCGCACGATTGTCATCACCACCGGCGCCGACAAGGGTATCTACAGCGGTTTTGCCGCACGCTATGCGCCGCTGCTGAAGCGCGAAGGTATCAACCTGGATATCCGCAGCTCGTCGGGGTCTGTCGAAAATTATCAACGGCTGAAGGATCCCGACAGCGAGTATGAAGTCGGCTTCATCCAATCCGGCACCACCACGCCGTTGCCGAGCGACCAACTGCAAACTATCGCGGCCGTGTCGTACGAACCGATCTGGGTGTTTTATCGCGGCGACGTCGCTATCAACCGGTTGGCGCAACTGCGCGGCAAGCGGATTTCCATCGGCGTTCCCGGCAGCGGCTTGCTGACGGTATCGCGCGTGCTGCTTGGCTACAGCGGTGTCAACGGCGATAACGCTACCCTGCAGGAAATGGATGCAGACAAGGCCTATCAGAGCCTTGAAAACGGCCAGCTGGATGCCGCCTTCTTTATCGGCAGGCCAGACGCGCCGATGCAGCAAACGCTGCTCAACAGCAATCTGAAGCTGATGAGCTTTGCCCAGGCCGACGCGCTGGTGCAGAAATTTCCTTCGCTTTCTAAAATCGTCTTCCCGCGCGCCTCGACCAGCGTCGCCGATGACCTGCCGCAAGCCGACGTGACGCTGCTGGCTGCCACCGCACTGCTGGTTTCCAAAGACACCCTGCACCCTGCGCTGGCCTATCTGTTGCTGGAAGCGGCCAATTCCGCGCATGCCCGCGAAGACTATTTCACGCCACGTGGCGTGTTCCCCAATCTGAACACGGATGACTTTCCCATATCCGACGAAAGCACGCGCTACTTCAAATCCGGCCGCCCTTTCCTGCAGCGCTACTTGCCGTTCTGGCTGGCTAGTTTCATCGAGCGGCGCCTGCTGATCCTGCTGCCCTTCATGGCGCTGCTGTTCGGCCTTCTGAATGCGCTTCCACGCATGTTCGAAGCGCGCATGAAAAACCGGCTGATAGTCTGGTATCAGGAAATCAAGTCGCTGGAAGATGAGATATGGCAGAACCAGCAGGCGACAGCGGAGCAGATCGCGCAATGGCGCGAGGACATCGAAAACATCGACGCCAACGCCAGCCGGATCCAGATTCCACAGCGCTACTTCCGGGATGTGTACATGCTCAAGCAGGCAATCCGTGTGGTGCGTGACAGGATTTTGCAGGCAGCCGAAAAAGCCGGCAGATAAAGCCGGAAAGCAAACGCTACTACCGCTTCGGCGCCGCAATTTTCCAATAGCATGTTCCGCCAACCCGCCGTCGCCGGATCAACCGCTCCTTGCCTGCCCCCTTGGATCATTCCATTTTCCAGACATATTCCATTCTGGTAGCCGACTGCACCGGCTGGCCATCTGCCATGGCGGGAGTGAAATGGCACAGGCTCCAGGCTTTCAGCGTAGCCCGATCCAGTTCTTTGAAGCCGCTGCTTTTTTCAATCGTAGCGTCGACGACGCTACCGTCGGCGCCGATGATCAGTTTCACATTTACCGTACCCTGTTCTTCGTTACGCAGGGACGTCCGCGGATATTCAGGTTTTTCGCAATTCCCCGTGACGCGCGCACTGGTGTGCGCCGGTCCTGCGGGAGCTTGGGGCACCGCTGCCGGAGCAGGCTGGGCGACGGAAGTCGGCAGCTCGTTGGTCGGCGGCTTGACATTGGTGACAGCGGCAATCACGTTTTCCTGTGGCTGCGGCTGTACCTTGACCTCAGGCGGCGGCACATAAGGTGGCGGCGGTGCGGCCGATTTTGGCGGTGGCGACGCCGGTTTCTCGGGTGGCGGAGGTGGCGGGGGCTTGATTTCGGGGATGATCGTGGTGATGACCGGCTCCTGGATCACCTCGACGACTTTACGGGCCAGACCTGTCACCAATGCATATACGACGACGATATGCATGAGAAGCACTACGCTGAAGCCGACTAGCTTCCTGGTCGGCCGCTCCGGATTCATCGCGAAATCCATTGGAGGACTCCCATCTGTCCGCCTGGCGTTCCCTGTCTCGCCATGGTGACGGGGCCCAGACATCGACAACGCCCGCTTATGGCGGATTGTCTACTTTCATACTAGCAGCTTGGGCGCGACAGTAAAGGAAACAGCGCAAAATTACGGGTCAATCGACCACGAACAGCTTCGCGCCGGTTTCGGTAAAAGACCTATGCGGCTCCGCACCATCGGCGACCTGGTAGCTCATCCCCGGTTTCAGCAGGAATTTGCGGCCGTCCTCGAGTTCGGTGTGCAGTTCGCCTTCAAGGCAGAACAGCACATGGCCTTTGACGCACCAGTGATCGGCCAGGTAGCCCGGTGTATATTCCACCATGCGTACCCGGATACCGCCGAAATGACGGGTCCGCCAATACGCCATGCCGTTTTCGCCCTTGTGCTCGGTGCGTTCAACGCTTTCCCAGTCAGTGGTACCGAACGGGATATCAGTCATCTTCATGCTTTTCCTTTTGATACAGAATCAAGGCCGGTCGACCATTCGTAAATCATTGCCACCAATCGCGCAGCTGGAAAGCGAGGCCGGCACGCTGCCGCGATTGCGCAGCATCACCAGCTCTGCCAGCACCGACACGGCGATCTCCGCCGGTGAGCGGCTCCAGATCTGCAAACCGATCGGCGCATGCAGCCTGTCAATCTGTTCGCTGTTGACATCCAGCGTTAGCAATCTTTCCTTGCGCGCTTCGGTGCTTGCCATCGAGCCGATGGCGCCGATGTAGAAGGCGTCGGTTTTCAGGGCTTCCATCAGCGCCATATCGTCCACTTTGGGATCGTGGCTCAGAGTGACGATGACGGTCCGGCGGTCCGGCTTGAACGCCAGCACGACATCGTCCGGCATACCGTCCAGCCAAGTGACGCCGTCAGCTTGCCAGTTGCGGCGCTGCTCTTCCCGCGGGTCGCTCAGGTAGACCGAGAAATCCAGCGCCGGCGCCATCTGCGCCAGGTATTCCGATACCTGGCCGGCGCCAATGATTAGCAAGCGCCAGCGCGGGCCGAATACCTGCACCAGTTCCTGTTCGTCAAAACGTAGCGCAAAATCGGCGTCGGTGGCTTCGATATGGACCGCGCCGCTACGCATGTCGAGGCGGCGTTGTACCAGCCGGCGGCCGCTGACTGCTTCCAGCAACGGCGTCAGCGCGGCGGCATCGGCCAGCGGCTCGATCACCAGTTCCAGCGTACCGCCGCAAGGCAGGCCGAAACGGCGCATCTGTTCGGCGCTGATACCGTAGCGCACCAGCTCTATTTTTTCTGGAAATGCGGCGTTAAAACGTTGCATCAAGTCGTCTTCGATACAGCCGCCCGACACCGAGCCGGTAAAATCGCCGGCGTCGGTAATCGCGAACAGCGAACCGAGCGGACGCGGCGCCGAGCCCCAGTTGCGGACCACGGTCACCATGGCGACCCGCTTGCCTTGCTGTAGCCAGCCGGCGGCGCTCTTCAGTACTTGATAGTCGACTGCATTCATACCGCTGGATTCCTCTTTTAATTCTTATCAGTGTAATGAAAAACAGGATCGACCGCTTGCACGGTAGACCCTGTCAAAAGACCAGTTGCAAACGCTTAGTGCGCGGCAGTAGTCAGCCTCAAGGCTTTGATCTGGCCGGCGTCGACGTTGGCCGGCTGGCCGCCCCAGGTCGCGCGCAGGAAATTGGACAGCTGCGCCAGTTCCTTGTCGCTCAGCTGGCCGCCAAAACCAGGCATATCCTGCAGGCTTTCCGTACCGGGGAATTTTTGCGCTTCGATCCCGTCCAGCATCGCTACGATCAGGTTATGCGGATTCGCATTGCGTACCGTCGAATTGCCCTTCATCGCGACCGCAACGTGCGGCTTGCCGTCACCCTGGAAACCGTGGCAGCCGGCGCATACCGCTGTATACAAACGCTTGCCGGCGTCCAGTTCAATGGCGTCTGCGGCGATGGTCTTGACCGGTTCCGGCGGCAACGGCTTGTCGCCCATCAAATAAGTCGTGACCGCAGTCAGGTCTTCCTTGCTCAGATACTGCGTACTCAGATGCACCACCGGAAACATCTCGCCGTAAGCCGAACCCTGAGGCGCGATGCCGGTGGCGAAGAAAGTCTGCAAGTCTGCTGCAGTCCAGCCCACTACCGCCAGGCCGGCCGGCGTGATATCCGGTGCGGCGACGCGGCCGAGAGCCGAGCCGGTCAAGGATTTCGACAGATCCAGCTGGCCGAATTTCCCGCGTGGCGTATGGCACTCCGCGCAGTGGCCTAAGGCATTGCTCAGATACTGGCCGCGCAGCCACATGGCCGACTGGCCGCTGGAAGCATCGCTCAATTGATCTTTGAGGAAAGGCACATTCCAGAACATCATGCCAAAGCGCATGTTGTAAGGAAATTTCAAATCTGGATCACGGGTCGGCACCGCCACCGGCTTCTGCTGCATCAGGAAGGCGTAGATGGCGTCGCTGTCGGCGCGGGTCATCGAGCGATACGAGGTGTACGGCATCGCCGGATACAGATGCTTGTCCGGCGTGACGCCATCATGCAGCGCCTTGTAGAACTGATCGGCGCTCCAGTTGCCAATGCCATGCTGCTTGTCCGGCGTGATATTGGATCCGTAGAACTTACCGAACGGCGAAGCCAGTTCGACGCCGCCGGCGAATGGCGCGCCTGTAGCCGTAGTGTGGCAAGCGGCGCAATCCGCTGCCTTGGTCAGGTAGCGGCCAAGAGCAATCTGGTCGGCGCTGCCGGGCTTGACCGCGCTTTGACTGGTTGCCGAAGCGGCTGAACTGCTCCCGCTGTCACAAGCGCTCAACAACGCTGCCGCCAGCACCGGCGCGGCCAGGCCGAACAGTGCTTTACGAAAGGATGGGACCTTGGTCATCACTTGGCATCCTTTACCAGTCCCGGCGTGCTGAGCACCACTTCCTTCACAGCGTCGAAGTAGCGCACATAACCGGTACAACGGCAGATATGATCGTTCAATTCTTCGGTAATGGTCTCATCCAGCTGCGCCTTGGCGACCGGCTGGCGTTTGAGTTTTTCCATCAATACTGTCGCTGCATTGACGAAGCCCGGCGTGCAGTAGCCGCACTGGAAGCTGTAATGTTCCAGAAATTTCTGCTGGATAGGCGACAGCGCCACCACTTCGCCTTGTTCGTTGCGCTGGGCATGGCCTTCCACAGTACGGACTTTCTTGCCTTCGAAGAAATGCGCGCCGGTGATGCAAGAGCGCACTTCTTCGCTGCTACCGTCCGGTTTATCGAGAATCACCACGCAAGCGCGACAAAGACCTTGGCCGCAGCCGAGACGCGAACCGGTGAGGTCCAGGTATTCGTGCAGAAAGTCGATCATCATGATCCCTTCCGGCACCGGCACAGGACCGACCGGCTTGCCGTTGATATGCATGGTGATGGGGTGAATGGTCATGCTCATGCCAGAGCCTCCTGAATATGTTGTTGAGTTACCGGCAGGTCGGTGAATCGATGGCCGATGGCGTGGGCAATGCCGTTGACGATGGCGCCGACGACCGGAATCATCACCACTTCGGCGATGCCTTTGGGCGGATCGGTCTCGGTCAGCGGCGGCAATATGTCGCTGGTCTGGGTCCAGACTGCGACATCCTTGGCGCGCGGCAGCTGGTAGCGGTTGAAGTTCCAGCTGCCATTGCCGGGACCATCTTCGTATAACGGCAGAAACTCATGCAAAGCGTGGCCGATTCCCATCGCCAGGCCGCCTTGCAGCTGGCCGGAAACCAGTTGCGGCGACAGCATGTTTCCGCATTCCATGATCGAATGGTGGCTCAGCAACTCTACCTTGCCGCTGGCTTCATGCACGGCCAGTTCGACCAGCGTGCCGACTGCGCTGTAATACGTGACGGCAGCGTTGTTACGCTGGGTTGGCGGAATGAATACCTTTTTGCGGTTCAGTAAGTCGTAACCGCCGCCAGTCGTCTGCCTGGCTTTTTTCTCCTTGCTGGCGCCCTCGCCGTAACGCACCGACAAACCATCCAGCGGCACCCGCACTACATTGCCGAGAATCTCGAAATCGGCTTCAGTCCATTGCCAGCGATTGAAAACGTGCACCGTAGCGCCAGTCACCAGCCCCAGTTCATGGGCCTTCTTGACCAGTTGTTCGTAAGGCAGCGCCTCCAGGCCAGCGGCCGACAACTTGCCGTCGACCCAGCGGGCATCCTCAACCCGTATCACCAGCGGCGCCGCCTGGCCGCCGCCGATACCCTGGCTCCAGATCGCCATCGCTGCCGGCCACAAGCCGTGCATGAAGATCACTCGCGCCGCTTCGCGCGTGCTGTGGGTGAAATAAAAGGCCGAATTGGTGGCGCTGGACGGCGAAGAATAACTAGGCGACCAGCGCGGATTGGCCGACAGCTTATCTTGATCGGCCTGGCTCATGATGTAAGGATCGCCACTGGTGACAACCGGCAAATCGCTCCAGTCGGTGATCGAGGTACGCACTTCGTGCGCCGGCTTGCCCAGCCATTTGGCGCAAGCGATGGCTTGCGAAGTGGACATGCCGGTACCGATTTCTGCAGCGCTGTGCGACAAGTGGATCTGGCCGTCTGCGCTGATCTCGACCTTGGCGAACGAAGCCTCGGCGCCAGTGCCGAAATCCTTCTGCACGCAGGCAAAGCCGACGCCGTAGCGATAGCCCGGATGAGCCGCCTCGTATTCGGCCTTCTTCTTGCCACGATTGCTCCACAAAGGATGGATCTTGGCCTTTTGCAGGACTTCGTCGACCCGGATCGCACCGGCAGGTATCGCACCCTGGGTGTTTTTCATGCCGGAGCGCAGCGCGTTTTTCAAACGGAAATCGATCGGATCGAGATTCAGCTTTTCGGCCATTTCGTCGATCATCATTTCCGTCGCCGCCATGCTTTGCAAGGTGCCATAGCCACGTGCCGAACCGGCGTCAATTGCCCGGCTGGCGATGGCGACAGCGGCCAGGTCGTTCTTCGGGAAGTAGTAAATCGATTGCGCTGCAGTGGCACCCACCATCGCCACCGATGGCGAGAAATTGGCGCGGCCGCCGCCGTTGGCCTCGAACTCACCTTTGAACGATTGCAGCAGGCCCGTTTTGCGATCGACCGCAATCCGGTAATGCATCTTGAAGGCGTGGCGCTTGATCGATGTCTGGAACTGCTCGTAGCGGTCGTTGGCCAGCCGTACCGGCTTGCTATCCGCATACAGCGAAGTCAGCAGGCCGTAGAACGGGAAGTTGTAATGATCCTTGGAACCGTAGCCAACCGTATAGCACGGATGCAGGAATAATTTCTTCAGCGGGAACTTCGCTTTCTTCAGCATCTCGACAGTACTGTCGACGACTTCTGCCGGCGACTGCGTCGGCACCACCATGTGCAAGGCCTGATTGGCGCTGTCATACCAGCAGTTGGCGTTGTCCGGCTCAAGCGCTGCAGTATCCACCGACTGCGTGTTGTAGTTGCGCTCCATCACAAGCCAGTCAGCCGGCGGATGATCAAGCTGCTCCTGGATCTGGGCGGCATGGAACATGCCCTGCTCGCCCAGTTTGCCGTGCTCTTTGCCGTCCGGCCAGACCGGCTGGTGCTTACGCATCATGCTCGGGAATACCGGCGCATCCTTCAGGCTGGAGTACACATCGTCATCGAAGGAAGTGGCGCCGCCCACCCGCACAAAACGGAATGTGCCCCAGGGATCGCGCTCCAGCGGCCCTGTAACCGGACCGTACTGGATCACTTCATGCTTGAATTGCAGCTTGTCTTTGGCGAAACGGAATCTTGCGAAATCGTTATAGATCAGGATGGCCACGGCATGGCCCAGGTAGGCCGGAGTCTTGCCGGCCGGCAGCAGCATGTCATCGCCATAAAACGCCGGGAACGCCAGGCCGTCGCGCGCAAGGTCGGCGGCGGTGACCACGCGGTCCGGTTTCAGCTCATCGCCCAACAGGCTGAGATCGAAACCGAGGAAACTACGATCGGCCTTGGTGGCGCGCAGGATGAAGGCATGCGCCTGCTGGTTCGGCCAGTGCGGCATGTCGCGTGCGCGTATATCGCGCGCAAACACTTTGGCGCCGGTGACCTTGGCGATACCATCGATACGGAATTTAACCTGACCGCTGCCGCTGTCCCACTGGATGGGTGTCAGGATTTTTTCTTCGAACAGAGCGGCAAATGCCTTGCCGCCGATTGGCGCTATATATACCGATACCCCGGCCACCACGCTGGCCTTCAAAAAACCACGACGCGAAAGGTCGAGTTTTGTCATGTATTTCTCCTCAAAAACCAGGGAACACCCCCACCAACACAGCCGTTTTAGTCGCTGGCGGCGGTCGCGGATGTCCATAAGATCCATCAAAAGCCCCTGCCGGGCATTCATCTGGGGGTCGGCATTTTATTACATTGGAGAACAGACAACATAAGCACAATGACATGATGAGAATAGGTCATTTAGTGGCATGCGCAATCGGATTTGTATTTAATTGTTATAAAACATACTTTAGCGACCTGTGAGAGCTTGAAAAATTGTCATTTCATTGTCACAACTTACTTATAGAATCGGCCATTATTCCCAACCTATTCTGCCCAATCATGAACCCAATACACATCCTTAGCTTGCCTCTGGCGTTAGCCGCCGTGTTTTCCATCTCGGGCTGCGGTAGCGGCGGCGGCGAACTGTCGTCCAACAAGCAGATCCTCGTGATCGGCCATCGCGGCGCCAGCGCTCTGCGGCCGGAACACACCTTGGCCTCCTACACCAAGGCGATAGAAGATGGCGCCGATGTCATCGAACCGGACTTGGTCGCGACCAAGGACGGCTTCCTGATAGCCCGCCATGAGAACGAAATCTCGGGCACCACCAACGTTGCTGCTATTGCCAAATTTGCCGACCGTAAAACCAAAAAAATGATAGATGGCAATGCATTGGAAGGATGGTTCACGGAAGACTTTACTCTGGCCGAAATCAAGGAATTACGCGCCAAGGAAAGAATCCCCCAGATTCGCCCGAACAACACTCAATACGATGGCCAGTTCGAAGTTCCTACCCTGACGGAGATCATCGCTCTCGCCAAGAGCATGTCCGCCAAGACCGGCCGCACCATTCACCTCTATCCGGAAACCAAGCATCCAAGCTATTTCCAGTCGATCGGCCTGCCGCTGGAGGATCGCTTGCTGACGGTGCTGGAGCAAGACGACTACAGCGCCAAACGCGCTACCATCTTTATCCAATCATTTGAAACCGCCAATCTGAAATCGATACGCACGAAAATCGGAAAGAGCCACCCGAACTACCAGCTGATTCAATTGATGGACGACGCCAAGGTACAACCGCCAGACTTTGTGCTGGCCGGCAGCAAGCGTACTTATGGCGACCTGATGACTGCCGCTGGCATGTGGGAAGTCGCCGCTTACGCAGATGGCGTCGGTCCCTACAAACTCAGCATCATTCCGCAAGACAGCAAAGGCAACCTGGGCAAACCTACCGCGCTGGTGAGCAATGCGCACGAAGCCGGACTGCGCGTGCATCCTTACACCTTCCGCCCGGAGAACAATTTCTTGCCGGCCGACCTGAAAAGCAACGGCTTGCCCGCCACCCGCAATCCTGATGGCTTGGTCACGGAAATCCAGACTTACCTGAAAGCTGGCATAGACGGCTTTTTTACCGATGACCCGGCAATCGGCAGGCTTGCGGTAGATAGCTTCAAACGGAGCTGAGCGCTCCTTTCTTCTCCGTGTGCGGCCGCCAAGCGACTGCACAGGATCCGACTTACAAACGTTCTGTCTCGCCGCTCTTCGGCTGCCACTTCATCAGGCGCTTCTCGATCATCCCTACTACTGTATCCAGCACCAGCGCAAAAGCCGTCAGCACCAGGATGCCGGCAAACACCGTGTTGATGTCAAACGCCCCCTCCGCCTGCAGGATCAGATAGCCGACGCCACGTGCGGAGCCCAGGTATTCGCCGACGATCACACCGACAAAAGCCAGCCCGACCGAGGTGTGCAAACTCGAAAACACCCAGGATGTGGCCGAAGGCAGGTACACCGTGCGCAGCAGCTGGCGCTGGTTAGCGCCCAGCATGCGGGCGTTGGCCAGCACCACCGGGCTGACTTCCCTGACGCCTTGATAAACGTTGAAGAACACGATGAAAAATACCAGCGTCACCGCCAGCGCCACCTTGGACCAGATGCCAAGCCCGAACCACATCGCAAAAATTGGCGCCAGGATCACGCGCGGCATGGCGTTGGAAGCCTTGATATAGGGATCGAGAATGGCCGAGGTCAGCGGCGACAGCGCCAGCCACAAACCGACGGCGAGGCCAAAGACGGTACCGATGCCGAAGGCCAGCATGGTCTCAGTCAAGGTAACTAGCAAATGCGCATAAATCTCGGCGGGAAAAGTCAGCGTGAACCAGGTGTGATCGCCGAAGCCGATTTCCAATGTGCCGCTGCCAACCGTAAACCATTGCCAGACACGCTGCAAAACCTTGACCGGTTCGCCAAAGAAAAACGCGGTCTGCGGATTGCGCGTGGCCAGATGCCAGAGAGCGAAAAACAGCAGCAGCACCAGCAACTGATAGATCCGCAGGTTCCTGTAACTAGGTTTGAGGGCTTTCCACATGATTGCGCTTATCCTTGTCCTTATTATTGCTAAGAGGCTGTTGCGAACACACCTGGCGTTGTTGCCCTTGTTAGGCACGCCCGGGCTTGCAAGCCCTGGGCGTTCCGCAGGCAGACGACAGTGTCGTCCGAAATCCCTGCTACACCCTCCTGGCCTTACTGCTCGTACTGTCTTCGTCGGCGCGCCTAGCCATCTGTGTTCGCAACAGCCTCTAAGCGATTTTCTTTTGCTGCTGGTAACCCTTTAGCACTTCATCCCGCAGCACGCTCCATATTTGCTGGTGCAGCTCGACAAAGCGTGGCTCGTTGCGAATCTCAGCCACATCGCGCGGGCGCGGCAGGTCAATCACGAACTCCCCTATCGGATGGGTGCCCGGCCCTGCCGACAGCACGATCACCCGGTCCGACATGGCGATCGCTTCATCGAGATCATGCGTAATGAACAGCACCGCTTTACGTTTGGCGCTCCACAACTCCAGCACTTCGTTTTCCATCAGTTGCCGGGTCTGGATATCGAGCGCTGAAAACGGCTCATCCATGAGAATGATGTCGGGATCAAGGATCAGCGTCTGCGCCAGCGCCACGCGCTTGCGCATGCCCCCCGAAAGCTGATGGGGATAGCGGTCGCCGAAGCCCTGCAAACCAACCCGCGCCAACCACTCCTCACCCAGCTGACGGGCCTTGGCTTCGTCGGTTTCGCGATACTGCAAGCCGGCGATGACGTTTTGCAACGCACTGCGCCAGGGCATCAGCGCTTCCGCCTGGAACATGTAGCCGGCGCGGCGATTGATGCCTGCCAACGGCTCGCCGAACACCTTGACGCTACCCGACGACGGCTGCAACAAACCGGCGCCGACATTCAGCAAGGTCGATTTACCGCAGCCGGTCGGACCGACCACGGACACGAACTCACCCGGCGCAATCGACAAGCTGGTGTCGGCCACCGCGGTATAGCGTTGCGAGCGATCATCCTTGGAGACGAACGTGCAACTGACGTTATCGAGGAAAAGAGCCGGAGCCGGAATCGAAATCGGACTTGGAATTGAAGCGGAAGTCATAAGAGATACGGCCTGAGCCGAAGAAAATTTCAACGGGAGCCGTTCACAATGCAACATCGACGCTGCACGCCGTCCGTCACGCTACCTAGCGCACGGACAAACGCACAGCACCCTTGATTACTTGTATTTGGCGTCAGCCTTCTTTACAAACTCATTCGTATAAGTTTGCGACAGGTCGATATTCTTGCCAGCCAGTTCAGGATCGAATGCCTCCAGCGTATGCAAGGCGACTTTCGCCCCTTCGTCCGGGATCAGGCCGTCTGGCGAAAGCGCTTCGCGCACCTTCATGAACGCATCGATGTACAAGGCACGGTCGCCCAGCTGGTAGCTTTCCGGCACGACTTTAACAATGTCTTCCGGGCCAGCCTTCTGCAGCCACTTCAACGCACGCACCATGGCATTGGTCAGGGCCTGCGTGGTGTTCGGGTATTTCTTGATGAAATCGGCGGAAGCGTACAAGGTCGCCGCCGGCATCGGACCGCCGAAGACAGCGTTGGTGTCTTTCAAGGTACGTGTGTCGGAGATGATCCGGATCTCGTTATCCTGTTGCATCATGGTGATCAGCGGATCGAGATTGACAATCACGTCGATCGAACCGGAACGCAGCGCAGACAAGGCGCCTGCCGAAGCGCCGACGCCGATGTATGAGACATCGGTTGGTTTCAGGCCACCTTTGGCGAGCACGAAATTGGACATCATGCTGGTCGAAGAGCCCGGTGCGGTAACGCCGATCTTCTTGCCTTTGAGGTCGGCAATCGTCTTGTAGTTAGGCATGGTCTTGTTGGAGACGCCCATGACGATTTGCGGCGCCCGGCCTTGCAACACGAACGCAGTGATGCGCTGGTTCTTGGCCTGCATGCTGATAGTGTGCTCGAACGCGCCCGAAACCACGTCGGCGCTGCCGCCGATCAGAGCCTGCAAGGCCTTGGCGCCACCGGCGAAATCGGAGATTTGTACATCTAGGCCTTCATCCTTGAAATAGCCGAGCTGCTCGGCGATGGTCAAAGGCAGGTAGTAAAACAGGTTCTTGCCGCCGACTGCGATGGAGACCTTGGTCTTCTCGGGCGTCTGCGCAAAAAGATTGTTGTTGAATGTCAGGTAACCGGCCAGGAACAAACAAAGTGCAATAGCGAACTGCTTCCAGCTTAATTTCATGTTGTCTCCTCATGATACTTATTCAGGTTCAATGCTAATTGCGTTGGCAATATCTTTCGCCTAACCCAAGCAAAATAACAGAATTTTCGTTGTGCGGGGGCAAACTATGCTGACAGCCTGAAAACATTCTCCACGAAAGACACGGAAAGCACGAAATACACGAAAGAAACCTGCGGGTTTTTCTCGTGCTTTCCGTGCTTTTCGTAGACGATGGTTTTACGTAGAACGACGATCCAGCATGGCGCGGGCGATGGTGCCCGCGTCGACATATTCCAGCTCGCCCCCCACCGGCACGCCGCGCGCCAGACGGCTCACCTGCAGCCCCCGGGCTTTCATGGTTTCACTGATGTAGTGGGCGGTGGCTTCGCCTTCGTTGGTGAAATTGGTGGCCAGCACGACCTCTTTCACGACACCGTCTGTGGCGCGGCCCACCAGCTTTTCCAGCTGGATGTCTTTGGGGCCGATACCGTCCAGCGGCGACAAACGTCCCATCAGCACAAAGTACAGCCCCTTGAAGGTCAGGGTCTGTTCAATCATCAGTTGGTCAGTCGGCGTCTCGACCACACATAGCAAAGTCGGATCGCGTTCGGGATCGAGGCAGGTTTCGCAGACCTCGTTTTCGGTGAAGGTATTACATAACGCGCAATGGTGGATCTGGTCGACCGCCTGAGTCAGCGCCCGTCCCAACAAGGCGGCGCCGTCGCGATCGTGCTGCAGCAAGTGATAAGCCATGCGCTGCGCCGATTTGGGACCGACGCCGGGCAAGTGACGCAAGGCCTCAGTGAGTAAAGTCAGGCTGGAAGGAGCTTTCACAGATGGCCTTGGTTCATACAGCGCTCGGCAACGGGGGGATCAGAAGGGCAGCTTCGAATGGAAGCTTAGAACGGAAGCTTGAAGCCAGCTGGCATGCCAGCGGTCAGACCCGACATTTTTTCCGCCGACAGCGCTTCTGCCTTGCGCACTGCGTCGTTGAAAGCAGCAGCCACTAGGTCTTCCAGCATGTCCTTGTCGTCAGCCAGCAGCGAAGCATCGATCGCTACGCGCTTGACGGCGTTCTTGCACGTCATCACGACTTTCACCAAGCCTGCGCCCGATTCACCTTCAACTTCGATCAAGGCCAGTTGGTCTTGCATCTTTTTCATATTGTCTTGCATTGCCTGGGCTTGTTTCATCAGCCCTGCCAGTTGGCCCTTCATCATGGTATTTCTCCTAAAAAAACGAATAATTAAAACGAATAATTAAAACGAATAATTCGACGAATAATTCGACGAAAAATTTAATTGTAAAGAAGACAGCGGCCGCTACTCTGTACTCTGGCCGGCCATGCCAATCCAACCTACTTCGCTTCACCCAATGGTTTGATTGATCCCGGCACAATCGACGCCCCGAATTCACGCATCATGCTTTGAATGAAGGGATCGTTTTTCGCGGTCTGCTCCGCCAGGCGCTGACGCTCTGCCTGCGCTGCCATTGCTTGCGCGTTGGCAGTGTGACGCACCGTGCCTAGCTCGGTTTCCACTTTGACCGGACGACCGAAATGTTCGGTCAGCGCGGTCGCCAATTTATCAATACTGCCAGCCGAACGCAAGGTATCGAAAGGAATACGCAAATAAATCAGCGCGGCGACGCCGCTGCTGTCGCACTTGATCAGTTCGCTCTGCTGCGCCAGTTGATGCGCCACGCCGCGCACCGACAAACTTGATGCCAGCAACGGCCAGTCGCCATCCCAATTCAGATTGGCGTCGGGCTGCAGCACCAGCGGCGGTAAAGGTTCTGCTGGCGGCGTTTCCACTTGCTGCACCACAGGTTCCGGACGCGGCGTCTGGCGCGAGTTACCGGCGCCATTACCATTATTACCCGCTGCGGCGCGCGATGACGTCGCTTGCATCGATTGCGAATACGATTCAGTTTTTTTTTCAGCCGCCGAACTGGAAAATTCGGTATCAGGCAAATCCATAGGCAACGGGATCTCTTCCTCCCATGGCGGCACCGACGAATTTTGCGGTTCATAGGCGGGCGCTACAGGCCGCGGCGCAACTGCTGCCGGTGGACTTGCCGTCGCCACAGGCGCAGATGCTGCAGGTGCCGGGGCAACCGCAGGCTGCGCTGGAGCAGGACGAGCTGTTCCGCCCTTGCGCGACGAAGCGGCCGCACGCGCCGCTTCAAGCGCCGCCCTGGCCGGACTCATGGCGCTGGTGTCGGGACGCACTGCCGGTGCGCTGGTGCTGATGGTCTGCGGCGCACTACTCAAACGGGCGGCGGTAGCGGCAGGTGCGGCTACAGGCGCAGCCGCCGGCGCCGTGGCTTGCGCCATCGCAGTCGGCCTGGATGCCGCCACCTGGGCCGCAGGCGTTGCGCTAACCCGCGACCGGCTGGCCGATGGCGGCGTCACGATGCTGCCGTCGGCTTGCGGCCGGAAGGCCAGCATGCGCAGCAAGGTCATCGAGAAACCGGCGTATTCGTCCGGCGCCAAGCCCAGTTCATTGCGGCCGTGGACAGCGATCTGGTAAAACAGCTGCACTTCTTCGGCATCGAACAACGATGCCAGGCGAATCACTTCTTCGCGTTCAGGCAAATCTTCCGCAAGGGCCGCCGGCACGCTTTGCGCCAGCGCAATCCTGTGCAGCAAGGTACCGAGATCCTGCAGCGCGGCGCTATATGACAGGCTGCGGCTGGCCATATCGTCGGCAACCGCCAGCAAGCCGGGGCCGTCTTTTTGCGCCAGCGCATCTAGCACGCGGATCAGATAAGACTGGTCCAGCGCACCAAGCATGCCCTGCACCGCTTCCAGCGTCACCTTGCCGGCAGCATAGGCAATCGCCTGGTCGGTCAGCGACAGCGCATCGCGCATCGAGCCCTGGGCACCCTGCGCCAGCAAGCGCAAAGCGGGCGTTTCAAATTCGATTTTTTCCTGGCCGAGGATATTATCCAGATGACTGATGATGTGGCCTGGCGGCATCTGCTTCAGGTTGAACTGCAGGCAGCGCGACAACACCGTCACCGGAATCTTTTGCGGGTCGGTAGTGGCCAGGATGAACTTGACATGTTCAGGCGGTTCTTCCAGCGTCTTCAGCATCGAATTGAAGGCGTGGTTGGTCAGCATGTGGACTTCGTCGATCATGTAGACCTTGAAACGGGCGTTGGACGGCGCGTACACAGCCTGTTCCAGCAACTGCGCCATTTCATCGACGCCGCGATTCGAAGCGGCATCCATCTCGATATAATCAACGAAGCGGCCGGCATCGATCGCCACGCAGGCGTCGCATACGCCGCACGGTTCCGCAGTAATGCCGCCCTTGCCGTCGACGCCGATGCAATTCAGCGATTTCGCCAGGATCCGCGACAAGGTCGTCTTACCTACGCCGCGCGTGCCGGTAAACAGATAGGCGTGGTGCAGACGCTGTTGTTCCAAGGCGTGCGTCAAGGCCCTTACGACGTGTTCCTGGCCGACCAGCGTATCGAAACTTCTGGGGCGATATTTACGGGCGAGAACTTGGTAGGACATAGAGGCGAATAAGGTCTGCTTGTTGTGAAGTACAAGCAGCATTTTACCTGACAGACGAAGTAAACATGCTTTTTAAACTTGACGCCTTGCCGGCGGCAGCGATCGCTGCCCGGTCCGTCCGCCAAGGGATTGAACGCAGCCTCTAAATAATTGCAGAAAAGCAGCTACCCGCAGGCTTCGGCAAGGGGTAAAGTCAAGCGATACGGGGCAACATCCTCACTAAAACCAGGAGATCAGGCATGCAAGGGCACACCCACGAAGTCACCAATCAGGTCGCTGAACTGTATGGCAACAATCTCTATCTTGACGATACCATTCTGCAAACCGGCGTCCAGCGCCTGCACGGTGAATGGAAAGCCGCAGAACTGGCTCGCTACGGCGCCGAGCTGGGCAGCAAGGAAAGCTGGCAACTGGCTGAGCTGGCCAACCGTCATCAGCCCGAACTGCATACCTTTGACCGGACCGGCAACCGGATTGATTCGGTCGAATTCCATCCCGCCTGGCATGCCCTGCTAGGCATGCTGCGGCGCGAGGGGCTGCACGCCCTGCCCTGGATCAAACCGCAACCCGGCAGCCATGTGGCGCGCGCCGCCGGCTATTTCCTGCACGCCCAGTTGGAAGCCGGATCGCTCTGCCCGACCACCATGACCTTCGCCTCGATCCCGGTACTGCAGCAGGAGCCGGCGCTATTTGCCGCCCTGCAGGCAAAATTGTTGTCATGTGAGCATGACAGCCGCGATCTCTCCCTGGAATACAAGCATTCGATCCTGATCGGCATGGGCATGACGGAAAAACAAGGCGGCTCCGATGTGCGCAGCAATACCACGGTCGCCACCCCGCTTGAAGGCGGCGGCGGACGCGGCGCCGGCTATCTGCTGACCGGCCATAAATGGTTTTTCTCGGCGCCGATGTGCGATGCGCACATGGTGCTGGCGCGCACCGAGATGGGGCTGAGCTGCTTTTTCGTACCGCGCTGGCGGCTGGACGGCAGCAAAAATGCTGTACAGATCCAGCGCTTGAAAGACAAGCTTGGCAACCGCTCCAACTCCAGCAGCGAAGTCGAATTCCAGGAAGCTTTCGGCATCATGGTCGGCGAGGAAGGACGCGGCATCCCGACGATTATCGAAATGGCAAACCATACCCGCCTCGATTGCGTCATCGGCTCCGCCGGCCTGATGCGCCAGGCGCTGGTGCAGGCGCTGCATCATGCACGCCATCGCAGCGCTTTCGGCCGCAACCTGGCGGAACAGCCGCTGATGCAAAACGTGTTGTCTGACCTGGCGCTGGAAAGCGAAGCGGCGACCTTGCTGATGCTGCAGCTAGCCAGCGCTTTTGAACATCCTGACGATCCCTTGCAACGCGCCTGGCGTCGCATCGTCACGCCCGCCGCCAAATTCTGGGTCTGTAAACGGGCGCTGGAGTTTACCGGCGAATGCATGGAAATCTGGGGCGGCAACGGGTATGTCGAAACCGGGCCGATGGCGCGCTTCTATCGTGAAGCGCCGGTCAACTCGATCTGGGAAGGCTCTGGAAATGTGATGTGCCTGGACGTGCTGCGCGCGATTGAGCGTGAGCCGGATGGCTTTGGACTGCTGCTGGCGCAACTGGGGGAAACCGCCAGCAGCCATCCCGGCCTGCGCACCATGCTGGACGACTTGATGAAGGATCTGGCCAGCCCCGTGGAGCAACGTGAAATGCTGGGTCGCCGCTTTGTCCAGCGCCTGATATTGACGGTGCAAGGAGCGCTGATGCTACAACACGCGCCAGCGGTGATTGCCGAAGCCTTCATCGCCAGCCGCAGCGAAGCGATGGGCGGACGCGTATACGGCACCCTGGCGGCGCCGCATTTGCAGAAAATGATACTTCAGCGTACCTGGGCAAGCTAGTGGGCTGTCACGGTGAAATTAAGAGTGAAGGACGCGCAGGCGGCGTGCAGGGCAAGCGGATGGCCGCCCCGGGCACAGCGCAGCGATAGTGGGCTATCGTGAGCATGTGCAACGCCGCCATGCGCGGCGTATGCGTGGCAGGCACTCTCGATCTCACTGTGACAGCCCACTAGATTGCAGATTACGGCTTGCCGATTTGCTGGCCCAGGAATTTCTCGACGTGAGTCCAGAAATCGACATTGTTTTTCTGTAGCTGCCAGCCATGTCCTTCTTCCGGATACTCAAGCCACTCGACATTGGGGTTGGTGGCCTTGACCGCATCGCGGAATTTGGTGCCGTGTATTATCGGCACGCGCTGGTCGGAACCGCCGTAGGCAAGTAACAAAGGCTGTTTGATGCGCGCCGCATTCTCCAGTGGCGACGTTGCCTTCAATTGCGCGGCATCCTTTTGCTGATCGCCAACCAGGACCGGCATGCCATACTTCAAATATTCGTTGGACATATCGCTCCAGCTGACGTTGTACATGAGATTGATGTCGGTCACCCCCACCCATTCAAAGCCGCAGCGATACAGGTCGGGATCATTGATCAGTCCCATCAGTGTGGCGTAGCCGCCATAGCTGGCGCCTGCAATGCAAATCCGCTTCGGATCGGCAATACCTTGGGTGATCGCCCATTTTGTGCCGTCGGCGACGTCATCTTGCATCTTTAATCCCCACTGCTTCCAGCCGGCCCTGAAGTGGTTCCAGCCAAAACCGGTGCTGCCGCGATACTCGGGCTCAAGCACCGCATATCCACGCGATGCCAGAAACTGCACTTCGCGATTCCAGCGCCAAGCACCGTCGCGGACGTAAGGACCGCCATGCACCAACACCACCAGCGGCAGGTTTTTCTTGCCGGCATTGACAGGCATGGTCAGATACGCAGGGATTTCCAGTCCGTCGCGCGCCTTATAACGCACCATATCCTTGCCCGACATCTGCTGCGGATTGATCTGAGGCATGGAACTGCCCAGCATCGTCAGCTTTTTCGTCACGCTGTCATACAGGAAATACACCGTCGGCTGCACATCGGAAAACGATTGCACCAGCACATACGGCGCCTCGGCATGATCTGCAACGCTGATCTGGTTGACCGTGGACGGAAGCAAATCATTCACCGCCTTCTGCATTGCCTGCATTTGCGGATCGAACCATTTAGTGTCGTCGGCGTCGGTTTCAAAACGCACGCCCAGGAATTTTTTATCGTCATGCACGATGGCGCCGGAAAAATCATAGCCCTTGAGCGACACCAGCGGCTCCGGATCAATACTATTCTTGCTTAAATCGTAGCGATACAGCGACGTTTTGTCGGTGCCTTGGCGGGAAGTCACATACAGACTGCCGTCCGGCCCTAAAAAATACGGTGTGAAGCCGTGGCCGGTATAGGCATTGAACTCAATCAGCTTGCGCCAGCTTTTCTGTTCCGGATCGCGATAAAAAACCGCTTCCATATCGCCATCCAGGGTGGTGACAACTCGCGGCTCGCCTTGCCAGTCCATGAGCCAGCCGGTAGTCATGCCCGGGCGGTCGACCATGGTGGCATGCCCGGTGACAGTATTGAGCCGGAGCAGGTGCACGGGCTTGATATTCCCGCTACTGGGAACGTCGATCTGGCCGACATAGATATCCTCGGAATTGCGGATGGTCGCGTACAAAAAAGTATTCCACGGCAAGGCTCCGCGTACCGTGCTGCTTTGCTGCTGCCGGTCACGCAAAACCAGCTGGCGGAAATCCGTACCATCGCGATTGACCGCGTATAAGCCGTTGGCTTGGGTCCGCTCGCCCACCGCGATCGTCCTGTCGCCTGCATCGAACACCAACCGGTCGTTGTTGACCCAGCGGAACTGATGAATGTCGGCGCCTTCGAAGCTGGCGATCACTTTTGGCGTACGCTCGACGACATCCATCATGCCCAGCCGTACATAGCCGTTCTTGGTCGGCACCAGCATCGCCACATAGCGGCCATTCGGCGATAACTGGGCGCTGACAAGGGTCGGGTAGGCAAAGAAATTGTCAATGCCGGGCAAACCGGCCGCCACTTGTGCAACAGCCGTGCCGCAGAAGATAGACGTACACAACACCAGTAAAACGGGGAAACGGCAGATTCGGTGTAGGCGGCTGAAAAACATGAGGCATTCCTTCTGGCTGGCGATTGTTGAATAACCAAGAACAAGCAAAAAAACGCTTGATAAAAAGATAGCAAATACGGAACTGCCCGTAGTGTATTTGTCTTTTCCAAAAAACACTATATCTCCAAAGAAACAAATCCAGCATTCTTTGAGGATAGATTTTTCCCTAAAAAAAACCGGCAATACCCTCCAGGAGTATTGCCGGTTTACTTATCGTTCCCTCAATGCAGCGTCAGTGTCCGCTAAACAGTTTGAGAATATTTTGCTTCTCATCCTCTTGCGATGTAGTTGGCGCAGCACCCGGCGGTGCGGCTGGCGCCGGAGGCAGCGGTACGCCGTCCGGGCCGATCTCCACCGGCGCTGCGCTGGCGCCCAAGCCTATCGAGGCGATGAAGCCGTTGCCTGGCGTGAAATTATCAAAGTAGAACTCACCGTTGATGGTGCTGATACCAGGTGGCATCGGCATCTGGGTTTCCGGTACGCCACGCAAGGCGCGGCCCATGTATTCGGTCCAGATCGGCAACGCCAGTTGTGCGCCGAATTCACGGCTGCCCAGGCTCTTCGGCTGGTCATAACCCATCCACGCCACCGCAACCAGGCTATTTTGATAACCGGCAAACCAGCCGTCAAACGCATCGTTGGTGGTACCTGTCTTACCTGCCAGGTCGGTACGGTGCAGCACATTGGTGCCGGCGCCGGTACCGCGCTGCGCCACCGATTGCAGCAAGCTGGTCATGATGAAGCTGTTACGCGGATCCAGCACCCGCGTCGCATTCTGGCCGGCGATTTGCGGCTCGACCTTGGATAGCACGGTGCCGCGGGCATCGGTCACTTGCGAGATCAGATAAGGATTGACGCGATAGCCGCCGTTCGCCAGCACCGCATAGGCACCCACCAGTTGCAACGGTGTAACCTGCCCCGCTCCCAATGCCAGAGGCAGATAAGGCGGGGTTTTGTCGACGTCGAAGCCGAAATGGCTGGTGACGAATTCCTGTGCATATTTCACGCCGATCGAATCCAGGATGCGGATCGACACCAGGTTCTTGGAGCGCTGCAAGCCGGTGCGCATCGGCATCGGGCCGTCAGGCTGGTCGTCATCCTTAGGTTCCCACATAGGCTGACCGGGACCGCCGGGAAAGGATACCGGCGCATCGTTGATGATCGTAGCCGGACCGAAACCCTTTTCCAGGGCGGAGGAATAGATGAACGGTTTGAAGGTCGAACCCGGCTGGCGCCAGGCTTGCGTCACGTGGTTGAATTTGTTCTGGTTGAAATCGAAGCCGCCCACCAGCGAGCGGATTGCTCCGCTTTGCGGCGTCATCGACACCATGGTCGCTTCGACTTGCGGCAACTGCGTGATCTGCCAACCCTTGGCTGTGTTGATAACGCGGATCACCGAACCCTTCTGGATCTTCAAATTTTTGCTGGCTTTCGGGCTCAAGCCAGCAGCCGCGAGACGCAGGCCCTCGCTGCTGATAGTGACGGTGCTGTCATTGCGCAGCATCGCCTGCACCTGTTTAGGATCGGCGCTCAGCACCACGGCTGGCAGGATATCGTCATTGTCGGGCTTGTCTTGCAAAGCATCGTCGATCGCCTGGTCGCGCTCGTCGCCGGGAGCCGGCAGATCGATAGTCGCTTCAGGACCGCGATATCCGTGACGCCGGTCGTAATCCATAACGCCCTTGCGTACCGCATCATAGGCAGCGGTCTGGTCGGCTGAATTCAACGTGGTAATCACGTTCAGGCCGCGGGTGTAGGTATCGTCCTTGTACTGCGCGTACAACATCTGGCGCACCATTTCGATGGCATATTCGGCGTGCACGCTGTAGTTGTTACCCTTGGTCTTGACCTGGATATCTTCCGCGACGGCTTGATCGTATTGCTGCTGGGTGATGAATTGCAGATCGAGCATGCGCTTGAGGATGTATTGCTGGCGTATGTGCGCACGCTTCGGATTGACCACCGGATTATAGGCAGAAGGCGCTTTCGGCAAACCGGCCAGCATCGCAGCTTGCGCCAGCGTGATGTCCTTCAGGTCCTTGCCAAAATAAGTACGCGCAGCTGCCGCAAAACCAAACGAGCGCTGCCCCAGATAAATCTGGTTCATATAGACCTCAAGGATCTGGTCCTTGGTCAGCGCTGTCTCGATTTTGTAGGCCAGCAGGATTTCATAGATCTTGCGGGAATAGGTTTTTTCGCTGGACAGGAACACATTGCGCGCCACCTGCATGGTGATGGTGCTGGCGCCTTGCGAAGCGCCGCCATGCATGATGTCGGTCAGGCCGGCGCGCAAGATACCGATGACATCGATACCGCCATGCTGGTAGAAACGCGCATCTTCGATCGCCAGCACGGCATTCTTCATGTCGGCAGGAATGTCGTCCAGTTTGACCAGGCTGCGTCGCTCTTCGCCGAATTCGCCGATCAGGACATGGTCGGAGGTGTAGATGCGTAACGGCACCTTGGGCTGATAGTCTGTGATGGCGCCCAGGTCCGGCAGTTGCGGCGTCATGACCACCAGCGCGTACGTCAGCAACAGCCCGCCGATGACCACGCCCGCCAGGAACAGGCCGCCCAAAGTAAGCAGCAGCGCATTCGCTACGCTGCCCTTGCCGTTTTGCCTGGTATTGCCGGAGCGGGAGTTGTTTGGTTCTTGCTTGGTTCTGTTTGTTGATGACATAGCAATATTCGATGGAAATAGCCCTGTATCCTACAACAAGCTGAGCCTGAAACCTCGAATCTGCAGAAAGTCGGCTAACAAATTGCAGCTAACAGACCACTGATTGCGCTCTTGCAGGCTACTTCTGGTGACGCCGGTTTCGTACAGTACCGGAGGTTAACAGGGATTCAATCATCTGACGCGTGGTGGCCGCAGCAAGTTCCGGCGACTCCATCGGAAACAGGTGGCCGCCCGGGATTTGCTTGAAATACTTTCCGACCAGGCGCTTGGTCGCATCCAGCCCGGCCTGGCGGCATTCGACCGAATCGACGCCGCCGACAAAGCCGATCGGCACCGGAAAGCCGCTTTTGAGCACGCTGCCCATGTTGTGTGGCAGGGTGCGGTAGACCGCGGTTTCGATATCGCGCCGGAAGCGCAGCACCATATTGCCCTGCTCTTCTTCCAGCCCGTAAGTGATGTAGTCGCGCAAGACTTCCGGCGCCCAGTTGGCAAACACCTGCTTGCCTGCGAAGTGCTGATAAGCCGCTTCGGCACTAGGCCAGAGGTTGCGTCGTTTGACTGAAAATTTTGCCTGCGACACCTGATTATCCAACCCCAGTGCTTTGGCGCCACGCAGCAAGGTGGCTCGCCAGCCGACCACTACCGGCGTGTCCAGCATCACCACGCAACTCACGAGATCTGGCCGCCGTTGCGCCGCCAGCAAGGCCAAGCCACCGCCCATCGAATGACCGACCAGGATCACCGGTTGCGAATAACGCGCCGCCAGCTCGTCGATCAGTTCCTGCACCAGCGCCGGCCAACCGTCGGTGACTGGATATTTGGGATTGTGGGCATGAATATCGAGCGAACGAACGTCGTAGTCGCGCCGCAGAAAGTCCAGGAACTGGCGATAAGTACCTGCGGGGAAACTGTTGCCGTGAACAAAGTGCAAAATCGGGTGAATCGGATCAGTCATAAATAAGACAACAAACCTGTTTTGATGGGGTCTTATTTAAAACCGAAAGTTGCGATGCGACAAAGGGAATATTAGAGCCGCTGCTCGGCTCAGGAGGCTCAAAAAAAACATCCCCATGTCGTCCAGCCCATGGGGATGCCCTTACAGCGCAGATCACGGCAACAGCTATCATCGCGCCGATGCCTGTCTGGCGGCCATCAGAAACGCGCGTTCATGCCCAGCCACAGGCGCCGGCCTTCGTCCACCAGCCAGTTACCCTTGATGGTGGCGCGCGGCCTGCGGTCGACATCGACCACCTTGTCGGTCACGTTCAACAGCGAGGCATTCAGCGTCAGCATCTTGTTGACGACATAGGAAGTGCCCAGATCGAAGGTGGTAGTGGCCGGACGCGTGCGCACGCCGGCGCCGCCATTGCGGTAAGCCGCCCAGAACTGTTCGCTGACATAGTTGACGCGGGCAAAGGATGAAACTGCGTCGCTAGGCTGCCAGTCAAGCTTGAGGTTGGCGGCATGCTTGGGCGTCTTGTCTAGCGGCTGTCCCTTCAGGGAACTGCCGTTAAACGCCGTTTCGCCGTCGCTTTCGCGCTTGGAATCGGTGTAGGTGTAATTGCCCGACAGCTTCCAGGCATTCGACAAAGGCACTGTCGCACCGAACTCGACGCCGCGAATATTCACCTTGGCGATATTGTTGTAGGTGTACAAAGGCAATCCGGTCAGAGGGTCATTGCGGCCAGCATAGTCGCTGACGATCTTGTCCTTGAAGTCATTGTTGAACACCGTCACGCTGCCGCTCAGGCCGTCCGGGCCATCGTAACGCAAGCCGATTTCCTGGTTGACGCTGGTTTCGGCCTTCAGGTCCGGATTGCCATACAAGACGCCAGGCATCGAAGTCGGACCGCCGCTCGACATCACGTAGCCAGCAGAACTCTGACGCAGATTGGGCGCACGAAAAGCCTTGGCGACGCCGCCGCGCAAGGTCAGCGTCGGCGACAACTGATACACAGCATAAGCACGCGGGTTGAAATGCTGGCCATACTTGTCGTCGTGGTCCAGACGCAAGCCGCCGGTCAGCGACAGCTTGCTGGTGAGGAAATACTCATCCTCGGCGAACAACGCCCACGACTTGCGCGTGATCGAACCAGGATTGACATAGTTCAGCGTTGTCTTGCCAATCCGGGTCGGACTTTCAGCAGCAGTTCCGTCCAGCTGGTTATGCGTGTACTGGCCGCCAACTTTCAGGATATTAGTGGTAAACGGCAGCGTGGCTTGCGCATCGAGAATGGTGTTGGTGATCTTCGGGCTGGCCAGCGCTGCCTCCGGACCGGCCGGACCCGCGGTCTTGCTGCTGGTCTTGCCGATTTCCTGATACAGGCTGACGCCGGTGTTGCCGAAAGCCCAGCGGCCATCGTGCGTCGCCGCCCAATGGGTGCGCGTATCTTCCGAGATGGTCTGGCTGTCGTCGGTCGCCAGCGATTTGCCCGGCGTATAAGTACGTTTCAATGCTTTATGACCAGCTTCCAGCGTGATGTCCTGGTTGCTGGCCGGCTTGATGCCTAGCTTGGCGGTCAGCGCGCGGGTATCGGTCTGGGCGGTGCCGTCGACCACCCTGTCTTCTTCGCGCGTGTTCAGGTTGCCATACAACTGCAGGCCGACGACGTCGTCCTTGATCGGTCCCGCCAGATAGAAATCGCCCTGGTATTCATTGCCAAGGTTGGAGCGTCCTTGCAGGATGGTGCTGGCATTCAGCGCCCCGCCCCATGTCTTCGGTACTTTGCGCGTGATGATGTTGATCACGCCGCCGATCGCATCCGAGCCATACAGAGACGACATAGGGCCGCGCACCACTTCGATACGTTCGATTGCCGCCAAAGGGGGAATCAGGCTGGACTGGATGCCGCCCGTGCCGCGGGAGCTGGTTTCCCGCGTACCCTGGCGTTTGCCGTCGACCAGAATCAGGGTGTATTCGCCGGGCATGCCGCGAATCGAAATATCTTTGGAATTATTGTCGCCACCGACAATGCTCACGCCTTCCAGATGGCTGACGGCATCCTGCAGGTTGGCGAACGGTTGCTTCTCCAGCTGCTCGCGCGTAATCACGCTAATCGAGGCTGGCGCCTCCTTGATCTGCTGCTCATAACCGCTGGCGGTGACCACGACCTCTTTCAAGGTGGTTTCGGCGCAGGCCGTACCGGCGCTCAGCACAACCCCACCGCACAGCGCCGGGAGCGCCAATGCACATTGCATGGTGCTTCTTTTTAACTTCACATTCATGTCGTACAACCCCCTCGTAGTTTTCATTAGCAATTTTTATTGATAATGATTTGCATTAGCATTTAGTTTTTAGTATTCTGACATGAAGAAAAACGCATTACCTTTGCCGTAAGCACAAAGACCTTTGTGCAAACGGCATTTGTTACGGAATTTTGCAAACAACCTATGGACAAGCCACAGTGACCGCGCCTTCGGATACGCACCAGCAGTTGCTGACCCGTGAGCAACTCAGCGCCCGCAACCGCCAGTCGGCGGTTAATCATCAAATCCTCAATCCAGTGCTGGAGCCCGGCTCTGCCGTACTCAAGGGCAGCTTCGAAGTGACCCGCCTGCGCGCCGGCCTGGTGCTGCATCGCGCCGATGTCGAAGACCTGCATGCGATGACGATCCAGGCCACCCTCAGCCCGGGCATGACTCTGGCGCTGGTGATGGACGGCCGCGCCGATATTTCCTATGGCAAGCAACGCTTCCTGCTGGGTCCGCGGTGCGATGCCGGCGGCAATCTGCTGCGCGAAGGCGTGCTGACCTCTTTTGCGGAAACCGATTCCTTCAGCCGCCGTTCACAGCGTGGCGGCAGCGAGCGCACCGTCAGCATCGGCATGACGCCGGAATGGCTGGAAGACGGCCTGGCGGAATTCGCCAGCCACGCCTCCGTGATGGCCTTCAACCGCCGACATTTGGCATCCCTGACCTGGCGGCCTTCGGCCAGAGCGATTGCGCTAGCCGAACAGATGTTCCGGCCGCCCCGCCATGTCGGCAGCCTGCATCACCTGTATTTGGAAAGCCGGGTGCTGGAGTTCTTGATCGAAGCCTTGAACGCCTCGTCGCTGGCGCTCAAACCACAGCAGCACAAGGGCCTGCGGCTAAAGGAATATCAGCGCATCGATCGCCTGCGCGCCCTGCTTGACAGCGGCGAGGCCGATCAGATGTCACTGGAGCAGATCGCAGGCCAGGCCGGCATCAACGCCAACACCATGCAGCGTCAATTTCGCGCCATATGCGGCAGCACTGTCTTCGAATACCTGCGCGACCGCCGTCTGCAGCAGGCGCAACAGGCGCTGGAACAGGATGGCGCCAGCGTCAGCGAAGCTGCAGCGATTGCCGGTTACAGCAACCCGGCCAATTTCGCTACCGCCTTCAAGCGCAAATACAGCATTACGCCGAAACTGGCGCGCGCACGCTTGTCCTGATCCGCCACTCAGGCGCCAAGAGTAGCGCCGCCATCCACGCACAGTTCATGCATGGTGATATGACGGGCGCGCTCCGAGGCCAGGAAGATCACGGCATCGGCAATATCGGCGGCATCGGCGATACGGCGCAATGGAATCCCCAACCGGAACTGTTCCAGCGCACCGTTGATGACTGCCTGCTTGTGTTCTTCGCTGGTCCACAACTGGCGCTGCATGGCGGTATCGGTAGATCCCGGCGACACCACGTTGCAGCGGATGCCATGCACCGCCAGCTCCAGTCCGAGGCAACGGGTAAAATGCGCGGAAGCCGCCTTCGATGCAGCGTAGGCAGCCATGTGCTGGCGCGGGACTGCCGAGGCATTCGACGCCACAGTCACGATCACGCCACGTCCACGCGGCGCCATACGGTTGGCGACAGCACGGCACATACGGAAAACGCCGCCGACGTTGACATTGAAAGTCTGCTCCCAGTCGGCATCGCTGCAATCGAGCGCAGACCCGAGGCGCAAGATGCCGGCAGCGTTGACCAGAACGTCTATATGGCCTAGCTCTTGTTCTACCCGTTCTACTGCGGCATTCACTGCTGTGCTGTCGGTGACGTTGACGCCGATGCCCAGCACTTGCGCACCGTTGCTGGCTAACGCGTCTACCTGTTGCGCCAATGCTTGCTGCTGCACATCAAACAACGCCAGCTTGGCGCCCTGCTGCGCCATGGCTTGCGCGACAGCTGCGCCTATGCCCTGCGCTGCACCGGTAATCAACACTACTTTGCCTTGAAATTCCATATTATTTTCCTTGAATGATTAATCAGGTTTACGCAACAAGCGCGCTGTCGGCATTTGCGCGAGCCGCAATGACAGCACCATGCGCCGCCACTGGCACCACCACCGGCGCCCCATCGCCCGGCGCCGCCAGCACGTCGGCTTCGACTTCATACAGTTGCCGCACCAGCTCCGGCGTGACGATATCCCGCGCTGCGCCGCTCGCCAGGACACGGCCATTGCGCATCGCTACCAGGGTGTCGGCATAGCGCGCCGCCGCCATCAGGTCGTGCAGAACCATGACCACGCCACGTCCTGCCGCAGCCAGCAAGCGAATGCGGTTAAGGACATCGACCTGGTGCCCCAGGTCCAACATGCTGGTCGGTTCGTCCAGCAACAGCAGCGGCGTTTCTTGCGCCAGCACCATCGCCAACCAGCAGCGCTGGCGCTGGCCGCCGGACAATTGCTCCAACGGACGTTCCGCCAGCGACATCACGTCGGTCGCCTGCATGGCGTGGCGCACCGCTCGTTCATCGTCGGCCGACCATTGCTGCAACAAGCCTTGGTGAGGATGACGCCCATAGCGCACCAGGCCGCCGACGCTGATCCCTTCGGGCGCTTGCGGCGCCTGCGGCAACAAGGCCAGACGGCGCGCAGCCAGCTGTGGACGCAACTGCCACAGATCGTCGTCGCCGATTCGAACCACGCCCTGGCTCGGCTTGTGCAGACGCGCCATGCAGCGCAGCAGGGTCGACTTGCCGCAGCCGTTGGGGCCTACGATCACCGTGACTTTTCCCGGATCGATGCGCAAGTTGATGCCATGCAGTACCGGCATTTTTTGATGGCAGGCGTACAGGTCTTGCACCATCAGTGTCTGTTCATTGCGCATTACATTTCCTTCTTACGTTCACTCAGCAACAGCCACAGCAGGAAAGGCCCGCCCAGCAGATTGCAAATCACGCCGACCGGCAGTTCAGCCTTAGCCAGCAGCACCCGTCCCAGCGTGTCGGCGCCGACGACCAGCACCGCGCCCACCAGCGCAGCGCTGAACAAGGCGATGCGGCCGCCGCCAACCAGCCGCTCAGCGACAAACGGCGCCGCCAGAGCGACAAACGCTATTGGTCCGCAGACGCCGACCGCCAGCCCGGCCAGCAGCACCGCGCTCAGCAGCGCCTGCCATTGCGTGGCCCGTACAGGCAGGCCGAGGCCTCTGGCAATCTCCAGATCGAAGCGCAGCAGCGCCAGACGCCGTGTGCATAACAGCGTCAACGGCAACAAAATCAGCAATCCGACCGCCAACGGCGCTGCGGCAGCATAAGAGCGGCCATTCAGGCTGCCGATGCTCCAGGCGTACAGCGAACTGGCGTGCATCAGTTCCTGGCGCGACAGGGCCAGCTCGGTTACCGCGCGCAACAGACTGGACAAGGCCAGCCCGACGATCAGCAAGCGCTGCCCGCGCCGCCCGAGGTTGCCGGAAGCAATCAGCAGCAGGACTACCGCACCCAGCGCGCCCAAAGGTCCGACCCACCAGGGGCCGAACATACCGGCCGCGCTGCTGATCAGCGCCACGAATACGCCCAACGTGGCGCCGTCGGCTACGCCCAACAGATCTGGCGTCGCCAGGCGGTTGCGCGTCAAGGCTTGAATCAGACAACCTGCGAGCCCCAAGGCAACGCCCGCCAGCAGGCCGACCAGTATCCGCGGCAAGCGGAATTCCAGCACCAGCAATTGCAAGCCCGGCGCGCCCTGGCCGCGCAGCGTCGTCAGGACCTGCTGTGGCGAAAGCCAGCTCGAACCAGCCATCAGCGCCGCGCCGACAGCGACTATCAGCAACCCGCACAGGCAGCAACCGACCCACAAGGAACGGCGCGCATACATCAGGGAGAAACGACCACGGCGCCATAGCTGCACACCGCTTTCCAGCACCGCTGGCTGCGGGCTCTTTGTGGAAGGAAAGGAGGTACTCATAAGGCTGCTCCGTTTTGCCACGCCCTGGAGCGTGCCAGCCAGATCAACAAAGGTGCGCCTGCCAGCGCAGTCATCACGCTGATGGGCGTCTCGAACGGCTGCACCGCCAGCCGCGCGGCCAGATCGGCCGCCAGCAGCAACGCCGCGCCCAGCCAGGCTGCGATCAGCAATTGCGTCGCCAATCCCGCCTGGTACGAAGGCGGCATCAGGGAACGCGCCAGGAAACGCGACAAATAAGGCGCCAGCAAGCCAAGAAAACCGATCGGACCAGCCAGCGCCACCGCGCTTCCGGTGAGCAAGGTAACGCTCAAGGCCACGCCGAGCCGTACCGGCAAAGGCCGGTGTCCCAACGAACGGGCGATATCGTCGCCCAACAGTAATGCCGACAAGGGCCGCGCCAGCAACAGTGCAGAACACCAACCCGTCAGCACCACCGGCGCCGTCCAGCGCACCATATCAGGTGTGATACCGGCCAGCGACCCGAGCACCCAGAAACGGTACTGGTCGTAACCTGCCAGCTGCGACAGCAGGATAGCCGAGCTGATGCCGATAAAGGTGGCCCCCAGCGCAACCCCGGCCAGCACCAGCCGTAACGGCGCCGCCGCATGATGGCCAACCTGCGCCACTGCCAACACACACATATTGCCCAGCAAGGCGCCGAGCCCGGCCCACAGCAGATAGCCGGGGCCGTTCTCAACACCGGCCCAGGCAATGCCAATCACCACGCCCAATGCTGCGCCGGCATTCACGCCCAGCAAGCCAGGTTCAGCCAGCGGGTTGCGCGTCACGCTTTGCATCAGCATGCCAGCCACGCCGAGAGCGCCGCCAACCAGTACGGCCGCGACCATGCGAGGCAAACGCAGGCTCAGCAGCACCGTCTGCAACTGACCATCGCCGCGCGCAACCGCATCGCCCAGCAGAAAAGCCAGGGCCTGCCCCGGTCGTATCTGGCCAGCGCCGACCAGCATGGACGTCAGCGCCAGAAGCGGCACCGACAACAACAGTGACAGCAGCAATACCCGGCGCAGCGCCGGGCGATCTACAGATTCATGCACACAAACTCCGGGAAGTTGCTTCTATCGACATAGATATATTCAGCCTAGTGGGGCGTCATGTTTTTTTCGATATCGTTCAGGATTGCCAGCGCCGCCAACGGGCCGCCGGGGCTAGTCCACAAGGAACCGTCAACCGCCACCATGTGGCCCTTCTGCACCGCACCCAATTGGCGGAAAGCGGGGCTTTGGCGCGCAGCCGCCAAGGCGTCGTTGGCCTGGCTGGTATTCAGAGTGCCGACAAACAGCCAGTCGGCGTCGATGCGTGACAAGGCTTCCAGGCTCAACGGTGGCGAATGGGCAACACCAGCCTGCATCTGTGCCGCCGGCCGGCGCAATTTCACGTCTGCCAACACCAGGCTGGCGAAAGCGTCTTTCAACATATAGGCCGGCCCCTGCGGATTCCAACGCACCACGCTGACGGTCGCGTCAGCGTGGTCGCCGAGCTTGACGCGTACGCTGTCGGCGCGGCGCTGATAAGCGCCCAGCAGAGCTTCCGCTTCGGCGTTGCGGCCGACCACGGCGGCGATGCGGCGCAAGGCCGTTTGCCAGTTTTCACCCTGCTTGTAGCTGACCACGGTCGGCGCAATCTTGCTCAGCTGCCCTAGCAGTTCCGGATCCGGCAAGCTGCCGACCAAGATCAGGTCCGGTTGCGTACCGATCACCAGATCCAGTACCGGGCTGCCGAAGTTGCCGACGCTGGCGATGCCGCTGACAGCATTGCCCAGATAATGCGGCATGGCGCTCTGGCCACGGCCGTTGGTGGCGCCGACCGGTTTGAGTTTGAGCGCCAGCAGCGAATCGAGGTCGATTTCAGACAGCGCCAGCACGCGTTGCGCCTGCGCCGGCAACACGACTGTGCGGCCGGCTGCGTCAACCACGCTGCGTTCGGCGCCAAAGGCGGAAAATGACAGGCACGCCAGGGCGAGCAATACAATGCGAATAGTGCGCAAATTCATTGGGTGGTTTCCTTCATGTTGATAGCAGCCGGCTCAGAGCCGGCACCGTTTTCTTCGGCCAGTTCAAACGCATCCATGATGCGGTGCCGTTCGGTGTGATAAGCCTCTTCGGTATGTTCGTCCTTCCAGTAAGGCACCGCGTACATGACGCGGCGCGGCACCGCGCGTTCTTTCAGCAGGTACTCGCGCAGGGCCACCACTTGCGTGCTTTCGCCCGCTAGCGTCACCGATACGGAAGAAGATGGCCAAACCAGTTCACGCACGTGGTCCAGCAGCAGCGTGCTGCTGCCCGCCGGCGCACCCTGGCGCGACAGCCAGTGCACAGCGACGCCGGGAGGATGACGCAACGCCTGGATTTCGCTGCGGTCTGGCACTTCGATCAAGGCAGTGCCGTGGGCATGCTCAGGCAAGGCGCCCAGTACCGCGGCTACAGCGGCAAACGCGCTAGGATCGCCCAGCACCAGAAAATAGCCGGCGTCAGGCACAAAGCGTGGTGGCCCACCCGGTCCGGCCACGCCAACTGCCGTGCCGGTGACTGCATGCAAGGCCCAGCTGGAAGCCGGGCCGTTATCGCCATGTAAAACGAAATCGATATCCAGCTCGCCCGCCTCAGCGTCGTAGCGGCCAACCGTGTAGGTGCGCGCAATCGGCCGTACATCGTCCGGCGGCCATACCGGACCGTCCGGCCCAAGGGTTGGCAAGACCGGTTCGATCTGGCCGGGACGCGGCAGCAGCAACTTGATGTGCGCGCCGTTGCTGTCCGGCGGAAAGCCTGCCAGCGCCGCGCCGGCCAGAGTAATGCGGCGCATGTGCGGCGTCAGTTGCAGAGTGCGGCGCACGCGCAGCATGCGCGGCGGAGTACGCGGCGTGGCCGCAGAAACAGGAGTTTTACTCATGATCATTTTTCCTCATGGTTTGAAGGCTCAGACGCCTGGCCAGCTCGCGGCCGATATGCGCCAGCGGTGCCGGCTTGCTCATGCCGATATGGGTGCTGTCGATCTCGACCCGCTCCATGCGGCCTTCCACATATGGCTGCCAGCCGCGCCAGTCAGGTGCTTCCGGGGTGCGCCGCGAGGCATGGAAGAACAGCAAATCGCCTCGGTAGGATTCATGCCGCAGGTCACGGTATTGCAACATGCCATGCAAGGCCGTCTGCAACAGCCGCGCCATGCGCGCATCGTCGGCGTTCGCCAAGGTACTGTCCGGTTGCCGGAAGCGCGCCAGCATGGCCTCTTCGGACAGGGCATCGCCATTGGCGTCCAGCGGCGAAGCGCCGATCACATCCAGCAAGGTCAGCAAGGCATCGCGCTCCTGCGGCAACGGCTTGCCCTGCCAGATATCGCTGGGATAGGCATCCATCATCGCCAACATGGATACTTCCTCTCCTGCCGCCTGCAGCTTGACCGCCAGCGCATGGGCGATACCGCCGCCCGACGACCATCCCAGCAACCGGTACGGTCCCTGCGGCTGTACGCCGCGCAGCAACGCCAGGTAGCCAGCCACCTGCTCGCCGACCGACGCCGGCGCAACGCCGCTGATGCCTTGCGCCTGCAAACCGTAGATCGGCATGTCCGGCAGCTGCATGGTGAGGCCTAGGTAGCACCACGACAAGCCTTCCGCCGGATGTACGCAAAACAGGGCCGGGCCGACGCCGCGCTGGATGACCAGCAAAGGCGCAAACTCAGAGCCGGCTGCGGCCGGCGGCGGCGGATGGCCGGCCAGCGTACTGAGGGAATGCGCCAGCGCCGTCACCGTGCGATGGCGAAATAATGCCGACACGGCGATTTCCCGCTGCAGGACGATGCCGAGCCGGTTAGCTGCCTGGATCACCTGCAGGGACTTGCCGCCGAGTGCGAAGAAATCATCCGACAACCGCACCGTGTTCACGCCCAGCACCTCACGCCAGACTGCCATCACGGTTTGCTCCAGCTTGCTGGCGGCAACGTCAGGCTGCTCAACCTCGATCTCTGCAGGCAAGGCAGACAACGCCTTGCGATCGATCTTGCCGTTGGCGTTGCGCGGCAGCTGCGGCAAAGCCAGGTAACAGCTTGGCACCGCTACCGCCGCCAGACGTTCAGCCAGGAAAGCCTGCAATACTGCCGGCGCCGGCAAGGCCGGTTCGATCGCCAGGCAAGCCACCAGCCGCTTACCGCCATCTGCCAGCGCTTGCGCCACGACCGCCGCTTCGCGTACACCGGGGTATTGCAGCAAGGCAGCTTCGATTTCCAGCGGATCAATGCGGTGGCCGCTCAGCTTGAACTCATCATCCAGCCTACCCAGATAGCGCAGCTGTCCGTCATGGCCCAGCAACACGCGGTCGCCGGTACGGTAGGCACGGCAGCGGCCGCCCTGTTGCCCATCAGTTTCCAATTGCACGAAGCGCTGCGCAGTCAGCTGCTCACGGCCAAGATAGCCGCGCGCCAGTCCACCGCCCAGCAAACACAGTTCACCCGTTGCGCCGTACGCTACAGGACGCAAGGCAGCATCGACCACCGCAATCGCCACGCCCGGCAAGGGCTGGCCGATAGGCACCATGTCGCCTTCAAAATCAAGCGCTTCTGGACCAGCCAGTTGCGCAGTAGTGCAGATCACAGTGGCTTCGGTGGGGCCGTAGGTATTGAGCAACACGACATGCGGCGGCGCCGAATTGCGCCAACGCGTCACCCGCTCCGCCAGCGCCGCCTCGCCGCCGATGATCAGCAGCCGCACGCTATCTGGCAAGGCCGCCTCATGCTGGCTGATGCAAAAACTGAGTTCATGCCAGAACGCCGTCGGCAAGTCCAGCACACTGACCTGCAGTCGCGCACAAGCCTGCAAGAAGCGCGGCAGCGATTCCAGCATCTCGTCGTTGCGCAGGATCAGGCTGGCGCCGTTACACAGGCTCAGGAAAATTTCTTCGACGCTGGCGTCGAAATGCAACGGTGAAAACTGCAACACCCTGTCCCGCGCCGAGAGCTGATAACGTACCGTAGCTCCGGCCACAAAATGCGCCAGGGCGTCGCGCCCGATCATGACGCCGTTCGGCCGGCCGGTGGAACCGGAGGTGTAGATCACATACGCCAGCGCATCCGCGGCGACGGTGACAGGCTCGCTCAGGGGTGCAATGTGCGACTCGTCGCCATCGTCCAGGCACAGCAGCGGCAAACCGGCGTCGACCTTGCCGGCATGGCGACGCTGCGTCAGCACCAGCAACGGTCGGGCATCTTCCAGCACTGCGGCGATGCGCAGCGCCGGGCCGTCGGGATCGAGCGGCACATAGCCGGCGCCGGCCCACAGGATGGCTAGTAAAGCCACTACCGTATCCGGTGCACGCGGCAACAGCAACACCACACGGCTGTCCGGCTGCACGCCGCGTTCATGTAAACGGGCGGCCAGTTGCTGCACGCGCGCCAGCAGTTCCGCATAAGTCAGCGTCACATCGTCCTGCGCCAGGGCGAGCTGATCCGGCGTATTGGCGGCATGCCGGCGCAAGGCGTCCAGTACCGCTCCCGGCGGCTGGCCCAATACGGGGCCGGACAGCAGCGCCGGTTCGGCGGTATCCAGTGCAGCCAGCGGCAGCGTAGCATTTCGCGCCGGGTCTGCCAGCAGATCCAGCATCGCCAGCAGGCTGGCATGCAGCTCAGCCAGCGTGGCGCTGTCGTAAGCATCGGGATTGGCTTCGACATCCAGCCGAACGCCATCGGCGCCGGGCGCCACCACGATAGAGAGATCTTCCACCGGGCCGGCCGAGATGGGATGGGAATGCGCGCTCAGGCCGCCGAATGCCAGCGGCCGGTCGAACGGCATCAGGTTGATCACCGCGCCAAACAGGCGGCGGCTGCGCTCATTGAGGCCGAGATCTTGTTTCAGTTGTTCATAGCGATAACGCTGGTGCGGCCGCAAAGCGCGCATTTCAACAGCGACCTGCTGCGCCAGTTGGCCCAGTCCTACGTTGCGATCGATCCGCAGATGCAAAGGCACGATATTCATCACCATGCACGGCACGCTCAACGACACGGAATCAAGCCGTCCCATCACCGGCAAACCCAAGGTAATTTCGTTCGCGGCGGTCCGCTGCTGCAACCAGGCGGCGATGGCGGCAATCAGCCAGGCGCTCCAGTCGACCCCGGCAGCACTGGCGGCGGCCTGCCATGCGGCCAAGCTAGTGGCCGGCAGAGTACAACGCAAACGGCGCACGCTATGCGCTACCGGCTTGGCCGGCGCCAGCAGCACCGGCGCCGGGACATCCTTGAGGCGCTCGCACCAGAAATCGCGATCACGTACATAAGCAGAGGAAGCCTGGTAATCCCTGTCCTCCACCACCACCGGCGCCAGTGCACTGGAGCGCACCGGCGGCGGCACCTTGCCTGCGATGTTGGCCGAATACAGGTCGGCTACGCGCTGTGCCAGCAAGGCATAGCCGAAGCCGTCGAGCGCCACGTGATGAACACGCAGATACCACAGCGTGCGCGCGGCGCCCAGTCGCAGCAACGCGCTAGCAAACAAGGGGCCACGCTCCAGGTCTGCGATCTGCAACAGGTCGGCCTGCATCCAGCGTTGCGCCGCTTCAAACGGCGCGTCGGCAGCGCTGAAATCCAATTGCTCCAGCTGCCAGTCGCGCTCGATGGCCGGCGTTTGCCGGACCTGCGTACCGTCGCTGGCGTAGCGCTGATGCAAGGCATCGCACTCAGCCACCGCCTGCTGCAACGCCGCGACGAAGGTCGCCTGTTCCAGCGCACCATGTATTTCTACCGCTTCGGCGGTCCAATAAGCGGGACTCTCGGGGGCCAGTTGCTGGCCCAGCCAGATGCCGTACTGTGCCGCCGACAGCGGCAGCGGCGCCGCTTCATCCAGCGGCTCCTTGCGAGCGATATCCATCCTAGTTGCTCCGCGGCTGCGCCAGCAGGCCCCACCAGTCGGCCAGCGTCGGCTTTTCAGCCAGGTCGACGAAAGTGAGGCTGGACCCGCCACGACGCCAGCGCTCGACCAAACTCATCAGGCGGATCGAATCCAGGCCTGCGTGCAGCAGATGATCGTCAGAGTGCAGATCGGAGGCCGGCATCTGCAGCAACTGCGCAACCTCTGCCTGCAACGCGGCCAGGCTGACCGGCAAGATACTGGCGGGAGTCGGTTGCAACGCTGCAATCACATCCTGCGCACTGCTGACCACACCGCAGCGTTGCGATACATAATCCAGCGCCATGGCGTGCTGTTCGGCGGAGAAGTCGGCCAGCGCATCGCCCACCAGGAATGGCTGGATGTCGTTCATGAACGCGTCTGCACTAGTCATCAGGCAGCCGATATGGGCATACACGCCGCACACAATCAGCTGATCACGACCCTGCGCCTGCATGCGCTGCAGCAGGTCGCTGCGCACGAAGGCGCTATAGCGCCACTTGACCAGCACGGTATCCTGTTCGCGCGGCGCCAGCGGCGCCACCACCGGCGCCCGATACGGCTGCGCAGTCAAGCCGGGGCCCCACCAGTCTTGCAGCAGGCCGCGCTGTTGCGGCGCTTGCTGTGCAGGCTGCGCGGTGTACACCACCGGCACGCCGACGGCGTCGCAGGCGGCGCGCAAGCGACCGATATGTTCCAGCAAGGCCGGGATAGGCTCTGCCTGGTTATCGTAAAAATCGAGGAAATATTCTTGCATGTCGTGGATCAGCAGCACGGCGCGCGCCGCATCCGGTTTCCAGTCGACGCGGTTGGTGGGCATGGCGCCAGCAGTTGGCATTGGATAGGAAGCGATTCTTGGAATACTCATGATGATGTCTGGATCTGTTCAATGGTTAAGATTGGGAGCCGGCCTTGGCCAGCTGTTCTGCAATGCGTTCGCGCAAGACGCGCTTGTTGACCTTGCCTACGCCGGTCTTGGGAAAGCGGTCGACGAATTCAATGTGGTCTGGAATCTTGTAGTGCGCGATGCCGCGCTCGCGCAGGAAGCCGGTCAGTTCCATGGCGCGTGGCGTCTCGCCGCGCGCGATCACGAAGGCGCAGCTGCGCTCACCGAGGTAGGCGTCCGGCATCGCCACCAGGGCGACGTCGTGCACAGCGGGATGCGCCAGCAAATGGTTTTCGACTTCATCCGCGGCCACCTTGTCGCCGCCGCGGTTGATCTGGTCCTTGGCGCGGCCTTCCACCACCAGGTGACCGGACGGCAACTGCGACACCAGGTCGCCGGTACGATAGAAACCGTCGACGGTGAAGGCGCGCGCATTGTGCTCATCCGCCTTGTAATAACCACGGATGGTGTAGGGGCCACGCGTCAGCAAGTGTCCGATCGCGCCAGGTACGACATCACGGTCTTCGTCGTCCACTACGCGCACTTCGTCGGCAACGGAAATCGGCCGCCCCTGAGTCGAGGCGAGCAGCTCTTCGCTGTCATCGCGGCGGGTGTAGTTGACCAGCCCTTCGGCCATGCCGAACACCTGCTGCAATGCACAGCCCAATACCGGCTGCACGCGCCGCGCCACTTCTGCAGTGAATTTTGCACCACCTACCTGCAACAACTTCAGGCTGCTCAAATCGTGACGCCGATCGCCGTTTCCTACCGCGTCCAGCCACACCATCGCCAGCGGCGGCACCAGTGAAGTCAGCGTGACTCGCTCGGCTTCGATCAATGGAAAAGCGTCATCCGGGCTGGCGCGCCGCGCCATCACCACGCAACCGCCGGCATACAGGACGCCGAGCGTGCCGGGAGAGCTGAGCGTGAAGTTATGCGCCACCGGCAATGCGCACAGATAGACAGTGTCCGGCGTCAGGGCGCAGATGTCGGCGCTGGCGCGGATGCTGTACAGGTAATCGTCGGGCGTACGTGGAATCAGCTTGGGCAGGCCGGTGCTGCCGCCGGACAACTGTAGAAAGGCGACATCGTCGGCGCGTGGCTCGGGAAATGTAGCGGGATCGTCATACAGGCTGTCAAGCGCGCAAAACTCCTCCGCCTCTCCCACGACGATCACGTGTCGCAGGCCAGCCTGCTCGGCCTGGACTTGCCGCGCCAGCTGGCGATAATCGAAGCCGCCGTCAATATCGGCGATGATGTATGCAGTAGCTTCGCTGTGCGCGCAAAAATAGCTGATCTCGGTGCGCCGATGGGCCGGCAAGGCAAGCACCGGCACCGCCCCCAGCCGGAACAAGGCAAAGCATACGGCGAAAAATTCGGCGATGTTTGGCAATTGCACCACCACCCTGTCGCGCGGGCGGATGCCGAGCCGGTTGAAACCCGCCGCCAGCTGGTCGCTGCGACGATCCAGCTCAGGATAACTCCAGCGCTGCGCGCCGCATACCAGCGCCAGGCGCGCCGGAAATAGCTGCGCGCGCCGGCGCAGCATGGCGCCGAAGGTCTCTCCGGTCCAGTAGCCGGCGGTGCGGTAAGCCGCCGCGGCCTGCTCCGGCCAGGGTGTAAATCCCGGCAAATAGCCGGACTGGTCGGCTTTGCTCATGACGCCGCCTTGACCTGCTCGTCTTCCAGCATCAGTTCCAGATTCATCGCCGCTAGCATGGTGCGCAGCTTGGCCGAGGTTTCCAGGAGTTCCAGCTGCGGCTCTGAGCCGGCAACGATGCCGGCTCCGGCATACAGGGTCGCGCTGCCGGAGCCGACCTCGGCGCAGCGCAGGGTCACCGCCCATTCGCCATCGCCCTGGCTATCGCACCATCCCACCAGGCCGGCGAAATAACGGCGGTCGAACCCCTCCGTATCTGCGATGAACTTGGCTGCCGGCGCCGCCGGATGGCCACAAACCGCCGGCGTTGGGTGCAAGGCTAGCGCCACTTCCAGCGAGGTGGTGGCGAGGTCGGCCAGCTCGCCGCGCACCTCCGTACCCAGGTGCCACATGGTGGGCGTCGCCAGCAAACTTGGCGTCGCCGGTACTTTCAGGTTCTTGCAATACGGCCGCATGGCGGCCGCCACTGCGTCAACCACCAGCGCATGTTCATGCAAATCCTTGACCGATTGCAGCAAGCCATCGGCACGGCGGCGATCCTCGACCGGATCGGCGCTGCGCGGAATTGAACCGGCCAGAGGATGAGACACCAGTTCGCGGCCATAACGCGCCAGCAGCAGTTCGGGACTGGCGCCGATCATGGTGCGATGCGCGCCGTCTTTTTCAGCTTCGGCCAAATCGACAGCGAAGGTATAGCCGCGCAGGTTGCGCGCCGCCAACCGTTGTAGCAAAGCTGGAATGTCGATCTGGGCATCCAGCGTCAACGAGCGCGACAGTACGGTTTTTGCAAAGCGAGTATCGCGTATGGCAGCCAGCGCACTACGCACATTGTCGCGATAACCTTCTGGCGTCGGCTGCATCAATGGCGGCGTCGACAACTGGGCGCCAGTGGTTTGGCCCGCCGGATTCAGGGCCGCCACCGCACTGTCGACGCCAGCGCCGCTGGCTAGCTGCTGCGGCATGTACAGATAGGGCGAGGCTGAACTGCCGTCCAGACGGAATGGCAGCACCCCCATCAGCACGGCAGGCGGCAAGCCTTCGCGCCCGGCTTCCTTGAGCCAGGCTGCCGCATTGGCAGCGATCTGGCCAGGTTCGCATGGCGGCATGACCACCTTGACGCCGTGCGCCAACAGGGAACGCCGAGGCGATGCAAAAAATGTCGCCCCTGCCTGGTAGTGCTGAAGCAGATCCGCGGCGCTAGCCTGCTTTAAAAAACCATGATGAAGTCTGTCGTTCATGATGACGATCCTCGCAATTAACGGTGATGGCATGGCATTCCGCTAGCCGGATGAATGATTGCCCTGTTCGCCAGCAAGGCGAATGCCGCGTCCGCACGGGACTGTCCGGATTGCCTGCTGCGCGATGAAATCCGCGCTGTTTACCCGCCCCGCCCAATGCAGATCGGGCAGACGGGGGCCTTGCGCAAACGAGCCCTGTGTAACCAAATGTAATTCGGATTGTAAATGCAAATGATAATGATTTGCAATTGATTTATTAACCAAATGGAATTAATATCCATTCCAGACATGCCGTTCATCTCGCATCCAGCCCCGCAATTCGTGCTGCCACCGCAGCCGCACCTACTGAGCACCCTCATGAAAAGAGACCAACTTGTCGTCGACGAAGAAAATTTCCTCAACCTTGCCGGCATCGATCCCATGCCCTCGCCTGCCGAACTGCGCAAGCAGCTGCCGATTGATGCGCTAGCCGCGCAAACAGTCAGCATCGGCCGTCGCACGGTGCGCAATATCCTGGAGCGGCGCGATCCGCGCCTGCTGGTAGTGGTCGGCCCCTGCTCCATCCATGATCCGAAGGCTGGACTGGAATATGCGCACCGGCTGCAACAATTGGCGACGGAACTGGCCGATACGCTGTACATCGTGATGCGTGTGTATTTCGAAAAGCCGCGCACCAGCATCGGCTGGAAAGGCTTGATCAACGATCCTGACATGGACAACACTTTCCGCATCGCCGACGGCATGCAACACGCCCGCAACTTCCTGCTGGAAGTCAACCGGCTCGGTTTACCGGCCGCCGCCGAAGCGCTCGACCCGGTCTCGCCGCACTACCTGGGAGAACTGATCAGCTGGGTGGCGATCGGCGCCCGCACCACAGAATCGCAAACCCATCGCGAGATGTCGTCCGGCCTGCCGATGCCGGTCGGTTTCAAGAACGGCACCGACGGCGGTGTCGAAACCGCCGTCAACGCGATCTTGTCCACCTCGCGCCCGCATGCCTTCCTCGGCATCGACAGCGACGGCCGCGCCGCCATCATTCGCACCCGCGGCAACGCCCACAGCCACCTAGTGCTGCGCGGCGGCAGCAGCCGTCCCAACTACGACAGCGTCAGCGTCGCCATGGCTGAAGGCGCTCTGGCCAAGGCCAGGCTGGCGCCCAACATCATCATCGATTGCGCCCACGGCAATTCCAGCAAGGATCACCGGCGGCAAGCAGCAGTGCTGAGCGACCTGGTACACCAGATCCGCCGGGGCAACCGCAGCATCCTCGGCAGCATGATCGAAAGCTTCCTGGAGCCGGGCAACCAGCCAATTCCATCCGACCTGACACAGCTACGCTACGGCTGCTCGGTAACTGACGCTTGCGTCGACTGGGACGCCACCGCCGCCATGCTGCGCGATGCAGCCGCGCAACTGCGCGACGCTTTGCCGACCCGCATCAATACCGATACCGCTCCCCATACATGCACCACTGGAATGCAATGAAACAGCTGTCACCCACCCAGGCCATTGCCATCGTCGCCGCCATCCAGTTCATCTACATCCTCGACTTCATCATGCTGCTGCCGCTCGGCCCCGACTTGGCGCAGGCGCTGGCTTTCCCCAGCGACAAACTAGGCTGGCTGTCCGCGGCCTACACCTCTGCCGCTGTAGTTTCAGGATTACTCTCGGTACGTCTGCTGGATCGCTTCGATCGTAGATCTGTCTTGCTGCTGGCTTTCGGCGCCGTCGGCCTGTGCACGCTGGCGGCCACCTTCGCCAGCAGCCTGTGGACGTTAATGCTGGCGCGCGGCCTCACCGGCTTGTGCGGCGGCCCGGCGATCGCACTGGGAATGGCGATCATCATCGACAGCACGCCGCCGGAACGGCGCGGACGCGCCATCGGCAAGGTCATGCTAGGGTTTTCGGTCGCGGTCATCGCTGGCGTTCCGCTGGCGCTGGAACTGGCGCGCTGGGGCGGCTGGCGCTTGCCGTTTTATGCCGTCGCCGGACTGGCTGCGCTGGTTTGGCTGCTGGCGGCATGGCGCCTGCCCAGCTTGCGCGCCCACCTTACGCATCCGCGCAAACACCCGGTCTCGGCGCGGAGCTTGCTGGCCCAGCCTGCAGTCCGCACAGCTTGCCTGGTGCAGGCGCTCAGCCAATTCTCCGCCTTCCTGGTGATCCCGCAATTCTCCGCTTACCTGCTGCTGAACCTCGGTTTCCCGCGTGAGCGCCTAGGCATGCTGTACTTCGCCGGCGGCATCACGGCGATGGTGACGGTTCAGTTGCTAGGCCGCCTGGCCGACCGCGCCGGACCTATGCCAGCGGCAGCCATTGCCTCGCTCGCCTTCTGCGCCGGTCTCACGCCGTTTTTCGGCCTCGATGCGCTACCGCTGGTGCTACCCTTCGTACTGTTCATGGCAGGCAACGCCGGCCGCAACGTCACCCTGGCCGCTCTCACCAGCCAGGTGCCAGCTCCACATGAACGGGCGGGCTTCATGTCCTTGCAAAACATCGTGCAGGATCTGGCGATCACTGCTGCTGCAATAACTTCCAGCTTGATGCTGGGCGAGACGGCGGATGGTAGGCTGAGCGGCATGAGCGTGATAGCGTCATTGTCGGCAGTGCTGGCGCTTATGGTGCTGTGCGTATTACCACGCTTGCACAGGCCATTGGTCGCGGCTGCTTCAAAGTAATAGGAATCGGGTCCAAAAAAATCGCTTCGGCCGATAGTGCCTCAATGACGCCAGTAACGAATTCTTCGTCGTCTAAGGCACGAAGCCTGAACTAGCAGGGACAATATACCGTTCTGTCACGGATAAAATTTATGCCTACCTCATGGCTACCCGGGTCAGACCTTCGACATAGTGCAAGGCGACGGAGTGGAACCATGCTCGGTCCGCCACCGTTGCGGCGGCAAGCCAGGCGGCACTGGTAACAATCCAGTCGCAGCGGCCACTTTTCCATAGATTCAAGGAATGACGCCAGGATATCCACAACCACGGCACACCCAGCGGATTTGGCCAGTCTGCCAGGAGATGCATGATGCCGCCGACGGCAAAACCAAAAACGAGGGCCATCCAGTGAAAGTAAGGTAGCGCCTTGTATGACAACACTAGCAAGGCAATCCAGGCAATACCCCAGTGCGTGAGCGTCCGATGCGGAATCCATGAATAGCGGCCGCTGCCTGACCGCCACCAGGATAGCTCCATCCAGTCGGGAGCGCCGCCGCCGGAGTATCCCGTCAAGAGCGCCAGGAAGCTCCAAATATAAAATGGGCCTGCAATGCCTGCCTGGGAAACCATGGCTGCAGCAATGACCCCGGCAGCCCACCCGGTATGATCGTGTGCTGGTTTAGCGGCCATGGGATAGCTTTAAAGTGTTACGGTCGTCTTGCAAGTGTATATATCTAAAAGGGATTGATATCGGTAGACGCCAGCAGCGGTTTCGTCAACGCTGCCACAGTTTGTTGCCGTTCCAGAAGCCAACAGGCAACGCCATGTGAAACAGCGTCTATGGTGGGGGATCGATTGGGCAGGTATCGCCTTGGCGCCCGCAGTTTACCCGAGATTACCTACGCTGCGTGTCGCCGAACGTTCATCTGCTTTTATCGGTTCGCCGGCTGAATCAATAGAGGGAAACGTCAGGTTCATGATATCTTTCGCGCTGGACAAAGCGACTGGAACCAGGCTGCTGATGCGTGACAGTCGGACAGTGATTCAAAGTGGCCATATGCAATCAGTCTCAACCACTTTCAACCACTTCTGCTAGAAGCTCTTTCTCCTCAAGGATTGAATGAACACCGCGAGTAGCCAAGCTCTTGGAAAGGAGCGTCGTCAGTACACGCAGGACTTTGCCGCCCGCGTTGTTGGGAATGGAGTTCTGCTGATACATCTTGGGGAGCAGCCCAGTGAAATTAAGTTTAGAGGAAGAGGCGCATGGAAGTCGTTGCAGTAATCGATTTTGAAACAACCGGTTTGTCACCAGCACAAGGTGACCGCGCAACGGAGATTGCCGCTGTGATTTTGGAGAATGGGAAAGTCGTCGACCGGTATCAGAGTCTGATGAATGCAGGAGTTCGCATCCCGTCGTTCATTGAAGGACTGACGGGAATCTCTGATGCGATGATTCGTAAGGCGCCTCCGGCAGCAGAGGTTATGCAGGAAGTATCAGACTTTGTCGGCGACTACCCCTTAATTGCTCACAACGCATCGTTCGATTGCAAGTTTTGGGATGCCGAACTAGCGCGCATTCAGCGGAGCCGACAGCAGGAGTTCGTCTGCTCCCTACTGCTTTCGCGCCGGCTCTTGCCGCTCGCGCCCAGCCACAAACTTAGCGTTCTGGTTGAATACGCGAGTCTCCCGATTGCTGGCCGATATCACCGAGCACTGGCCGATGCGGAGATGGCAGCGAGTCTCCTTGTCCGGTTGCTGGAGGAATTGCAGGATCGTCACAAAGTGAACGATGTTTCAATTGAGCTGCTTCGCAGGATTCAACGTACTCCCAAGAATCAAGTGGACAAGTGCCTAGCACAGCAACGAGGCCAAGCGGTCGCAGTGCTGTAGCGCAGTCAGCCGGAATGTCGGTTACCAGTTTTCGGCTTAACGCCCATACCAATACCGGCGATGCTGGTTCCTGTAAGTATCCGCCATCACATCATCCCCGAATTTCAACAAAATCGCTCCTCCCTCGTCATTCCGGAAAGCCGTCACGCCGCGTTCCCGATAACGTTCCGCCACCTGCTGTTTAGGATGATGAAACCGATTGCGATACCCGACCTGGAACAATACGATTTCCGGATCGACCTCCGCCAGGAACGCCGCCGTAGATGACGTTCCGCTGCCATGGTGCGGGGCCAGCAGCACAGTGGACCGTAAATCCTCACCATAACGGGCGACCAACTGCCGCTCCTGCGCGGCTTCGATATCCCCGGGCAGCAAAATGGTATGCTGGCCATGGCTGACCTTGAGCGTGCAGCTGACCATGTGCGGCTTGCTTTTTTGTTGCGCTGCCGATGCCTGGTACTGTTCAATATTCGGATACAACATTTCAAACTTCATCTTCCCCCATTGCCACGCCTGCCCTTCGTGGCAATGTTGATGATCGGAAGCGGCCTTGACAATCGGGTGCCGCGGCGGCAGCGATGAATACACAACGCCGACCTTGACGGCATCCATGACCGACAAGGCGCCGCCGGCATGGTCGTTGTGGACATGCGAAATCACCATGGCGTCCAGCGCCGTGATGCCACGCGCTCTCAGGTAAGGAACAATGACGCGGCTGCCGGCGTCCGATCCGGGCGAATAATAGGGGCCGCTGTCATACAGCAAACGTTGATCTGCGGTTTCGACCAGTACAGCCATACCTTGGCCGACGTCGAGAGCGGTAACCCACATTTCGCCGGCAGCCGGACGGCTACCGTTATCCAGCAACAAAGGCAGCCAGCCGGCCAGCGCCAACCAGCGTAACGGCCAGCCGCGCGGCGCAAGTAACCACAGGGTAGCAAGCAGCGCCAGGGCAAATGTCCAAGTTTGCGGCGTCGCCGACTGCCACACGGCAAATGGCAACGTACTCAACCAGCCTAGCAGAAGTGCTAACTGCTCTACCAGCGTATGAGCGACGCGCCACAGCCAGACCGACAGCGGCGCCGGCAACATGCTCGCGATCAGCGTCAGAGGCGTGACGACCAGGCCTACCAACGGAATCGCCACGGCATTGGCCAAGGGCGAAATCAACGATACGCGGCCAAACAATAAGACCGTCAGCGGCAACAGGCCGATGGTCACCGCATATTGGGTAGCTCCGGCAGCACGCAATCCTCGCCACCATTTGGCGAGGATTGAGCCGGTGTCGCTGGTAACCGCTAGCCTGCGGCCAACGCTGGTATACAGGATCACGCCGACCGCACAGAACGATAGCCAGAATCCGGGCCACAGCACTGCCCACGGATCGATCAGCAGCACGACTGCGAGCGCAAAGCAGAGTACGTGCGAAACGCTGGCGATACGGCCGCTCCACAAGGCCAGCGCCACCACCAACAGCATGTAGAGAGTGCGTTGCGCCGGTATGCCGAAACCAGCCAGTAATACATAGACCAGGGCTGCTAAGGCGCCGCTCAATGCAACTACTTTTTGCGTCGGCAACAGCAGCGGTAAGCTGGCACGGGTGAAAAAGGAACGTCGCCATAAACTCGCCATGCAGGCGGCGAACATACCGGCAATCATCGTGATGTGTAAACCGGAAATGGCGACCAAATGGCTGATGCCGGTGCGATTGAATATTTCCCAGTCGGACTGATCGATGGCGCGCTGATCGCCAATGGCCAGCGCGACCAGCACGCCAGCATAACGATGTTCGGGCAATGCGTCCAGGATGCGCTCGCGCAAGCTCTCACGCAAGCGTTCGATCACATTTCCGACACTGAATACAAACGGCTGTAGCTGCTGATTCTTTGCACTCTGGTTGCGGTCGGAATAGACATAACCGGTGGCGCGCAGATTGCGTTCCAGCAGCCATGCTTCATAATCGAACGCGTAAGGATTTGCGTTGCCATGCGGACGCTTCAAGCGCACGGTCAATTGCCAGCGTGCGCCTGCAGTGAGTTGGGACAGCGGCGCTAGCGCCTGGTCGCCGTTACGATACCAGGCTAGCGCCAGCCGCCGAGGAATCACTGGCGACTCGCCATTCTGCCCCAGTATTTTTTCAACGGAAAAAGTGAAACGAACTCCCGTTTCAAAATGCGATGGCAAACTATCGACTGTACCAATCACGGTGACATTGCGCCCTTCCCATTCCGGCGCCAATTCTTGCTGCAAATAATAATGTGCGAACGATGCCGCCCAGACGATTCCAAATAGTATTCCCGCCAACATTCTGGCGAAAAACCTGAACTGCCAATAGGAGATTTTATAAGTGGCGAAAACCAGCGATATCGCCAACACCGTCAAACCACACAACAATCCGATCGCTGGCAATGCGCTCTGCATTTGCAAAACAACAACACCGATGACAAAGCCAATGATGACGCTTCGCATCAGGCGCGCATTCCTGCTGTGTTTAGATTAACGCAGCCAGACGCGGCAATGCCGCGCAGGCATTGGCGGCAGTTGCCTGCGCCAGTTCGGCCGGCGACATGCCGCGCAGTTCGGCCAGCACAGCGCCGATACGGGGAATTTCCTGGGGCTGGTTGGTGGCTGGGTGCAGCCACGCGGGGGACATGTCCGGTGCGTCGGTCTCCAGCACCAGGGCGTCGAGCGGCAGATCAACCGCCAACCGACGGATTTGCAGTGCACGCGTAAATGTCATGGCGCCGCCGAAGCCAAGCCGGAAACCCAGGCCGATGAACGCTTCGGCCTGCTGGAAACTACCATTGAACGCATGTGCAATGCCACCCTGTACTTTGATCCGGCGCAAATATTTGAGCAGGATGTCTTGCGAACGCCGCACATGCAGCAAGACCGGCAAACCGAATTCGCGCGCCAGCTTTAATTGCTCAACATAGAAATGTTCCTGCTTTTCGCGCAAGGGGCCACGGTCCATGCCCGGGACGAAGAAATCCAGGCCAATTTCTCCGATTGCCACAAAACGCGGATCGGCCATGGCGGCGCCGATGGCCTCGCGCAACGCCTGCAAGTCAGCATCATCCGCGTGTTCTACATACAGCGGATGTATGCCCAGCGCGTAGGTACAATTGGGTATTTGCGCGGCTAGCGCCGCAACTTTTCCAAAATTGGCGCGTTCCACTGCAGGGATCACGATCCACTTTACCTGCTGCTGCGCCGCAGCCGCAGCGATCTGCGCCTGTGCGCCGCCGAATTCAGCGGCATCCAGATGGCAATGCGTATCTATCCACATCGTACGACCCTTGGTATATGGCCAGGCATCGCCCGGCAAATTAATAGATTGATATCGTAGCATGTGAAAACCTTGCCACCTATAAGGCTAACCATAAACAATCCCTCGCGTCAGCGCAGAGCCTGATAACATGATGCCAAAAAGTATTCGTTAGAAAGCAACGTAGATGTCCATCGCAAATCAGCCGTCACCCTCGTTCGACCAACGTGAATTCCGCAACGCCCTGGGAACCTTCACCACCGGCGTTACCATCATTACTGCTTGCCAGGCCGACGGCAAACTGGTCGGCGTCACTGCCAACAGCTTCAACTCGGTCTCGCTCGACCCGCCGCTGGTGCTGTGGAGCCTGGCCAAATCCTCTAACAGTCTGGCAGCCTTCGAAGTTGCCGAATATTGGGCGGTGCATATCCTGTCGCACGACCAGGACCAGCTGGCCACCCATTTCAGCAAACGCGCCCACGATAAATTCGCCGGCCTGCACGTCGAATCCGGCATGGGCGGTGCGCCGCTGCTGGCCGGCTGCACAACTCGCATGGAATGCAAGACGGCCTATCGCTATGATGGCGGCGACCATATCATCATGGTCGGCGAAGTGATGCATTTTGAACATTCAGATATCGCTCCGCTGGTCTACCAGCGCGGTAACTACGCCATCGCCACACGCAAGGAACTGGCCGATGAGGCAGAAGCCCTGATCAAGGCCACTGCGGCATCGAGCAGTTTCGATGAAAATTCGATGAGCTATCTGCTTGGCAGCGCCTATTTCCATTTATACGGAAAGTTGCGCGAATTCGGCGCAGCCAAGGGCTTGAACGATGCTGAATTTTTCGTGCTGAACACGCTGGCAGCGCGTGACGGCCGGAGTTTGGCAGAGCTGAACCGGCTGTTCGCCTACGCTGGCCATACGCCGCTGATCAATGTCCTGGACGACATGACAGCACGCGGCCTGTTGGACATTGCAGTAGATAAAGGCGAACGCAACGAACGCGGCCTGTTTTACCTGACCGCAATCGGCCGCGACCTGGCGCAGGCAATCGGTGATAGCGGCAAACAGACCGAACTGGAATTGTTGAACAGCCTCGGCATGGTCGATACTATTGCCCTGCGTACCTTGCTCCGGCGCTTCATCGCCCTGACTGACGAGAGCAAGCTGCCACTGGATAACGAATAGGCCGGCTGGCGGCGATGCGCTACACTAAAGCCTGTTCCCTCACCGCCTCCCGGTATCACCGATGAACATCCGCTTCCTCGAAACCTTCGTCTGGCTGGCAAAACTCAAGAATTTCCGGCTGACGGCAGAAAAACTGCATACCACGCAAGCGGCGGTGTCCAGCCGCATCGCTACGCTGGAGCAGGATTTCGGCGTGCGCCTGTTCGATCGCGGCGCCCGTGAAGTAGCCCTGACCACCGACGGCAGCAAGGCGCTGGTATATGCCGAGCGCATCGTCAAGCTGATGCGGGAAATGAAGGACGACATGTCGGCCAAGGATAACTATTCCGGCGTGCTGCGGATAGGCGTGATCGAATCGATCGTGCATAGCTGGTTCCCGGACCTGATCGGCCGTATCCACAAGTTGTTTCCGCAGTTGGAAATCGAAATCGCCAGCGACACCACGATTCATCTGCGCGAACAATTCAGCAAAGGCGATCTCGACCTGGTATTGCAGGCGGAGCCGGTGATAGCGCCGAATATCCGCAATCTCAAACTGTGCGAATTCCCGATGCGCTGGGTTGGCAGCGCCAAACTCGATATCGGCAACGAAACCCTGAGCCTGTCCGATCTGGCGGCCTTCCCGCTGGTCAGCTTCGCCCGCAATTCCGGGCCGCACATGTTGCTCGAACAACTGTTTTCCGACAGCGAACGCGGTTCACTGCATATCAACTGCATCACCTCGGTGGCCACCATGATCCGGCTGGTCAGCGACGGTTTCGGCGTCGCCGTGGTGCCGCCGGCGATCATCCAGCGTGAACTCAACGACGGCAGCCTGCAACAACTGCGGGTTGACGCCGATTTTCCAGCGTTGCTGCTGATGGCCTCGTTCCGCAACGATCCAGAGAATGCACTAACCGAAACCATCGCCAGCATCGCCCAGGAAACCGCCTCTGAATTCGCACTGAATTGGGGACCGGAAATTGCCAGGTTGCCGGCCGAGCCGCTGGAACTACCGTTTCCAACTATGTAGTTTTCAGCCATGTAGTTTCCAATCATGTAATGCGCACTGTTGCAACAAAGCACCAATAATGCCCGCGGCCCTGCTGCGCGCCCCATTTTTGCTCATAAGATTTTTCAATCAATTGCGCTGACAATTTCTTGTTGGACAGCCGCCAGCCCCTTACGCATACTCGATTCATCCGGTACTTGCCTGCAAGCGCCGGTGACGGCCGTCATAGAAACGCCGCTTCATCCTTCACCGCCAGCGGCGAAGCAGAATCCATTATCGGGTGACATCCTATGAGCAATATCAATACAAGCGCTGCAGCGCTGGAAGAGACCTACAAGAAAATCGCCTGGCGATTGATTCCTTTCCTAGTCTTCCTGTTCGTGCTGGCCTGGATCGACCGGGTCAACGTCGGTTTTGCCAAGCTGCAGATGCTGCAAGACTTGCAATTCAGCGAAGCGGTCTATGGGCTAGGCGCCGGCATTTTCTTTATCGGCTATTTCCTGTTTGAAGTACCGAGCAACCTGCTGCTGGAAAAAATCGGCGCCCGCAAAACGCTGGCGCGCATCACCATCCTGTGGGGGCTGACCTCGATGGCGATGGTATACGTAAAGACGCCAACCGCGTTCTATATCATCCGCTTTTTCCTAGGCGTATTCGAAGCCGGCTTTTTCCCCGGCGTCGTGCTGTACCTTACCTACTGGTTTCCCGCCGAGCGCAGGGCTCGTGTAAATGGCCTGTTCATGACTTCATTCGCCATCGCCGGCGTAGTCGGCGGCCCGATTGCAGGATTCATCATGAGCACCATGGATGGCGTTGGCCACTTCGCCAACTGGCAATGGCTGTTCCTGCTGGAAGGCATACCATCGGTGATCGCTGGCATCCTCGTACTGATCTACCTGCCGGAAAAGCCAGTCAACGCCAAATGGCTGACTACCAGCCAGCAGCAAGCTGTGAGCAACGCGCTGGCGGCGGAAAATCACGGCGGCAAGCATGCTTCGCTGCGCGATGCTTGCCTGAATTCGCGTGTCTGGATCTGCGCAGCGGTGTATTTCTGCGTGGTCAGCGGCAATGCCACGATCGCCTTCTGGTCGCCATCGATCATCAAGGAAATCGGCGTGGTCGGCAATCTGCAGATTGGCCTGATCTCCGCTATCCCGTTTTTGGCCGGCACCATCGCCATGGTCTGGAACGGCATTCATTCCGACAAGAGCGGTGAGCGACGCTTGCATTGCGCCATTGCCACGCTGGTGGCCAGCATCGGGCTCATATTGACTGGATTTTTCCTTGGCAATGCAGTGCTGGCGTTGTGCGCACTGACCTTGGCGGCAGCAGGCATCCTTGCGGCGTTCCCCGTGTTCTGGTCGATTCCCGCTGCGTTCCTGACCGGCACAGCGGCAGCGGGTGGCATCGCATTGATCAACTCGATCGGCAACCTGGCCGGCTTTGCCGCGCCGTACATGATCGGCTCGCTGAAGACGACTACCGGCAGCCTGTCTGCAGGACTGTATTTCGTCGCAGCGCTGGAGTTCACTGCAACCGTGCTGGTCCTGGTGTTTATCAAAAAAGTCCGCTAATCCCTATTCCTCAGCGTGACGGCCGGCACATCGGCCGGAACCGTCACGTTCTATTTTTTAAGGTTGAATTTTCATGCACATCTCTTTTCAGGTAGAAACCGAGCAAGGCTCACGCCAACTCGATACCGACATCCATACCCTGATCGTGGCCGGCTGGGCCGGACGCGACCACGCCGCCATCGAGCATCACATTGAAGAACTGGCCGCGCTAGGCATCTCGCGTCCAAGCGCGGTGCCACTGTATTACCGCATCGCCAGCAATCAGCTGACGCAAGCGCCGCAGGTGCAGGTGGTGGGTCCGGATTCTTCCGGCGAAGTAGAAACCTTCGTCTTCGCCGCCGAGGGAGAACTGTACGTCAGCATCGCCTCCGATCACACCGACCGCAAGCTGGAGGCGCACAGCGTGGCGTTGTCGAAGCAAGCTTGCGTAAAGCCGGTAGCCACCAGCGCCTGGCGTCTGGCCGACGTCGCCGCATATTGGGACGAACTGGTGATCCGTTCCTATATCGAAGAGAATGGCGAACAAGTGCTGTACCAGGAAGGTCCGCTGGCATCCCTGCGCACGCCGCAAGACCTGATCGCCGGGTACACCCATGGCGCCGCGCTGCTGCCGGCCGGCAGCGGCATGACATGCGGCACCGTGGCGGCGATCGGCTGCATCCGTCCGGCACAGTCATTTACAATGGAGCTGTTCGATCCACGCCGGCAACGTACGCTGCGCCATCATTACGAGGTTGAAGTGCTGCCGGAAGTGGCGTAAGCCGCGGGGCTCCAACCTGCTTCATCTAACTTGCGAGAATCTATGACTACCAAGCTGCCTACTCTACACTCTCTGTCTGAAGCGCTGCGCAACAATAGCGTCAGCTCGGTGGATATCACCGAAGCGGCGCTGGCGCGCGCGCTGGATCCGGCCGGCGAAGGCCGTAGGGTATTCACCGAAGTGTATGCCGCTCCGGCGCGCGCGGCGGCGCAGGCGTCCGACCTGTTGCGCGCCAGCGGCCAGGTGCGCTCGCCAATCGACGGCTTGCCGATTTCGGTCAAGGATTTGCTGGATGTCGCCGGCAGCGCTACCCGAGCCGGCTCCGTAGCATTGAGCGATGCCGCGCCAGCCGGCGCGAGCGCGGTCGTCGTGCAGCGGCTGGTTGCTGCCGGCGCCGTCATCGTCGGCCATACCAACATGACCGAATTCGCTTATTCCGGCCTTGGTATCAATCCACATTACGGCACGCCGCGCAATCCTTGGGACCGCGCCACCGCACGCATACCTGGCGGGTCGTCCTCCGGTGCGGCAGTGTCGGTCAGCGATGGCATGGCGGTGGCGGCTATCGGTTCCGATACTGGCGGCTCAGTGCGTATCCCGGCCGCACTATGCGGCCTGACCGGCTTCAAGCCGACTGCGCGCAGGGTTTCACTGAAAGGCGTGCTGCCGCTCTCGGCGCAACTGGATTCAATTGGTCCGATCACAGCCAGCGTTAGCTGCTGCGCGGTGCTCGACGCCATCCTCGCGGGTGAATCGATACCTGCGCTGAAGCCATTCCCGCTGCGTGGACTGCGCCTGGCATTGCCGACCACGCTGGTGCTGGACGGGCTGGATAACCAGGTAGCGGCGGCATTTTCCCGTGCCCGTACAAGGCTGCAGGCAGCCGGCGCGCTGATTGAAGAGATAGAAATTCCGGAATTTGCCAGCGCATCGGCGATCAACGCAAAAGGCGGCTTTACCGCGGCTGAAGCCTACGCCTGGCACCGCGCACTGATAGCAGAACGCGCCGCCAGCTACGACCCGCGCGTGATTTCACGCATCTTGCGCGGCAAGGAAATCAGCGCGGCAGACCTGATCGACCTGTTTGCCGCACGCAAGCAATGGATCGCCGCAGTCGAGCAGCGCATCGCTGGCTACGACGCTCTGATCATGCCGACCGTGCCGATCATAGCGCCGGCGATTGCCGCGCTGGAGGCCAGCGATGAAGCGTATTTCGCCGCCAACGGCATGATCTTGCGCAATCCTTCGCTGATCAATTTCCTGGATGGCTGTGCGCTCTCGCTACCTTGCCACGCCGCCGGCGAAGCACCGGTTGGCTTGATGCTGGCGGGCGTGGCCAACCAGGACAGAAAAATCCTGGAAATCGGTTTGGCGGTTGAGACAGTGCTGAATCCTTAGACCGGACCAGCGAAGGCTGCATTCTTTCGGTGACTCAGTGATCTACCGGCAGCCTCGCCACTTGCAGCACTTCCCCGCTGCTTGCATTCTGGACGAAAGCGACAATACCGAAGCGATCGGCGCGCAAGTCCTTGGCGATACCGTCGAGCGCGATCTTTTCGTTGACTTGCACCATGCCGTTCTTGAGGGCGAACGGCCCCAGCCAGCGCCGCACCACGTAATCGTGATGCAAGGTCACGCCACCGTTCTCGCCGGCAGCCACATTCGACACCAGCTTGTTCTCATAGAGCGCGACATAGGCGTTAAGCGGATCTTTCGAGTCCTGCCGCAGTTTGATGCTGGTGGAGAGATCAAAATCACGCGCCGCAGTGCTCGTCAGTTTGATCGCGATATCGGCCGGCGACGGCTGCGCAGCGATTTTGTCGATGGCCGCGTCGAAAGCGCTGCCTGAACTCCAGCGCCGCAGTTCACGGCCACCGGCAAATATTTCCGGCGTATATACCACTTTGTTGTTGGTATATCCAGCGAGCTCCTGCTGCCGCAGGGTGAAGCGATGATCGCCAAAGCGGTCTTTCCAGCCGAGATTGTCCCAATAGTCGACATGCAGGGCCAGCGGCACCACGCGGTCCGGTTTGGCCTCGGCGCCAAGCCTGGACAACCACTGGTCGGCGGGCGGACAGCTGTTGCAGCCTTCGCTGGAATACAACTCAACCAGTGCCACCCTGTTGGCCGGACTCCGGGCCACGTATTCGGCGGCGTGGGTAGTTGATGAAATACCGAGCGCGAACGCGCTCAGTGCAAAAGTAGTTGCGATGTTGATAAAGATAGGCACCTGTGTCTCCCGGCTGGTCATGTGAAGCTTGGTCGCACTGCAAGCCATTTCCTTACACACGCTCCTGATCTTCGTTCCGGTTATCTATGGCGCCCGATAAAGATTGATCACATCCTTGTCAACCCGCACCAGGTTTTGCCCGGCATCAACGGTAAATTCAGCGCCGTTAAATGATTGCCTTGTCAACAACAAGATAGCGTCCGCGATTTCCGTGGTCGGCGCAATATAGCCAAGTGGCGTCGAGCGTGCCGAGGAGTACTCAAAATCGGCCTGGGTCTGGTCGCCGCTGGGCGTCATCAGGCCAGGATACAGCGCATTCACCCGCAACACCGGAGCTGCAGACATCGCCAGCATCGCAGTCAGGTTGCCGAGCGCTGCCTTGGCGACCGTATAGCTGAAATCTTCCGGATGAAAATTCGCCTGCACCTTCTGGTCCACCACATTAATCACCACGCCTTGCTGGGCGCGCTGGCTGGCTTGACGGTAAAAGGCCTGGGTCAGCAGCAACGGCGCACGGCAATTGACTTGCCAGGAGCGCTCCAGATCGTCCAGCGCAAAATCGGCCAGCGTATCCGGAAAGAAAATAGCGGCGCAATTGACCAGCACATCCAGCCGGCCAAAGCTGTCATAAGCGGCGGCCACCATCGCCGTCAATTGCGACGGCGACTGCAAGTCCGCCTGATGTACGATGGCGACGCCGCCTGCGGCTTCAATCGCTTGCACGGTCTCCAGCGCCTCCTGCTGCGAGCCGCCGTAGTGCACCACCACGGCATAGCCCGCCGCGGCGAAGCGCTCAGCGATCACCCGCCCTACCCGCTTGGCGGCGCCGGTGATCAATGCAACCGGTTGGTTCATGGCGGCCTGCTTCAATGCTTGGCGGCAGCGCCGGCGCCATCCATGAATTTGGCCAGACGGACATCGAGGTCGGTAACGCCATTGGCGTCATGCGTCGTCAATTGCACGACCACGCGGTTATAGACATTCGACCATTCGGGATGATGATCCATCTTATCTGCCAACAAGGCGACCCGGGTCATGAAACCGAAGGCGGCGTTGAAGTCGGCAAACAGGAAAGTCTTTTGAATCGCATCGCGGCCTTCAACCGCAGTCCAGCCGGGCAAATCTTGAATGGCGACGGCGGCGCCGATGTGGGTAGAGTGTGGCATGACAGTATCCGTTCGAGAAAACCATCATTTTATAACCGGAAGCCCCTGAATGAAAAAAAGATGCAATCCGGCGCCGGTTTAGATACCGATACCGCCGGATTCTTCATGCCTGGCCTAGAACTTGTGGCGAATCCCGACTATCAGCGCGCGCGGATCGGAGCCGAGGCCTGCTGCGGCGACCTCGCTGCCGTTCGCCGAACCGACGCCAAACCCGGCGCCGGCATCGTTATTGACCCTTGAATAACCGGTGTACAAGGTGGTGCGCTTGGACAGATCGTAGTCATACACCAGACCGTAGCTGCGCGAATTGGCGTTGGCTGCGCTCTTGTTTTTCAGGCTGCCGTAACTGAAATTCAGGCGGCCGCCGCCCAAGGGCACATCCATCGCCACGGACCAGAAGTCATAATTCGGAATAGCGGCGCTACTGAGATCGTTGCGCACCGTTTCCAGCAACAGATAGGGTTTCACCACCGAAAAATCGTAGGAGACAGCGGCCGCAATGTTTTTAGTGATGTTGTCCGGCGCTGCGGCGGTTTTACGTTTGGAGACGTAGCTCAGCGCCGCTGCCAGCGGACCATTGTCATAGTTGGCCTGGATGTTCAACAGGTTGCCGTAGGATTTGCTCGCCGCCGGCACCGTCGTGTTTTCGCCCAAAGCGTAGAACAGCGTCATGCTCACGCCATGGAAAACCGGCGATACATACTTGATCGAATTATCCAGCCGCACATCTTCAATGGCCGGCACATAAGCCGCCGGTCCATCGCCGAAACCCACCGCATGCGTAGTGAACTTGACGTACATCGAATGCAGCGGTTCGTATTGCCGTCCAAGCGTGACGGTGCCGGCGCTGGAACCCAGGCCGACGAAAGCCTGGCGGCCGAACAGCAAGCCGGTCTGCGCCAATGTACCGTTGTCGACGTTAAAACCATTTTCCAAGGTAAACAAGGCTCTCAGTCCGCCGCCCAAGTCTTCGCTGCCGGTGAATCCGATCCGGCTTTGCGCCAGGCTGCCGCTTTGCACGCGGCTCATACTGTCCTTGCCGTTATTGGCGAATTCGATGCCGCTATCGACGATGCCGTAGATGGTGACATTGCTGCTTTGCGCGTGCGCTGCGCCGGCCACCGCTGCAAGAACAGAAAGGGCAGAAAGGACAACAAGTGCTTTTTTCATGGTTTTGTCTCCGGAGTTTTTTATAGTGAAAGCGTGCTGCAGGAAAAAATGGCAATGCGCGTCCCGGCGAAGCCGAACTTCGCCATTGAATGCAGGACATGGAAGCCGGCTCGCAGAACGCAAGCGCGGCTAAGTAAGAGGCTGTTGCGAACACAGATGGCTAGGCGCTCCGACGAAGACAGTACGAGTAGTACGGCAAGGAGGGTGTTGCAGGGGTTTCAGACGACACTGTCGTCTGCCTGCGGAACGGCCCGGGCTTGCAAGCCCGGGGGCGCCCTGCAAGGGCAACAACGCCAGGTTAATTTCGCAACAGCCTCTAAGTGTGTTTAGCCGCTCATGCTGAGCTGCCCATGTGCACGCAGATGCAGATGCTTGAACAGCAGCGCTGCGGCGGCCACGAAGGCCGGCAAGGCCAGCAAGCTGAAAATGGCGCTCAGGCCCCAGCCGAATTGCAGCAGCTGGCCGCCGATCGCCGCGCCGAGAATTCCGCCGAGCCGGCCTATTCCCAGCATCCAGGCAACGCCGGTGGCGCGGCCCTGGGTTGGATAGAAGCCGGCCGCCAGCGCCGGCATCGAGGATTGCGCGCCGTTCATGCACAGGCCTGCAACAAACATCAACACGCCGAGCAGCACGGCGTCGCCGGTGCCGTGACCGATGGCATAGACGAAAATGCCTGTCAGCACGTAGGTGATCGCTATCGCCTTGTGCGCACTCATGCGGTCCATCAGCCAGCCCACCGCCAGCGTGCCGATCACGCCGCCGAGCGGAAACAAGGCGGTAATGGTACTCGCCTGCGCCAGTGAAAATCCGGCATTCTTGATCAGGGTCGGCATCCAGCTGGTAAGCAGGTAAAAAATCAGCAAACCCATGAAATAGGTCAGCCACAGCATGACCGTGCCAAAGCGGTAGCGCGCCGAGAAAATCACCGCCAGCACAGTCTTGCCGGCCAGCGCTACCAGTTCGGGAACAGTAAAACTGTCCTCAGTGGTGATCGAGCCTGGCGCGATCCGGTTCAGCACTGCGGCGATCTTGCTGTCCGGCCAGCGCCGCACCACCATGAAACGCGGCGATTCCGGCAACTGCAATAACAGCAGCGCCAGCAGCAGCGGCAGGCAGCCGCCGACAACGAACATGCTGTGCCAGCCGTAGCGCGGAATCATCCAGGCCGCCACAAAGCCGCCCAGCGCCGAGCCGAGGGTGAAGCCGCAAAACATGGTGTTGACGATCATTGAGCGCCGGCGTTGCGGCGCATATTCCGACATCAGGGTGACCGCATTCGGCATCGCGGCGCCCAGGCCCAGCCCGGTCAGGAAACGCAAGAAGGTAAGTATCTGGATCGAACCGGCAAACGCCGACATCAATGTCCAGAAACCGAACAGCAACACCGACGCCAGCAGCACCTTCTTGCGGCCGATACGGTCAGCCAGCGGCCCGGCCAGCAATGCGCCTATCGCCAGGCCGACCAATGCTGCACTCAGCACCGGCACCAAAGCAGCCTTTTCCACGCCCCATTCCTGGCTCAACGCCGGCGCCAGGAAGCCGATGATCGCGGTGTCGAAGCCATCGATGGCGATGATCAGGAAACACAGCCCCAGGATCAGCCATTGATAGAGAGAAAATGGTTTTTCGTCGATGAATTTCTGGACGTCGACAGCAGCCCGGGCGCTCATGTCGCGCTCCCGGAGAGTAAGTGAAAGATGCAAACGACACGAAGCTGTCGCGAACACATGGTGGTGCGCATTACGTTGTCTCCTGAATGTCCTATTCTTATATTTACGCCGCCGAAGCTGACCGCTTGTGCTTCAACGCCGCTTTTTATAACCGGTATGTCCCGCACAAATCCTTGCGTGCCTCCGGTTTGCTGAATACTAGGGCTTGCCCATGCGCGCATCAAGACGGCGATGTTGCGCGGCAAGCGTTTATCGCACAATCTGTGCGATAAACGCCCAAAACACTCCTGTTTTACATAGCCAAGCCAACATAGTTCTCCGCCAGCGCAGTCGCGGCGGCGCGTGAACTGACGACATATTCCAGCTCGGCTCGCTGCAACTCCTGCTGGAACGGCGAGGCATCGGCGAAAGTGTGCAGCATGCTGGTCATCCACCAGGAAAAATGCTCCGCGCGCCACACTCGCTTGAGCGCTGTTGCGGTGTAGCCGGCCAACAACTCTTGATTGCCCTTACCGTAAAACTGTTCGAATCCACGCGCCAGCAGCCGCACATCCGACACTGCCAGATTCATACCCTTGGCGCCGGTCGGCGGCACGATATGTGCGGCGTCGCCAGCTAGGAACAGCCGTCCGTATTGCATGGGTGTGGAAACAAAACTGCGCATGCCGATGATGTTCTTCTGGAATATCCGGCCTTCCTTCAACGCCCAGCCATCTTCACACGCCAGCCGCATGTTCAGTTCTGACCAGATACGGTCATCCGACCAGTTGCTCACGTCATCCTTGGGGTCGCACTGGAAGTACAGGCGCTGTACCGTCGGCGAGCGCGTGCTGACCAGTGCAAAGCCGCGCTGGTGCTGGGCATAGATCAATTCATCCGATGACGGCGGCGCTTCGACCAGTATGCCGAACCAGCCGAAGGGATAGCTGCGCTGGAAATCCTGGCGCGGATTCTCTGGAATCGCCGGCCGCGAAATACCATGGAAGCCATCGCAACCGATGATGAAATCGGCGCTGAGCACGCCAGGCTCGCTTTGATGCGTATAACGTACCGAGGGCGTCTCGTCATGGAGGTCGTGCAGACTGACATCGCTGACCTCGAACAGGATTTTTCCATCAGCGGCAAGACGAACAGCGACCAGGTCTTTGATCACTTCATGCTGCGCGTAGACGGTAATTGCACGCCCGGTCAGCGCCGTCAGGTCGATACGATGGCGGCGACCGCCGAAGGCCAGCTCTATGCCATGGTGCACCACACCCTCACGCTGCATCCTTGCGCCGACGCCACTCTCGGTCAGGATATCCATGGTTCCCTGCTCCAGCACACCGGCGCGGATAGTGGCTTCTATGTCATTACGGCTGCGGCTTTCCAGTACTATCGATGCGATACCGCTCAAGTGCAACAGATGCGACAGCAACAGGCCGGCGGGGCCGGCGCCGATGATGGCTACTTGCGTTTTCATTCGTCTTCTCCATGTTTATCAATTTTTTAAATCCCTGCTGGCTATAAATCCTAGTCCAGGCAGGCTTGGTAAAAAATGGATGAAAGGGAGAAAAACTTGTACTATTTTGACAGACACCTTTTCACAAGGACAAGATATGCGCGCCCGCCAGCCACTAAAAGAAGCCGCAGCAAGAGACATCCCGCAGTTCGCTTTGTATGGGGAAAACACGGCGATAACGAACGCTGAATTCGTCCATATCGAATTGATAGAAACCCGTAGCCGGCTGCACGACTGGCATATCCAGAACCACACCCACCCGGGCCTGTTCCAGATCCTGTTTTTATTCGCCGGCGAGGTACGCGCCGAGATCGACACCGCGCTCTGGGAATGCGAGGGGCCTGTGGTCATCACCATCCATCCTTCGGTGGCGCATGGCTTCGATTTCTCGAAAGAAGCACAAGGCTTTGTCTTGACGGTAGACCAGAATCTGCTGTTTGGCGACGAAAGCGGCGCCCATGCTGCGATGTTTTCCACCATCTTTGTCGAACCGCTGGCGCTCGATCTGAGCGCCAGCGACGAGACCCGGCAACGGATTGAAGCCCTGTTGCGGCAATTGATGACGGAAGCATCCTGGCCGCGTGAGGGACATACGCTGATGCTGGAATGGCTGGCGCGTAGCGTGCTGTTGCTGCTGGTACGCCTGCATTCCGATCACCGCTCGGCGGACCGTACCGGCCGTCACGATTTCGAACTGTTCAGCCGTTTTCGGGCTGCGGTTGAAGAGCATTACAAGGAGCAGTGGCAAGTCAGCCGCTTTGCTGACCGCTTGCACGTCAGCGAAAGCCGCCTGAACCGTCTGTGCCTCAGGCTCACCGGCAAATCGGCGTTCGACATGATCCAGCAACGCCTGATGCTGGAAGCCAGGCGCAAGCTGACCTACGTACCGTCAGGCGTGGCCAGCATTGCCTACGAATTGGGATTCCAGGATCCGGCATATTTCAGCCGCGCGTTCAAGCGATATACCGGGATGACGCCGAAACAATTCCGGCAGCAGGCTACTGATAATGGCCAATAAAGTCTGTACGAAGGGTAAAAATTTCGCGACAGCTTGGGCTTTCCCACCGCTGGATCAGAGACTCGGATGCAGACAAAGGTTGGCGGCCAGCCACCAACCTGCCAACCACTCCCGCTTAACGGTCGAACGCGGCCTGCAGTTCGCTTTTGCTGGTTTTTCCCTCGTGCAGCAACAACATGAGGAGCAGGCGCGCCTTTTGCGAACTCAGATCACCTGCCATCACGGCACCGGCATCAAAGGTCGTCTTGCCGCCACCAGGAAAACCGTATAGCGGTATGGTGCGTCCGTTATACACACGCGTCGAGATAACCACAGGAACATTCTTGGACAAGGCATATTTCACTGCGTCGAACATGGAAACATTCATGTTTCCCATGCCTACGGCCTGCACCACAATGCCCTTCGCGCCTTGGTCTACCGCGTAGCGCATCAACGCTCCGTCGGCGCCGCCAAACATAGGCAAGATTTCTACGCGCGGCATGTCGCCCGAGCCAATGTCGATGTGCTGACGACGCAACGGCGTACGTGAAAATACCACCTTGTCATCCCACACTTCACCCAGGAAACCGAAATCGCCGGACTTGAATGTCTCCACGTCGCCGGTATGGGTTTTGGTCACGCTGCGCGCAGCGTTGATCTGATTGTTCATTGCCACCATCACACCTTTGCCTTTGGCGTCGGGGCTAGTGGCAATACGAATTGCGTTGAGCAGGTTGCGCGGCCCGTCGAAGTCAGACTCCGACGCGTTGCGCTGGGCGCCAATCAATACAACGGGTTTATCGGACTTGACTGTCAGGTCGAGCCAATAGGCAGTCTCTTCCATCGTGTCCGTGCCTTGTGAAATCACCACACCCGACACTTCTTGCCTGGCAAGGGCGTCATCGACCGCCTTGGTCAGGCGCGACCACCATTTCGGCTCGACGTAGTTGGCCGACATGTTGGAGAAATTGTTGACCTCGATGGTTGCGTACTTGGCCGCATCGGGCACGGTTTTCATCAGGTCGTCGCCAGAAATTGCAGGGACGACTCCCTTTGTCACGGGATCGACTTTCATGGCAATGGTGCCGCCGGTAGCGATGAACTGTACGACGGGCTTGCCTTGCGCCAGCGCTGCGCCGGATACAAGACAACATGCCAGCAGAGCCAGAATGGGACGCATCGGCTTCGCCATGCGGCGCAATGCAGTTATCGAGTTATCCGGCTGTTGATTTTCGAGGGTGCTCATGAGGTCTCCTGATTGTGTGCTCACTGAAACGACTTGCAAATTTGCAAACGATGGGGTCAGCATGGACTTCTTCTTTTAGACTTACCCCAAGGCGGCATGTAGCAGACATCGTGCCAACCAAAGGGACACGCACCAAATGCTGCAAGATGCTGATTTGCTTTGCTTCTTTCCGTTGCCGTTGTCCGTCATTTGCGAAAATCCGGAATTTTGCGCCGGGCTCGTGCGGCTTTCCGCAAGATCAACGTGCCGGGACAGGCTTTGCCGACGCTAGTCTGCAAAACACGTTTGATATCGTCTTCAAGCCTGACAATCTAGAGTAAAGCCGCCAGCTCAACCTGTGCTTTTAGCAAGGGCGGCAAGCAGCGTTCGATGATTTCCTCGACCGGCATGCGCGCGGCATGCACGCTGATATTCATCGCCGCCACGGTATCGCCACGGAAGTTACGCAACGGCACGGCAATTGTCCGCAAGCCAAGTTCCAGTTCCTGGTCGACTATCGCGTAACCCTGGGCACGGGTGCGCGCCACTTCCAGCAATAACCTTTCCTTGTTGACGATGGTGAAAGAGGTGATCTGCTCAGGCTGCAGACGCGCCAGCAAGGCTTCGATTTCCTGCTGCGGCAGGCTGGCCAGCAGCACCCGGCCGTTGGCGGTGCAAAACGCCGGCACCCGGGTCCCCGGCTGCAAGGTCGCCGACACCACGCGCCCGGCGCTTACCGCAGCCACGCACACCAGCTCGTCATGATCCAGCACGCCGGCGGAAGCCGCCTCTTCCAGCGAATAAGCCAGGCGATACAGCAAGGGCTGCACGATGCGCGGCAAACGCGCTGAGTGCAGATAGGATTGCCCCAAGCGCAGCACCTTGGGTGTCAGCGAAAACAGTTTCTGCTCGTGACGGACATAGCCCAGATGCGCCAGGGTAATCAGGTATCGGCGCGCAGCGGCGCGAGTCAGGCCGGTGCGTTGCGCGACTTCGCTGATGGTGAGGCGCGAACGTTCCTGATCGAAGGCTTCGATCACCTGCAAGCCCTTTTCCAGGCCGGCAATCAAGTCGCGCTTTAATGGCCCTTCAGCCTCTGGCAAGTCAGTTTCAGGTGGCATATCAGCAGGAAGACGAGTGGTCATAGAATAAAACTGGATTTTGGGCGATTATCGCACAACAAGGGCGTTATGCGATTACAGCCGACATTCCACGGCTTGATCGCTCATTTTTCATTACCTATCATAGTCTCACCAGCTAACGAAACAAGCATTTGCGCGAATAACGCACAACATGCACCGCCAACCAACAAGGAATGCCTTCGTGAAATTCGACACCATCGCCAGCGGCGTCTATCCGGAATTGATTTACCCACCCTACCGTTCCACCGTCAAGCGCGGCCCGACCCAGCCGGCGCTACGCATCCACAGCGCCGATGCCGTGCAAACCAATCTGGCGATGCACGCCAGCCTGCTGCTGCCGCACGATATGGACCTGACCGCACAAGGCCAGGGGCAGCCTATTGGTGAAAAAATCGTCGTCAGCGGTCGCGTGCTCGATGAAGATGGCAAGCCGGTCCGCAACTCATTGCTGGAAGTCTGGCAATGCAATGCCGCGGGCCGCTATTGGCACAAGCGCGACCAGCATGACGCGCCGCTCGATCCTAATTTCTACGGCCTCGGCAAGATGCTGACCGGCGATGACGGCCGCTACCGTTTCGTCACCATCAAGCCGGGTCCTTATCCTTGGGGTAATCATGACAAAGCATGGCGGCCGGCGCATATCCATTTCTCCCTGTTCGGCAATGTCTATGCGCAACGCCTGGTGACCCAGATGTATTTTCCCAGCGATCCCCTATTCGACTACGATCCGATCTTCCAGAGCATTCCCGACCAGGCTGCGCGCCAGCGCCTGATCTCGCGCTTCAGCATGGAACAAACCGTTGGAGACCAGATGCTCGGCTATGAATTCGACATCGTCTTGCGCGGCCGCAATGCCACGCCCATGGGTCTTTAAGGAGCAACGACATGAGCAGCAATATCACCACCTCGCAAACCGTCGGCCCATTTCCGCATGAAGCCTGGCGCTGGGCTTTCGACGCTACCGCCACATTGCACGGCAGCGCAGCAACCATCGTCGTCAGTGGCGTCATCTACGATGGCGACGGCACACCCATCAACGACGCCATCATCGAAGCCTGGTTGCCGGACGCCGTTGCCGCCGAACAGGCGCAAGCGATTCCCGGTTTTCGCCGCGTACCCAGTGATGACGACGGCGCTTTCAGCATTGAGGTCTCGTTGCCGGCCGCCCCTGTCAGCGGAAAGCCGGTAATGTTCGTCACCGTGTTCGCGCGTGGGCTGACCAGGCACCAGTTCTGCGCCGTGTTCCTGCAGGACGATCCCGGCCTGGCGCAATCCGAAATCCTGCTGCAAGTCCCCGCCGAACGTCGCGGTACGCTGATTGCACATAAACAGGCGCAAGGCCAGTATCGCTGGGATATCCGGCTGCAAGGCGAGCAGGAAACCGTGTTCTTCGATTATGCTTGAGCGCACAACAACGGAGGCTCTGTGAGCGTTTCGATTTTCGACAGTTTCCTGACCACGCCGGAGATGATCGCCGTCTTCGACGACACCGAAATCGTACAAGGCATGTTCCGCTTTGAAGAAGCGCTGGCGCGCGCGCAGGCCGCCGAAGGCATGATTCCCGACACCGCGGCGCGCGCTATCGCCAGCGTCTGCAATGCGCAGTTGTACGATATACCAGCGCTGGTCAATGCCAGCCGCCGCGCAGGCAGTCTGGCGATCCCGCTGGTCAAGGAACTGACCAAGACGGTCGCGTTGTTCAATCCAGAATCCGCCAACTACGTGCACTGGGGCAGCACCAGCCAGGACGTGATCGACAGCGCCATGGCGCTCGCCACCGGCAAGGCGCTGGCATTGCTGGATCAGCGCTTGCAAAGCTTGATCAACCAACTGTTGCATCTGGCCGGGCAACATCTGGCGACGCCAGTGCTGGCGCGCACCTTGATGCAACCGGCGCAGGTCACCAGCTTCGGTTTCAAATTGTTGAACTGGACTGCGCCGTTATTGCGGTCGCGACTGCAATTACGCACCGTTGCCGCGCGCGCCCTGCGCGTACAGCTTGGCGGCGCAGTCGGCACCTTGGCGGTGATGGGTGCGCAAGGTCCGGCCGTGGCGCGCAGGGTTGCGCAAAATCTTGGACTAGGTGCAGCAGAACATGGCGCCTGGCATACCCAGCGCGATGAATGGGTGAGGCTCGGCCTGGAAATCGCGGTGCTGGCTGGCAGCCTGGGGAAGATCGCCACCGACCTCAGCCTGATGGCGCAAGGCGAGATCGGCGAACTGGCTGAACCTTCAGGCAACGGCCGCGGCGGCTCGTCCGCGATGCCGCACAAGCGCAATCCGGTTTCCGCCATGATCGCGCTGGCTGCGGCGACCCGTACGCCGCAGCACGCAGCGGCGCTGCTGGCCAGCATGGGCCAGCAGCACGAGCGTGGGCTCGGCAACTGGCAAGCCGAACTGGCGGAATGGCCAGCGCTATTCCTGAGTACCCATGGCGCCTTGTGTGCGCTGGATGAAGCCATGGCGGGCCTGCATGTGGACAGCGCCCGCATGCTGGAAAATATCAATGGCTTGCGTGGACTGATCTTCGCCGAGGCAGTGGCAGCCTATCTGGCTTCGGCGATCGGCCGTCCGCAAGCGCATGCAATGATGGAAGAACTCACGCAGCAGGTGATGGCAAGCGGCCAGGACTTGGCAACGCTGACGATTGCGGCCATCAGGAAAGATCCCGACCTGCGCGATAAAACCGACCTGGCTCACCTGCAAACGCTATTCGATCCTGTCACCGCCACCGCCGCAGCCGAGCGTCTGGCGCACCAGCAGTTACACGACTTGCAAGAAGCCGCTGCGGCGCTGGAACTGCGCGCAGAAAATCCCATCCCTTCCAATACCGAGGTGTCTCAATGAGCTACGATCCGATCGACCATGATTTTGAACGCGGGCTGGCGAATCGCCGCCAGATACTCGGCGACGCCTGGGTGGACCGTTTACTCTCCAACGCCACCGGTTTCAACGCGGAATTTCAACACCTGATCACCCGCTTCGCCTGGAACGAAATCTGGGGTCGCCCGGGGCTTGATCATAAAAGCCGCCGCATCATCGTGCTGGCCACCACTATCGCACTTGGCCGCTGGGAAGAGTTCGAGCTGCATACGCGCGCAGCCTTGCTCGGCGACGACGGCAACCGCCTGACGCCGGATGAGTTGAAAGAAGTGTTGATGCAAGCAGCGATCTATGCCGGCGTCCCTGCCGCCAATACCGCATTTACGCATGCACAGAAAATCTTGAGTGAAATCGGCGCGCAAATCGACTATGCGCCGATCCCATCGGCGCCTGCCGCCAGCAGCCATCCCGGCATCGGCAAACAAGGCAGGACCGGCAGCAAGCCGTCTTTACACTACACCGTGCGTGCGCCGCGCCACGGAAAAGCGCCGCGCCATACTGTCGTGCTCAGCCATGCCCTCGGCTGCGATCTCAGCATGTGGGACAAGCTTGCCAATCAGCTCGCCGCCGATTGCCGCGTGATCGCCTATGACCACCGCGGTCACGGCAGTTCAGACGCCCCGGCTGCTCTGTATTCCATTGTAGAACTGGCCGACGATGCAGCGCGCCTTTTGCGTGAGTTGGACAGCGGGCCGGTAGTATGGATCGGGTTGTCGATGGGCGGCATGGTCGGCCAGGAACTGGCGCTGCGCCATCCCGCCCTCGTCAGCGCATTGGTGCTGGCGAATACCACGTCAAGCTATCCCGATACAGCAAGGGCTGTCTGGCAGGAACGTATCGTGACAGTGCGGGAGCAAGGCTTGGAAGCGATCGCCGACGCCGTCATGGGGCGTTACTTCCACGATGCCTACCGGACTTCGCATGCAGCCGCCGTGGCGCGCTTCCGGCAGCGTCTTGTCAGTACCGACGTCGATGGCTATGTCGGCTGCTGCCATGCCGTCGGTAACGTGGAAATCACCGAGCGTTTGCCCCAGATCGCCGTGGCGACGCTGGTCATTGCCGGCGAACTGGACCAGGGTACGCCGCTGTCCATGGCGCAAGCGCTTGCCAGCGGAATTCCGCAGGCGCGCCTGCAGGTAATCAAGGATGCATCCCACCTGAGCGCAGTCGAACAACCGCAGGCCTTTGCCGACATCGTCATAGAGTTTTTGCGGACGCTGTGAATATGCCCCGGCACTTGATCTATTCCGCCAAAAGATCAACAATTGTTTCTGCCGGATGTTTTTCACAAGTTTGTCAACCGACCGCCCGGCCACTTGCGTTAATGAGCTGAACAATGAGTTGAAAACCGGCGCAAACGCCGCCATCAACCCTTGACGAAATAAGGAGACATCATGAACTCGAAAAGCATTGCTGTAATGTTATGCGCGCTGGCGCTGGCCGGCACCACCGGCGCAGCCAGCGCCAAGGGTTGCCTGAAAGGCGCCGCCGTAGGTGGCGTGGCTGGCCACTATGCAGGACATCACGCCGTGGTTGGCGCAATAGGAGGTTGTGTCGTCGGACACCACCTGGCCAACAAAAAGGCCGCCGACCAGGCTGCTGCCGCACATGCCGCCTCTCCTGCCGCGCAACCGGCCCCGGCCAAGTAAGCAACAGATAAACATTTTTGACTTGCCGGGCCGCAAGCAGGCTTTGGCGAAAACCTGACAGCAAGCCCGCGCCGAAGAAGATTCGCGCGGGCCTGTTTTTTATGCTGTAGAAAAGCCAGCCCTGCCAACAGCCGATGACGCTTGTTGGCATAATGAATGCCCTTGTACAGACTATGGGCACCATGAATTTCCTAGCAATCTCGGGCAGCCTGCGCGCCGCCTCGCACAATTCCGCCTTGCTACGCGCCCTGGCTCGCCTGGCCCCGGCCGGCATGCACATCGAGCTCTATTGTGGCCTCGGCGATCTGCCTCTGTTCAATCCTGACATTGAAGCCAGCGATCCGGCTCCGGTCGCAGACCTGCGTACCCGCATCATGGCCGCCGATGCGCTGCTGATCGCCAGCCCTGAATATGCGCACGGCATCACCGGCGCGATGAAGAATGCGCTCGACTGGATGGTCGGTTGCGAGGCTTTTGTGCTTAAGCCGGTGGCCTTGCTGAACGCTTCGCCACGGGCCGTACACGCGCAGGCATCCATCAGGGAAATAGTGACGATGATGTCGGCGCTGATCGTCGATGAAGCTAGCGTCACGGTACCCATCCTTGGCGCTAAACTCAGCGAAGATCAAATCGTAGCGCACCCGGAGATTTCTGTGACCTTGCGCGCCTCGCTGGCGGCGCTAAGCGACGCCGTGGCTGACAGCCGCGCAGAGCGCCGATAATTTTTACCTTGTATGATCGAATCCAGCTGTCAGCTATTACCGGCTGCATGCTCCTCCAAACGTCGTCTTATAAGGAAGCAACGACATGCCATACGTCAATATTCAAATCACCAAGGGCGCCAGCCGCCAGCAGAAGGAAGAACTGGTCAAAGATGTCACCGCCTCCCTGGTGCGCGTGCTAGGAAAAAAACCTGAACAGACGCACATCGTGATCCAGGAAATCAATGAAGACGACTGGGGCTTCGGCGGGATGCTGTCGGACGACTACAAGAAGCTGCACGGCTGAAGAGTGACCGGCTTCCCGGTTGCCGGGAAGCCGGGATACTACGCATGCCAACAACCGTTCTATCGCAGCGCCAGTAACAATCCCAACGCGATTGCGGCAGGCAAGGCCTGGATGAACAGGATCTTCCGGCTCACCGTGAGCGCGCCGAAAATACCGGCGACGATCACACAGGCCAGGAAAAATATCTTGATCGACAGACCCGCGCCGCCAAGACACAGCCCCCAGGCCAGGCCTGCCGCCAGAAAACCGTTATACAAACCTTGATTGGCGGCGAGCGCCTTTGATGCGGAAGCAAACTCTTGCGTCAACCGGAACGTCTTAAGGCCGAACGGCTTATCCCACAAGAACATCTCAAGCACCAGAAAATAGACATGCAGCAAAGCGACCAAGGCGATCAGCAGATTGGCGACAGTATTCAAAACGGACTCCCTTATTATTTAATTGATTAATTGATGAATGCGGCGCATGCGTAGCAAGCACTCTCGATACTGTCTACTATGAAGCCGATTCGGCCGGCTTGGTCTGTTGCGCTGCCAATTCTGCATCCAGCGCCGTCACCCTTTGCACCGCCGGGCGGGCGTTGACCCTGTCTATATACGCCTGGATCACCGGCGACATCGGCACGATCTGGAAGCCGGTAGTCCACGTCAGCGCGGTGCCCCACAGGACATCGGCGGCACTGAATTTATCTCCAAGGATGTACGGCCCCTTCTCCAGTTGGTCGGTCAAGGTCTTCAGCATGGTGTCGAAGTCGCCGTAAGGCAGCATCGAGGCCGCTGCCGGAGCAACCTTGCGCGCCCGATCGACCACTGCCGGTTCGAAACAGGAGCCGTAATAAACCATCCAGCGCAGATAAGGGCCGCGCAAGGGATCGTCAAGCGCCGGCGCCAGGCCTTTATCCATATACAGGTCAGCCATGTAAAGGAAGACGGCGGGCTGTTCGGTGATCAGCGCCTCGCCGTGCCTGATCGCCGGCACTTTGCCCATCGGGTTGATGGCCAGGTAGGCAGCGCCACGCTGTTCTCCGGCTTTCATGTTGAGGACGTGCAGTTCATAGTCTGCACCAAGCTCTTCCAACAAAATGCGTGCGCCCTTGGAACGCGTATTTGGGCAATGGAAAAGAGTAACGCGACGGCTTTGTGTCATGACGCTTTCCTTTTAGTTTTTTGTGCGGCGACTGGAATTCGTAATATATCTCAAGGATAGATGACACATTAAGAAACAAACCGTGAATATCTCCCTGCCAAGGTAGTCGAAAACCTCTATTTTCCTTCCACAAAAGCCTGCGTCATTAATCTATTGACAAGCAAATCCCGCCATCGCAGGGAATAGCGCAAATCGATTCTTCTTCATAGAGAAAACCCCGCAGAAATACCAGCTATTTCGCACGTCAGGGACAGCATTATTCTGTAAATGGGTAATGAAAATTGTAAGTAAATGCACAGGACACATTTTTATCGACCTGGCTTCGTACAATCGATAGCACTGAACTCATTCAGGAGCGCACTATGAAACAGCAACTCAGCATCGCAGCAATCATCGCCGGACGTTTTTCGTCTTTCGTGAAACCGCTGTCAAAGAACCAGGGCGATTCCAATGTCATCCTCAAGAATGCACCGCCTCCGGCCAAGCCGGAAGCCGCGCCGCACTCGCGCGCCGGACTGGTGTGGAGTCCTGGTTTCTGGGATTACGTCGATGGCTGGTACGTATGGGAAGCCGGCCACTGGGAACTCGATCGCACCGATCAGCAATACCTCAAGCCGGGCTGGCAAAAAGTCATCCATGGCTGGAAGTTGCAACGTGGCGAATGGCAAGTGAAATCGGTTAATTTCATCCGCAACGCGGCGACGGCCAAAGAGCAGGATGGCAATGCAAGTTCGCAATACGATCCGCTGGCGGCGTTCCGCTAAGCGCTGAAAAAACAGCACGGCAGTGACCGCAGACAAAAATCGCCACAATGTGGCGATTTATTTGTACCACCAGATCTATCCTACCCGCGTCACCAGCACATCACGGCGTGCCTGACTGCGTTCCTGGCAACGGAAGCAAATCCAACGTCGGGATTTATTGCGCATGACGAAATCGCCTTCAGTTACCGCCACTTCGCCCTGATGATGTGAGCAGAATCGTTTGCCTGTCACGTTCGCTGTGGCCTGGGTAACCAGCGCCAGCCGGTCTTGTCGTTGCAGATATGCGGTCATTGCTGATTCTTCCTTCTACAAATACTTGTCTGCCTGCCCGCGTGCAGAGCCCAGCACCCGGAACGCAGAATTTTCTAGTGCCGTCACTATTTCCCGAACGGATTGATATTGACGGCGTCTTTCGGCTTTTCCGACGTACCCGCTGCGTTGACGCCATGGTCTTGCGCCGCAACGACGGTCGCATCATGGTCGGCAGCGCTCGAATCCTCCGCTGCCCAAACGGCATAAATGCCGCCAAGGCCAAGTACCAGGGCGGCGATCAGCCAGGCCAGATTCGATTTGTTCATGTCAGTTCTCCGTACGCCATCGCAGTTCTGTCAAACCACTTTATGCCGCTCAGTCTTGCCACTGTCACTTCGTCACCGCTGCAGACCAGAATGGCCGCAGCGGCGATGTCATACACGCCTTCTACAAAATACCCGAGAGATTCATATGCGAATTAACGCGCAAAATCCGAAGTATTCTTGATGAAGGTATTCAGGTTGGCGATGTTCAGGCTACCGAAACCTGTCGTCGCGTCCCAGCCCTTGCCTGCTTTATAGCCATAGGAACTGCTGGCGCCGTTGGTGCCCGAAATGACGTCATGCAGCAAAGAGGCATTGGCAGCCAATGGGAAATACTTGTAGAAGCTGGCTGCCGGGAAGCCCAGCGCGTTGCCGTTGGCCGATTGCAGACGGGCCCAGGTGCCAGTGAAAATCGGCGCTGCAAGGCTGGTGCCGCCTACTGTTCCGGTTTGGCCGTTGTAGTAAATGGTGGCGCCGCTGGCGCTGGCTGCATCAAAAGCGATGTCCGGCAGGCCACGGGTAGTCTTGCCAGCTGTGATCACGCCTTTTTGATAACTAGGCGCAGCTTCGTATTTGCTGAAACCGCCGCCTGTTGCCCACAAGCGCTTGGTCGGATCGGAATCACCCTGGCTGTCGTAGACGCCGATAGGGCTCAGTCCTTCATTCCACACCGTTTCGCTGCTGTATGCACCGGCATTGGTATACAAGGTGGTGCCGCCGACGGCGATCACGTATGGCGAACTGGCGGGCTCGCTGACGTCATAGGTCGATTTGTTTTTCGGTACGCCAGGCGCTCCCGAAATCGAGCTGGTCTGGCAATTGTAGGTACCGGCGTCGCCTGTCGAAATCGAGAAGGTCTGGCCTTGCGCAACAGCTTGCTTGAACACATTATCGTCCGCAGCCTGGGTGCCGTCGCTATGCGTATCCGATTCGCAGCCGCCGAGCGATACGTTGATGACTTTCGCCACGTTGTCCGTCACCGCCTTGTTATACGATGTCGTGATGCTGCTGAACTGCATGTCTGGCGATGCGTAGAAAATCAGTTTCCTGACGCCGCCGGAAGTACCGGTGATGGTCTGGCTGTCCAGGTTCCATTCGACCTGGCCGGAAGTATCGCTATAGTCGCTGCCGGAAGGGCCGGTTTGCACCACCGAAGTACTGACAGTAGCGAGACCCTTGGCTGTCGTGAACGCCTTCAGGTCGGTAATGGTCGGCGTGATATCGCCTTCGGAAATGATGCCGACTATAGTGTTCGAACCGGTTGGCGTGCTGCCTGCGTTATAGATTGCAGGAAATTCCGCGGGGCTATGCGGTGTGGCCACCGGCGTCGCACTTGGCTTGGCCGTGGCTTGCAACCTCGCACTGCCTGCTGCATCCGGCACGAAACGATGGTGAGTCTGGGCGATAGCAACGTTTTGCAGGCCCAGCACCGAACCGACGATACCGCTAAGGGTTGCCGGTACTTGCGCTGCGTCTGTATTGGCGAATACTTTGCGGCCGTCTTGCTGGAAACGTTTCAGCGCAGTGCGAAAGCCGGTTTGCACCGTCGCGGCAGTGCCGTCGGCGGACACCAGCTGGCGATTCGGCGAAACCGAGATATTCACAAAACCGGCTTTGCTCAGATGCGCGACTACTGCGGCGACATCTTTTTCAGTCGGTGCGTATTTTTCAGCGAATTGAGCGGATGTCAGGAATTTTCCGTAGGAAGCGCTGCCTGGCGTACGCAGCTCTTGCAGGAACTGATCGAGCTGCGCTTCGTTGCGCAGGTTCAGGCTCAGCGTCACATGGACCGGCTCGCCTTGCGCCAGCTGCACGGCGGACTCTGCCGGCGTTTGCACGCTGGCGTCGGCAGCCACGCTTTTTTGATTGGCTTGCACCTGCGGCAAAAACGCCTGTGTCTTGGTAGCTACCCAAGTGGTGTTATCCACCACGGCTGCATGCGCGGCCATGGATGCAAACACCAGCGACAGCGCTAACGACAACGCCGTAACCTGGGGAATCTTGAAACTTCCTGCTACTTTCGCTGATGATTCCGATTTCATACTCTTATTCCTCTTGAAAAGAACAGATAAGGGACGCCGTGGCCTTGCATGGTGATCTGCAATGCAAAGATTGATTGGCGCTGGTGTCTGCATCACGGATGGTGATGCAGCGGATAACGAGACTAGTGCGTAACTAGTCCGTTAAGGGGTTGGCGGCAGCGTTAACGCTACCTGTGCCGGAAGATGGGGAAGCTGTACAGCAGCAAATTTCGTCTGGCGACGAATGCAAATGCGGTGATTTCAAATTGAGTCTGGCGCAAATCATGGGACTTCCCTCTTGAGGATAAACGCCGGCATCCATGACTCTTTTGGAGTGGACGCCGCGTGAAAAATCAAAGCTATGCAACCTGTTTCCACAACTTAAACATGTTTTTTCGATGAATCAGAGTAAATCATTTATTTCCAAGTGGCAATATAAAATGTTCTGATATTTTCTTCTATCGAAGCGCATATTTCGTTTGCGCCTTTCGACCGGTGAAAACTATATTTCATCGCGTGCATGGTGATCCATTGCACAAAAACACATCAGCGCCAGCAGCGCTGACAGTTGGAAAAAAAACGTTCCGCCCGCGCGAGCAGGCGGAACAAACGGCGGGAGCACCGAGGATATTGGGCCAGACAACGTCTCCATAAACGCTTGCTTTATTTCCGTAAAAAACCGGAAGGAATCTTCTCCTGAAGCAGATCCCAAGCAAACAATTTACTATTTAATATTTATCTATTTTTTAGGTGTCGCAAAAACACAAATCAGGTACGTAAATATCAAATTTATGTTTCTATAACATTTACAGCCCTATGAAAACCATCTCATAAACATACAGGTCTGTATAGTTTTGTTGGGCCAATAATATGACAGCTGTTTGCACAAGTAAACAAAATTTATTAGAACGTTTTATCTTCTTCAAATCATTTAGTTGGCATCTGATAAAGGATTAATGTGCACGCCGTCATTTGAATGTCAAATATTGCACCGGATAATTGATGCGCCTGGAATGCGGCCGCAGGATTGGAGGAATGCTGTTTTCGCTGATGATTCGATGGAATATGCCCGCGTTTTGAGGGGTTAATGCGGAATTGATGCGCGTTTTGCGGATCGGGATGAAATGGTGTTCCCGTATCCTATGGCTGATTATTTTGAAAACCAAATGTCATACGATGGCGGCAATCCGCTCGCACGTGTTACATACCGACAGCGATTTATTTTGCCAGCCGCGCAAAAAATATCGAGCGCGGCAAAGTCGCCCACAATGTCGCTCCGACAATCAGGCCGCCGCCGACCCAGGACAAGAAGCTGAGCTGCTCGCCCAGCCAGAATACGGCAAACAAAGCGCCGAATAACGGCTCGCTTCCCATCAGCAAGGAAACCCGCGTTGGATCACTTTGCCGCACACCATAATTCTGTGCAAAAAAGGCAAAGATGGTGCAAAACAGTACCAGGTACAAGGTGCAGATCCAGAAACCGGAAGCGCTCGGCAACGGCGGCAACCCATTCCGCATGAACAGGGCTGCAATCAGAAAGCAGCCTAGCCCGACCACACCCGATTGCACCGCCGTCAAGGCCAGCGTCGACATGCTCTTGTTGTGCGTCAGGCGCTTGGTCATGCATACCATCAAGGCGCGCAACAAAGCCGCGGCCAGTATCAGGCCGTCACCCAGGTTGAGTGCCAGACTACCGCCATAGGTGAGTAACCAAGTGCCGAAGAGCGATACGAACGCCATCAGGAAAGCGCTTCCGCTCGGACGCCGCGCCATCACCAGCCACTCGACGAAAGGCGTAAAGACAACAAACAAGCTGATCAGGAAAGCGGCGTTGGACGCCTTGGTTTGGGCCAGGCCAAAAGTTTCGCATATAAATATGGCAAGCAAGATCAGCCCCAGCGGCAGCCCGGCGCGCAACGCTGCCCTGCCTTGCGGTTGCGCCAGTTGACGCAAGCTCGGCAACAATAGCAAAAAAGTTATGCTGAAGCGCAGCGCCACGAAATCTAGCACCGGATAGAAAACCAGTGCCTGCTTGGCCACGCCATAACTGGTGCCCCAGACCACGGCGACCAGCAATAGCAGCAAGTCGGCGATCCAGATTTTTTTTGAGGAGAAAGTAGGGAGTGATTTTGTCACTTGGTTTTACGCGGACTGGTGTCGGGCATGGAGGCTTATTATGTTTTATTTGGACAAATACGATAATCTGTCAAATCGGAACAACTCTTGTACCCAACTGGAATAAATGAGCAATCATCGATACATCAAGCTGATGCCGGACATGGCCGTGTTTGTGCGTGTGGTCGAGACCGGCAGTTTCTCCGCTGCAGCGCTGGAACTGGGCATGACGCCATCGGCCGTCAGCCGCCAGGTATCGCGCCTGGAGCAGGCGCTGGCGGTCCGGCTGCTGGAACGCACCACGCGCAAGTTGCGCCTGAGTGAATCCGGCAGCGAGACTTTCCTGCGCTGCCAGGACATGGTCAACGCCGCCAGGGCGGCGACGGAAGTCGCGGATAAATTCGTAGCGCTGCCGCGCGGACTGCTTCGGGTCGGCATGCCGAAAGCGTTCGGCAAGTCGGTAGTCGCGCCACTGATACCCGGCTTTCTTGCGAAATATCCGCAAATCGATATGCAGTTGATCCTTAACGACCGACAGCTCAACCTGATCAACGACGATGCCGACCTGGTGATCCATATTACCCAGCACCCAACCGAAGGTTTGGCGGCGCGCCCGCTGATGTCGGTTGAACAAGTGTTATGCGCCACGCCGGCATACCTGGCGCGCCATGGCACCCCGCGCCAGCCGCAAGACTTGTGCGGCCATAGCTGCCTGTCGCTGGGAGAAAATCCAGGCGATGCCGACTGGCGGTTCTTGCGCAAGGGCGAGGCCACCATCGTCAAGGTCAGCGGCCGCTACGTCGTCAATCACAGCGAGGCGCGGCTAGCAGGCGTACTACAGCATCTGGGCATCGCTTGCCTACCTTATTTCACGGCACGCAGCGCGCTCGAACAAGGCTTGGTGAAAGCACTGTTGACCGACTGGGAATTTGTCTCCGCCTACCAGGGCACTGCGTATATACAATATCTGCCGACGCGCTATCTGGCCCCTAAAATGCGCGTCTTCATCGACTATCTGGTTCAGCATCTGGAAGCTGACCTGAAACCATCGGCCCGGCAACGGCTGACGGCAAACCCGTGAAGCGCTCTCATCGCAGCAAACGAATTCTGCTGCTGGCTTGCCTGTATGGCATCGCCAGCGCCTGCATTGCGCAACAGGTCGTGGTCGATACCGGCCACACTACCGAACATCCCGGCGCAGTCGGGCACTACGGCAAGCGTGAATTCGACCTGAACCGGCAACTGACGACCGCCCTGATCCAGGCCTTGCGCGTGAAAGGGTTGAGCGTGACCGATGTCGCGGCAAGCGGTTCGCCGGCATCTCTGCAAGCGCGCACCAAAGCAAGCAACGGCGCGGCGTTGTTCATCTCCATCCATCATGACTCGATGCAGCAAGCCTGGCTGGATGCCGGCAGGAGCCGTGAATTTTCGGGTTATGCGCTGTTCGTTTCCGCCAGCAAGCCGCACTATGCACGCAGTCTCGCTTGCGCAAAAGACATCGGCCACGCTATGCAGGCGATCGGCGAACATCCGTCGCTGTACCACGCGACGCCGATTCCCGGTGAAAACCGGCCCTTGATCGACCGCGCTTTAGGGATTCACCGCTTTGACGATCTGGTGGTATTGAAAACCGCGGAATCGCCGGCGCTGCTGCTTGAGGTCGGAGTACTGGCTAATCCCGACGAAGAGGCGCGCCTGGCGACGCCGCAATTTGCCGATCGCGCGGCAAATGCGATTGCCGACGGCATCCGGCAGTGCTTGCCGTCGCAGCAATAACACCCTGCTTCACGCGACTTCGGTTTCTTCAGCGTTGACGACAACCTGAGACTGACGCAATGCCGGTGCATGGTGACTACCGAGAAAGCCGAACACCACTGCCGCCGAGAGCACCGTGATCGCCGCCAGGATATACAGCAGGAGATGAAAGGCGTCGCCGTAGCTTTGCATCAGCAACGCACGGCTGGCATGCGGCAGCAATTGCAATGCGTGCGGCATATCTCCCATCGCCAGCCGCTGTGCTGCTTCGGCCATCTGCGGCGCAGCGGCCGGATTTGGCGTCAAGCCACGCAAACGGGTGTGTACCAGCGCAGCAAGAATTGCCGCCACTATCGCCAGCGCCACGCCCTCGCCTGCTACCCGCGTGGTGCTGAAAATGCCAGCGGCCATGCCGGCGCGCTCTTTCGGCACTACGCTGATCGCCAGGCCATCCATCAACCCCCACGGCAAACTGATGCCGAAACCTATGGTCAGCATCGGCAGCAGCAACAGAGCAGCCGGCTGGCCCGGCCCGAATTGCGCCAGCCATGCCAGGCCGGCGGCACAGATCAGCAAGCCTGCGCCGGAAATCACGCCGGCTGAAATCCAGCGCGTCAGCATGCCGGCGATAAACGGCACAATCAGCATCGACGCAGACAAGGCCACCATCATCTGCCCCGCCTGCATGGCGCTGTAGCCTTCAATGCCGATGAACCGGATCGGTAGCAATACTTGCAGCACCACATAGGAATAGGCGGGAGCCGCCGCCAGGAACTGGACGCCGACGAAACGCGGATAACGAAACAGCGACAAGTCCAGCATCGGCCGCCGCACCCGGTTCTCGATCATGACAAAGGCGACCAGTAACAGCAGCGCGGCGCCAAGCAGCAACAGCGTCAGGCGACTGCTCCAGCCGGTTTCGGGAATCCGCAGCACGCCATAAGTGAATAAGGTCAGGGCCGCAGTGAAGCTGATGGCGCCGGGCCAGTCAAGCCCGCTGGCGCCAGGGTCGCGCGACTCCCTGACGCAACGCAAGCCTGCCACCAGCGCCAGCGCCGCAATCGCCGCCACCCCCAGGAATATGGAGCGCCAGCCGAGACTGTCGATCATGGTCCCCGCCAGCACCGGTCCGAAAGCCAGGCCGACGCCAAAGGTGGTGCCCAGCAAACTGAAGGCGCGGGTCCGGGCATGGCCGTCGAATTCTTGCGCCAGTGTTGCCATTCCACCCGAAAAAGCCGCTGCGCCAGCCACTCCCTGCAGTGCGCGCAATACATCTAGCCAGACGATATCGGGAGCCAACGCCAGCGCCAGAGAACTCAGGGCAACGCCGGCAATGCCGCCGATGAACAAACGCTTGCGTCCATAGGTGTCGGCCAGCGCGCCAGCCGCCATAAGGCAACTGCCGAAGGCCAGCATGAAGGCATTAGTGATCCAGTTAAGCGCTATCGGGCTGCCGCCGAGCGCCTTGGCAATGGCCGGCATCGCTACCGCCGGACCGGTGAAACTGAGCGGCATCGCCAGGGCTGCCAGGCAGACTGCAGCCAGCACCAGAAATGGCTGGCTGGGCCGCTGAGCAGCGTATTGTGCGGTGAGTTCAGGGGTGGAATTGGTCATGTCGGCATCCTTTTCAGATCGAATGAGATGAATGATATAGTGGCTTTAATCATCGATAAATCATGCATATGTCCAATATATACGGACAAAATGTCGTCAATAAGGAGTCAAAATGGATAGCCTGAGTGGACTCGCCGCCTTTGTTCAGGCCGCCGAAACTTCCAGCTTTGTCGCCGCCGGCCGCCAGTTGGGCGTATCGGCTTCCGCTGTCGGCAAGAGCATTGCGCGGCTGGAAGCAAAACTCGGGGTGCGTCTGTTTCACCGCAGCACGAGGCAGATCCGGCTAACCGACGAAGGCACGCTGTTTTTCGAGCGCTGCAAAGGCATCCTGGACGATATCGAGGATGCGGAAAACGCGTTGCTGAAATCGACCGAGGCGCCACGCGGCCGCCTCAAGATCAGCTTGCCGGCGATCGGCTACCGGCTGCTGACCCGGCAATTATCGGCATTCATGCAAACCTATCCGGAAGTCGAACTGGATCTCGACTTCAGCGACCGCATGGTCGACGTGATCGAAGATGGATTCGATGCAGTGATCCGCAGCGGCAGCTTGCCCGACTCGCGCCTGATGGCGAAAAAGCTATGGCCATACAATTTTGTGGTCTGCGCCTCGCCCGAATACCTACGCCGCCACGGCCAGCCGGCACAGCCGCAAGATTTGCTGCAACATGCTTGCCTGCGCTACAAATTCCTGGCCAGCAGCAAGCTGCAAGACTGGGCCTTGCGTCAACCGCCTGGCGTTCCCGAGTTGCGAATTCCCGCCACCCTGACCTGCAATAACATCGAGGCCTTGCTATCCGCTGCAATCAACGGGCTCGGCCTGGCCTACCTGCCTTCGTTCGTGGTGCAAGATGACTTGATCGAAGGCCGCGTGCGCAGCGTGCTCGACGACTACGCGATTAGCCATGGAAGCTTCTCGATCCTGTGGCCGTCTAGCCGCCACATGCTGCCGCGGCTAAGAGTTTTTGTTGATTTCCTGAGCAAGAACTTACAGCAGCAGGACTCCGGAAAATAGCCAACGACAGCGGCGGCTACCCACGATGCCGCACTACGAAATCGCGCAAAGCCGGATCGCGCAGCTCGAACAAATCGAAGAGGCCAAGCGCATCGAGCGCCGCTAGCGCTCCAGCCATATGCGCCTCGGCTTCCTCGCGTCTGGCGACAGTTGCAGAGGGATCGAGGAAAACCCTGGCGTTCGCCAGGAATGCGCCGACCGTGCCTTTGCGCACGATAGTGCCGTTGAATTCGCCGCTGTCTAGATGATCGGGGAGTAAGTCTTCTGCGCGCATGATGGGCTTTCGTAAGGGAGGAGACATCAGTATCCGATATCTCCCTTGGCGCAGCTTGCTCGGCCAGGCCATAATGTATCGCATGCACGCCACCAATCAACCTCTGATAGATCCACACCGCAGCAATATGCATGACGGGCCGAGCGTCATCGCGATGGTTTGCCGTAGCGCCGATTTGCGCGATACGCCGCGTCATAGCCACGCTCGCGGCCAGCTCATCGCCGCCAACAGTGGCTTGCTTACCATCGATACCGATACGGAACGACTGGTGGTGCCGCCCAGTCATGCGGTCTGGGTACCATCCGGCAGGCTGCATAGCCTGCGTTCGCACGGTCCGTTTGATGGCTGGAGCGTCTACGTATCGCCTTCTGCGGACGTGGTTCTTCCAGGGCAAGCATTGGTGATGCGTATTTCGTTCCTGTTGCGCGCAGCGGTACTGCGCGCCGCCGGCTGGTCCGACACTCTCATGCCGGATGCAGCCCAAGCACGGGTGCTATCCGTGATCCTCGATGAAATCGCCGGCCTGCCAAGGGAAAGGCTGGCGTTGCCGTTACCCTCAGAACGGCGCCTGAAGAAGATCGCTCAAGCCATCGCCGACGATCCGGCTGACAGCCGCACCCTGCCGCAGTGGGCGGAATGGGCGGCTATCGCTCCCAGAACCCTGACCCGGCGCTTTGCTGCCGAAACGGGCATGCCATTTTCAGAATGGCGTCAGCGGGCTCGGCTGATGCGAGCGCTTGAATTGCTGAGCGCCGGACAATCCGTGACCAGCATCGCCATCGATCTCGGCTATGACAGCCTGAGCGCCTTCATTGCCATGTTCCGGCGCACGATGGGCGTATCGCCCAGTAAATACCTGGTGGACCGCGACCGTAGCTTGTAGCTCAGTACTTACCTAGCTCCGCCATCGGCGTGCGATACGTTTCTTTCGCCGTCGCCGCCGAAATCGCCGCGATCACGGCGGTAAGGCTGACGAAGACAGCCACCGGCATCCAGCCGTTTGCGCCCGCCCCCTGGATCGCCGCGCTGATGGTCGGCGCAAAACCGCCCAGGCCGAAGCCGATCTGGGTACCTATCGCCATGCCAGACAAGCGCACCCGCGTATTGAACATTTCACCGTAGAGCGAAGGCCAGACGCCATTGGCCGCGCTATAGACCACGCCGGACAACAACAAGCCGAAAGTGAAGATGAGCGCAATATCCGCCTGGTGGATACTCCACAGGTAAGGCCAGACCAGGACTGCCGAACCGAGCGCGCCGAAGATGAACACCGGTTTGCGGCCGATGCGGTCGGACAGGATCGCGAAAGCCGGGATGGCTGCCAGCGCCACCACGTTGGCCAGGATCAACACCGTCAGCATGGTGGCGCGCGGAATGTGCATGGTATTGACCGCATACGATAGCGTGAAAACGCTAAAGATCGTACTGACCACCGAGATCAGCGCTGCGAAGATCACCCGCAGCAAAGCTGCCTTATGTTCGCGGAACAAGACGGCAATCGGCAGCTCGTCCGATTGCTGGGATTTTCCGTCATTGAATGCGGGCGTTTCGGGCAAGGTGCGGCGCACCCAGATACCGACCATCACCACAACCGCACTGAGGAAAAAGGGGATCCGCCAGCCCCAGGACAACATCTGCTCTTCCGGTAATGCAGAAACCGGCAAGAACACCAGGGTCGCCAGGATCAGGCCGGCCTGGGTGCCGCTCAAGGTAAAGCTGGTGAAGAAAGCGCGGCGATGCGCAGGCGCATGCTCCAGCGTCATCGAATTAGCGCCCGCCTGCTCGCCCGCTGCCGACACACCCTGCAACATCCGCAATACGACCAGCATGATCGGCGCAGCGATACCGACCTGGCCGTAAGTCGGCAACAGGCCGACCAGGAAAGTAGAAACGCCCATCAGCAGCAGGGTAAACGTGAGCACTTTCTTGCGGCCGTATTTATCTCCTATATGGCCCAGCACCACGGCGCCGATCGGCCGCGTTATATAAGCCACGCCAAAGGTGGCGAACGCCGCAATCGCAGCGGTTGCCGGGTCGAATGAAGGAAAGAATATCTTGCTGAACACCAGCGCGGCGGCAGTGCCGTAGATAAAAAAATCATAATACTCGACAGCGCTGCCTATCCAGCTGGCCAAGGCCGCCTTGCGCGATGAGCGGGTCGACGTTGGGGTCGGAGCCGCTGCGGCAGCGGCCTGTGTGGAAATCTGTTGCGTTACAGTAGATGGTGACATGCGATCCTCGATGATCTATGGATGTATATGCGGTTTCTATAAAGAAGGCAATGCTCTTAGAACCGGTGCAGAATGCCGGCCTGCAGGCCGATCAGGCTCTTGCCGTTGATATCGGCTCCGGCAAGATTGGCCGTGGGTCCGGCTGAGCCGCTGAAACGAAAGCCAGCGTTGGCGTCGTTCTTCATGTAGTTGGCGAAACTGTAAAGCGTGGTGCGCTTGGATAAATCGTAGTAGCCGCCGACATTGCCGCCCTGCGCGCCCGCGCCGCCACCGGAACTATCCTTCATCACGCCGTACAAGGCTCCAATACGCAGTTGAGGGCTAAGGCGGTAATCGGCTGAAACCTGGTAAATGTTGTACATGCGTTGCACATTGGCGTTATTGCCGGAAAACGCATTGTTCGGAATACTGACGTTATTGAGAATCGCTGCGGCATTGTTGCCATTGGCGTTACCGGTGACGTTATTGCTGCGCACATAGGCGAAGTAAAGCTTGCCGCCGCCGTAATCGTAATCGGCATAGAGATTGTGATAGACCACCTTGTCGGCAAACGCAGCCTGCGCCGCCGGCTTGGCCCACAGGCCGGCATAACCGGCTCGGTAAGGCCCGTTGCTGTAGTCTACGGCGAGCTGATAAACGCCGCGCGCGCCTACGCTTTCACTGGCGGTTTCAGTCATCGCGTAATGAGCATCCAGCTGGAAGCCGGCCATGCGCGGCGACTTGTAGGAAATATCGTTGTCGTAGCGCGACGGCACGCCGAAACTGTTGATAAGCGAGCCGTAGGTGGTGCGCTCGGTATAGTCGATGGCGCCACCGATAAAAAATATCGCCGTATTCTGGCGTCCGACGCGGAACTCGCCGACCGGCGTGTTCATGCCGATCCATGCCTGGCGGTCGAACAGGCGGCTGGCATCCGCAGCTGCGCCCGTGTTGGCGTTTAAGCCTTGCTCTAGCGTAAACTTGGCCTGGTATCCATTGCCCAACTCCTCGACGCCGCGCAAGCCAAGACGGCTGCGCAGGATGGCGCCGTCGTTCAGACCGGTGACGCTGGCGCCGCTGCTGCTGTGGATGTAGCCCAGATACTGGTCGATATCGCCATACAAGGTAACGTTGGGCTCCGCTTGCGCAAAGACGGAACAGCCGGCAAGACTGCAGGCGGCAAAGATCTTTCTCTTCATGACATCTCCATATGATTTATTTTTATGTTTGACTGCAAGACGCGTCTCAGGTTGAGTGCGCCATGGTTGCTCCCGAGTGTTTAGCGAAGCGGGAGCTCTTCGTGATGCGTATCGACCGTATCGACGCTAGCCGCTTTACGCGCTTTGCCAAGACGCGCATTGGCCTGGCGGCGGGGATAAGCGCCATCAGAAAACAGAGCGGATTTCGGGTGTGAGGTCATGCTGTCTCCTTCTTTAAGCCGCATTGTTTTTTGTTATTCGCGGCTGTTTTTATGATTGTTATGATTGCCTGGCAACTACGCCATGGTCGGGTGATCCGCCGTCGGCTGTCGCACCTGCAGGCTGCGTCGCAGCACTTGATCGGTCACCCACTTGGCGGCACGATGCGCGCGGCGGGCAACGATCTCGGGCGACAGCTGCAAATAATCGTCATTGAATACTTCGAAGCTGTAATCGCCACGATAACCGCCGCGATCCAGCCGGCGCAGCAAGTCGGACAGCTCTTTCGAATGCGCGCCCTCTCCCGGAAATACGCGCAGATGGCGTGCTGTTTCCAGCCGCTCTTCGGCGCTGCGGATATCTCGCCACATGAAATCGGACAGCTGCACCATGGCGATCTTGTGGCTCGGTATGTCCGTCAAGCCATCAAAGTCGGCCTGATTGGCCAGCATGTGAAAGGAGTCGATCACCACACCCAGGTTGGCATGATCCGCCAGCTCGACCGCTTCCCAGGACTGCATATATTGATTGACGTGACGTCCCCAGGACAAGGCTTCATAACCGATTCGCACGCCAAGCGGCACCGCCAGCGTCGCCAGTTTGGCCAGGTGCTGCGCGATCAGCGGCAACTCTCCGCTGGCATGGCTCGACGTACTTGAACACACCATCAGCAGAGGCGCGCCGACGGCCCTGCACAGTTGCAGCAGATTTTTGGCGATATCGAGCTTGTACTCGTGCAAAGCGCCGGACAAGCCTTCAAAATCGCGCATCACCTGGATGCCGGTAACGCGAACGCCGCTGGCTTTCACCAGCCGCACCGCTTCTTCCAGGCCGCCCGCATGACCTGCCAAGTCCTTGGCCCACAACATGATCTGCGAAAATCCTGCCGCCCTGGAAGCCTGCAGTTTGGATTCCAGCGGACCCGCCATCGTAATGCTGTCCATACCGAAATGACTGAGATTCATATCGCCTCCAAGGCGCGGAACACATCCGAGGACACGCCCGGAAAACCGAATAGCTCCAGGTACAAAGGCGATTGTTCGATCATCATCTCCCTGCCTTTCTGGATACGGCAGCCGCGCCGCTGCGCTTCCAGCAGCAAGGACGTCATCTCGATTTTCATGCCGCAATCGGCAACGATGCAGGCGGGATCTATGCCTTGCAGGTCAAGCGGCAAGGGATCGCCGGCATACATGCCGAGCGGGGTCGAATTGACTATCAGGTCGTAGCCTTCGGCCTGCGGCTTGCCTATCACCACCCGGGTGACCGGGAAGGCCTGTTGCAAGCGTGTTTGCAAGGCAATCGCCTGCGATAAACGGTTATCGTAGATCGCCACATGGCCGATGCCGCGTGCAGCGAGCGCAGCCGCGACCGCACAGCCGACGCCGCCGCTGCCGACCACCAGCGCCCTGGCCCGCGGCCAGTCGAACGGGGTGTCGCCACAGGTGCGGTCGAAGGCGCGGATAAAGCCTTCGCCGTCGATCAGGTCGCCCACCAGCGCCTGACCATCCGCTGCCCGGTAAATGGCGTTGCAAGCGCCGGCCAGCGCTGCGCGCGTCGTTGGCAGGTCCACCGCCGCCACGCTCATCGGCTTGTGCGGGATCGAGACAAAGATGCCGCCGACATTCTCCGCCGCCATCAGCATGCGCACCGCCGCGATATACGCATCCGGCGCGATCTTGAACGGCACTACGCGGGCGTCGATGCCTTGCTGTTTAAAGTAGGCGTTGAACAGTGCCGGCGCCTTGACTTGCTCTACCGGCCATCCGATCACCGGAAAAATGCGGGTAGTACCCGAAATCTCAAGCATGTTGCGGCTCCCGCTGGCTGACCACCAGTTCGAAACTGACGCCGCCTTTGTAGAGCTGCGTCAACGCACCCTTGGCGCTGACTTGCGCCGATTCACGGTCGATGAAAACGATGCCGCGTTGCTTCAGTTGCCGCACTGCGTCCAGCACATCCGGCGTGCCGAGGCCCACGCGGATCAATTGCTCATCCCACTGCAAACCGGCAGCGCCGTCAGGCGGCTCCACCAGTTGCAGATAAAAACTGTGGCATGGACTTTCCAGCAAGACGCCCTTGGGCAGCACACCGAAATAACGGCCTTGCGGCAGCGGCCTGAAGTCCATCAGCTGCTGGTAGAAATCGATCCATTCGGGAGAACGATCGCGGCCGATGGCTTGCACCACGCCGAAGAAATGCATCCCGGCCAGCGCCGGAGGATTCGCAGGGGCGTTGGAGATCGGCTTGAAGTCGACGTCGTAAATGGAAAAATCGCGGAAACGGTCGACAAAATACAGGATCGAATCACCTGCTCCATGCACCCCCGGGATATTCAGTTCCATCACGCCGGCGCGGGTCTGGATCGCCCAGGCGCCACTCTCGATTGCGTGGCGATAAGCGGCGTCGGCGTCGCGCACCCGCAATGCAATTGCGCTGATAACGGTTGCCTGTACTTCCGCATCGCTCTGCGGCAAAGAAGCGGGATCGGCATTGACGATCACATTCATCGTCCCTTGCCGGTACAAGGTGACTTCGCGCGAACGATGGCGCGCAGTTGGTACGAACCCGATTTGCTCCAGCAAAGCGCCCAGCGCGAGCGGCTGCGCTGTTGCATATTCGATAAATTCAATGCCGTCTATGCCAAGCGGATTATTCGGTTCCGGATTGTGTTCTTGCGCAGTCATGCTGGTCCTTGGCTGAAATAGTCAGGCCCAGTATAGGAAGCCGCGCCAGTGAAAAACAGAGCGTAAAACCTGTTATATTGCGCTAATCGCGCATCCTGCGCGATTAGCGCGCATTTTTGACATTATCTGCAGATGAAAAAACCGGAATTGCTGGAAGTCGAAGTCGCCAAGCGCGACTTGATCGACGGCCTGATCAAAGGCATCGACGTCATCACCGCCTTCAACGACGACACCGTACGCCTGACCGCCAGCGAACTGGCGGAAAAGGTAGCGTTGAGCCGCAGCGCGGCGCGCCGCTATCTGCTGACGCTGGTGCATATCGGCCTGGCTGCGACCGACGGCCGCAGCTTCTGGCTAACGCCGAAAGTACTCAACCTGGGACGCTCGTACCTGGATTCGGCGCGCCTGCCGCGCGCCATCGTGCCCTTCCTGCAGCGCCTGACCTTGCAGTTGCAAGAGTCGACCAACTATTCGGTGCTGGAGGGCGACGACGTGGTGTACGTCAGCCGCGTCAATGCGCCCCGCCTGCTGACCACGGGCTTCGAACCGGGGACGCGTTTGCCTGCCTATACCTCGACCGCCGGCCGGGTGCTGCTGTCGGCGCTACCGGACGCGGAGTTGCAGGCCTACCTGGAACGCATCGAGCTGGTCGCCTATACCCACCTGACCATTCTCGACAAGCAACAGCTGCTGCGCGAATTGCTGGCAATTCGCGTAGATGGTTTCGGCGTTACCGAAAACCAGTATGAAATCGGCCTGCGCGGCATTTCGGTGCCGATCAAGAGCCGGCGCGGCACGCTGATCGGCGCCTTGAGCGTATCCATGATGATTTCCAACAGCTCGCGCGCGGAAGCGACGGCACGTTGCGTGCCGGCGCTGCAAGCGATCGCCAACACCTTGATGATGTGGGTCTGACAAGGGCACTGCACTCAGGTGTAAAGAGTCACTCTCGATGCACTGCTTGAAGAATGGCTGAGCCGATAAACCTGCAGTGCAGCTGACAAAGCTACGCATCATGCGGCCCTCCTCAATTTCTGTTGATGCTTGCAAAGATCCCTATCGCGGGTTCTATGAAAACAACTTTTCAAATTGATCCTTCTGCATATCCGCGCGGGTGGTCACCTCGACCTGGACGCCGCCAGGCGTGCGACAAAAGAATCGCGATCCACGTGAATTATTAAAGATCTCCGTCTCCATGCGGACGCCACCTTCCAGGAATTCCTTATAGAGAGCATGGACGTCATCCAGGCTGTCGACCTCCAGGCCGAAATGGAAGCCTTCCGGCCAAACCGGGATCTCTTCCGCCACGTGTTGCAGAACAATGTCAAAGCCATTCAGCTTGAGCAGGCAACTCTCTCCAGCAACGGCCACCTCGCAGCCGAGGTATTTTTCGAAAAACGCCGTCGTCTCGGCCACGTTGGTTGTGGGAAAACTCAGGTGGTTCAGCTTTGCTTCTGTATGGATATTCATGATGATCTCGCAGACGGGTTTAAATACGGAGTAGATGGAGATACCGCTGTCCGGCCCCTGCGACGCAGCGCCGATCGTGCGACTCTCCAGGGTTTTTATTTTACGAGTAATTACTCGTCTTCAAAACTCGCATTGAGTTCCCTGCCCGTCTGCAGCTCGCGCCATAGGAAAGGCGGAATATCTCCGCCGCACCAGCCTGGGCGATTACTCGCTTTTCGACACCGCCTTTATCTTTCCTGCGATTTCAAGGCTGACGATCCACGATCCCTAAGTATCCGAACAAGGCGCGGCCAACTCGGAACTCCAGAGCTTCGCGGTCTACTTCTCCGCGCTCTCCGGCTGCATCGACGATGGCGCGCACGATGGCGATGAGATCGCCAGCCGCTATCTCGATGTTCGGCTGCGGCGGAATATCCTCATGGGCCAGAAGCTGTTGAATCAATTCACTCATGGCAGTGATGAATGGCGCCAGTTCTTTGGCAATGGGAGGGCGGTTTTCCTCGAAGTCGAGCAAACGGGCGAGCGTCGGCCGACGCAGTTGCTGATGAACGGAGGCGGTAATCAGATGCTTCAATCCCCTCTGGCCCGTTGGCTCGTTCAGCGCGCCTTCAGCCTCTGCAAAAAACACGGCGCGCTCACGCTGGCAAAGAGCGACGATAATCGCATCCTTGCCGGGAAAATACTGATACAGGGAACCGACGCTAACACCTGCGCGCTGCGCGACGTAATTGGTATTGAGTCCATCCAGGCCCTTGGCTTCAAGAATGCGGGCTGCCGCTTCAAGGATCGTGGCAACGGTTTGTTCGGCGCGCGATTGCTGCGGAATCTTGCGCGGCTTTAATGATTGGCGTTTCTTTGTCGCCACGGAGTCACCTATTAAAAAGCGAGTAAGAGCTCATATTACACGGACTGCCAGATGGCGTATTTACAAATTTGTCTGCGCATCTGACTATCACGCTCTATGCCATGTAGTCGCCGCAGAATCGGTTGGAGCGTAAAAGCCGGCATCGATTTTTTACGTATTTTTTACATGCAGATCATTCCTTTTTAGAGAATCTTTACGTGTTGGCTGCTAATCTGTAACTACCAAAACGACCAGTAGAACCTATCTATGAATCCGGTAATTTCAGCAGCATCGACCTGGCATTTCTCATTGCTTCCAGAAACAGCATCACAAAAAGCGCAAGCACCTTCCTTGCCTTTCCCGCTCCGCCTCAAGCGTCACAAAAATCCCACTCCGCAAAAAGAATGCATGATGCTGATCACCGTCGATACCGCATCAGTTTCCGACTTGCGCCGTGTAATCGTCAGCACCTGCGGCGACCTCATGATCTACATGCGCGTCAAGCCGGTGGAACATGCCAGCAAAATGAAATTCTGGCTCTGCCTCAACAAAAAATCGATCGACTCCGTCATCGGCAACATCATGCGGGTTCTGCCGCAGGCAGAATTCGGCCGCATTACGCCGATGCTTCCGGCATAAACGCCACTCCCCCGCTTTCTATTGCGGAACACATTCTCAACTCTTATTGAAATCAGAACATCATGACCACCTTTGAAGGTATCTGGGTTCCTCTCGTCACGCCCTTTCGTCAAGGCAAGCTGGATCTCTACAGCGCACAGCAACTGGCAGTCAGCCTATCCAGCGCCGGCATCCACGGCCTGGTAGTCTGCGGCACCACAGGCGAAGCGGCGACCTTGAACGAGCATGAACAAGACAAACTGCTGTGCGGTGTGATGGAAGCGGTACAAGGCCGTTGCCCTGTGGCGATGGGCATCAGCGGCAGCGACACCCGCGCCGTCGCCGAAAAAATAAGCCACCTCAATGCGCTGCAACCGGCTGCTTTCCTGGTCTCGTCACCATCGTATGTGCGACCGTCGCAAGAAGGCCTGCGCTTGCATTTCGAAGCAGTCGCCGCCGCTGCGGATAGCCCTGTCATCCTGTACAACATTCCTTCGCGCACTGGCGTCAACATCGAACCGAGTACCGTAATCGCGCTGGAGCGCCAGCCAAACATCCTCGCCATCAAAGAATGCGGCGGCAACCTGGCGCAAACCATGGAACTGGTTCATCACAGCAGCCTGAAAATCCTGTGCGGCGACGACGCCATGCTGTTCAACACGCTCTGCCTTGGCGCCCACGGCGCAATTTCCGCTGCCGCGCATATCCGGACTGACCTGTTCGTGCGCTTGTTTGAACTCGTGCGGGCCGGACAGATAGAGCGCGCGCGTACCTTGTTCAAGCAATTGCTACCGGTAATACAACTGCTGTTTTCGGAACCGAATCCAGGGCCGGTGAAAGCCGCGCTGGCGCTGCAAGGCCACATCCAGGACGAATTGCGCTTGCCGATGACACCGATGTCGGCGGTAGGCCGCGTCAAACTGGCCCGCGCGCTGGATGAACTGATGGCGCTGCCGTTCGCAATGAAAATAGAAAAATCCGAATTTTCCGTCAGCAGCAAGGCCAGCGGAAAATCAAGGCAGCTGGGCTTGGTGAGATGAGCGCTTCATGATCCTGACTATCGCTTCTGAACATGTAGCCACCACATCCTCCGATATCGCCGATTCATTGGCGGCCTCTCTGGCGCGGCGGCGGGCGCGCGCTGGCCGTAATGTATTGCTGGTCTATCAAAATCCGGCGATGACGCCAAAGCAGGACACTACGACCGACTGGCTAGCGACGGAAATCAAGACCGGCGCGGAGATCCGTACGATCACCGTCAACGATATCGGCGTTGAACTGGCAGCAGCCAAAAGCCGCTATCACGACATCCTGGTCCATCTGCCGAAACGCCCCGACGCTGGTTCACATACCGTGCTGGCGGGCGCTGACCTGGCTTTGTTCGCCATCCCGGCCGATGAGTCGCATGGAGATAGCCAACTCACCGCCAGCGTCTATGCCGCCAGCATCCGCAATCCAGCCTTGCAATTGCTGGTGCTAACCGAAGACAATGCTGCCGGCCGCAGCATCATGTCGGCGCTGGCAAAAAAAATCGCGCATATCCGCTTCAGCAATCTTTCTGCGAAAAGACGCGACGACGTCACAATCAGCGCCCTGTACCACGTCATTTACGCAAACTGCGCGGCGACTTGCGCTTCATAAACGGTGGCTGTTTTCCACCGTTAAGCGCAGTGAATGATTCTCTTTTTGCATGTCAATTCGGCTTTTGCGACTGGGGAATTGTTCTTGCCTTGTTCTGTGATTAGCCGACAGATGCGCTACCGCTCCCAATCAGCTTGCAGCCGCATTCAGTTTGACAATCATCTACCGCCACCGGGACCCCGCCCACGGTAAAGGTAGGGTGATCATCAAGAATGATGCTTAGGTTGAATCTGCCATTGCATTCGAGACATACGCAAAAAAGCCGCAGCATCCAAATGCCACGGCTCTCACTGCCAAATCAAAGAATTACACGACCTTGTTGGTCGACAGATCCCAGCCGCCGGACGTGTTGCCGCCGGAGCCGCCACCGATTTTTTGCTGGGTGTACTTCCATTTGACCTTGGAGTATTTCAGACTGACGGACTCGTTGAGAACATCGCCTTCTGCGACGGATGGGGTCACGTCGGAAATCAGCACGTTGGACAGCTCGATTTCAAAATACTTGATGCGGTCGCCTTTGCCGTCGGCGCGCAGGAATTCGAACTTGGCGCTGTCGATGGTCTTGCCGGAAGAGCAGTTTTGCAGCAGCAGCGGCGAAGCCAGGTCAGCGATCTTGGTGATCACGATATCCTTGTGCTCGCAACGCTCGGCAGTGTGGCCGCCGCCGGTCGATGCCGTGGCCGATTTCGGTTGCAGCACTTCCCATTGCACCGATTTGCATTCGATCCAGTCTTTATGCGCGCCGTCGGTCGACTCGCCTTTGATGCCGCTAATTTGCAGATATACGTCGATTGCCATGGTGATTCCCCTTATTCAATTAAGTTGAGACATTGCGGCCGCCGGCCATAGCTGTGCATGGCAAAACAGAAGCTTCTGTCTAGAAAATAATACGAGTACGGCACTGCTATAGATACTGGCATGCCCTTCCTATACTGCGGAACAAGGACAGAGGGCAGTCGGAAGGTAATACGGATGACCGCAACAATAACTCTACACTCAACCTACTTGCCCAATTGCAAATAATTGTGAAGTTGGTTACGGCAGTCTGTTATTGCCAGAACGCAATATTATCATTATTCAAATCTGGCAATTGGTCAAATTTGGCGTCTGTACGGTTTTTTTACAAAATCCGCATACAGCGCATCCGGCGAATGCTTAGGGAGACAATGCACAAAATATCTTCATATTTAATATGTGGCTAAAAACAACGCTTGGCATCGAAAGTTGTCAGAAAATAGGCCATCAGCCGCATGTGCGGCGGCCGAATTAACATAACCACAACACAACGTGCACCGCAGCGGATAACAACAAGCTTGATGATCAAACCGCCTACTAACAGGTATTTTGTAAAATTAGCAATATTTCTACACATGCAACGCTTGCAAAAAAAGCTTGATACGTGTCCAATCGCCTTATGAAAATTTCCCCTGCACTCCCCATTTGGTCCATCGCGGCCCCGATCGCCGGCTGGCTCTTGCTTGGCGGCGCCAGTTTTAATTTCGGTGGCTTCTACACATTATTACTGGTTGCAGGCTTGCTCGGCAGCGTATTGGCGGCCGTGTACCACGCCGAAGTCGTAGCGCACAAGGTCGGCGAACCTTACGGCACGCTGGTGCTGGCGTTGGCGGTAACGCTGATCGAAGTAGCGTTGATCGTCTCGCTAATGCTGGCCGGCGGCGAAGAAACCACCGGACTGGCGCGCGACACCGTATTTGCCGCCATCATGATCATCCTTAACGGTATCGTCGGCATCTGCCTGCTGGTTGGCGCCAGCCACCATAAAGAGCAGAGTTTCGGCTTGCTGGGGGTGAGCGCCTCGCTGGCGACGCTGGCGGCGATTGCTGTGTTGACGCTGGTGCTGCCCAATTACACGTCCAGCGCGCTGGGGCCGTTCTACAGCAAGAGCCAGTTGGCGTTTATCGCCATCATCTCCCTGATCCTGTACGGGACTTTCGTGCTGGTGCAGACCGTGCGGCATCGCGATTATTTCCTGCCGCAGGAAGCGGTTGCCGACGAAGACGTGCATGCGCCGCCGCCATCTGGCAAAGTGGCGGCCGTCAGCGCCGGTCTGCTGCTGGTATGCCTGGGCGCAGTGGTGTTGTTGGCCAAGTCGCTGGCGCCTGCCCTGGAGACCGCGGTCGCCAGCATCGGCGCTCCCAAGACGCTGGTTGGCATCATCATCGCTGCAGTAGTATTGTTGCCGGAAGGTTTGGCGGCAGTGCGGGCGGCACGCGCCAACCGCTTGCAGACCAGTCTCAACCTGGCGCTGGGCTCTGCGCTGGCGAGTATCGGGCTAACCATTCCGGCGGTAGCGATCGTTTCGCTGACCACCGGCCTGACCTTGTCGCTCGGCCTGGACATCAAGTCGACCGTGCTGCTGCTGCTGTCATTCATCGTCGCCACCCTGTCGCTGGGTACTGGCCGTACCACTGTGATGCAAGGTACCGTGCATCTGGTGATTTTTGCGGTGTATTTGTTTACAACGATTGTTCCCTGATTAAACAAAGAGCTTTGCTCTTCGCGCTATCGCGGCTTGGATTGATACAATCCAAGCCGGCTGGCTTGCAATGCCCTGAAACAGACCAAACCTCTCCGCCCGGCCTTCCGACCTTCCCGATTTCTGCACTAACTCGCAGCATCAACGCGACAGCCTTGGGCTTGTTTCTTTTCTAGCACCAGTTTGGTGCTCAGCTTCCGCACCAAAATCAGATCTCACCAAATTCGGGCGCAAACCCGGGGCGCGAACCTGCGCCAGCATTATTCAAATCCAAATTTCAGCGGCGAAATCGACGCCACGCGCCTTGCCATGCGATTGGCATGCATTCTGCTAAAGGGATGCTGTAGTCGCTGCATCCCGGCCCCATGCCTGCTGCCCTGAGGCGCGCTGCTTTCTTCATTCGTTTGTTTGTACTGATTCTGTAGTTTGCTTTACTGCTAACGCATAGTTCAAAGAGTCTAAATAGTTCATCATCCACAGGGAGAAAAGATCATGTCACGTCGCACCATTTTGAAAGCCACCGCACTCGGCGCTTTCGCCCTTGCCGCCAGTTCCTGGCTGCCATCTGCGTTTGCTGCGGACACCATCAAGGTCGGCATCCTGCACTCCTTGTCCGGCACCATGGCAATTTCCGAGACCTCGCTGAAAGACGTCGCCTTGATGACCATCGCCGAGATCAATGCCAATGGCGGCGTACTGGGCAAGCAACTGGAACCGGTGGTGGTAGATCCAGCCTCCAACTGGCCGCTGTTCGCCGAAAAGGCGCGCCAGCTGATCTCGCAAGACAAGGTCTCGGTGGTGTTCGGCTGCTGGACTTCCGTATCGCGCAAATCCGTCTTGCCGGTATTCAAAGAGCTCAACAGCCTGCTGTTCTACCCGGTGCAGTATGAAGGTGAAGAACTTGAAAAAAACGTCTTCTACACTGGCGCCGCGCCGAACCAGCAAGCGATCCCCGCCACTGAATACCTGATGTCGAAAGAAGGCGGCGGCGCCAAGCGCTTCGTGCTTCTCGGCACCGACTATGTCTATCCCCGCACCACCAACAAAATTCTGCGCGCCTTCCTGCACAGCAAGGGCGTCAAGGATAGCGACATCGACGAGGTGTACACACCGTTCGGTCATTCCGACTATCAAACCATCGTCGCCAATATCAAGAAATTTTCGGCAGGTGGTAAAACCGCAGTGATCTCCACCATCAACGGCGACTCCAATGTGCCGTTCTACAAGGAATTGGGCAATGCAGGCCTGAAAGCCACCGACGTACCGGTAGTGGCCTTCTCGGTCGGTGAAGAGGAATTGCGCGGGGTCGACGCCAAACCGCTGGTCGGCCATCTGGCGGCCTGGAATTACTTCGAATCAGTCAAGAATCCGGTGAATGCGGCTTTCATCAAAAAGTGGAAAGCCTATGCGCTGGCCAAGAACCTGCCTAACGCCAGCACCGTGGTCACCAACGATCCGATGGAAGCGACGTATGTCGGCATCTACATGTGGAAGCAGGCAGTAGAAAAGGCCAAGTCGACCGATACCGACAAGGTGATCGCCGCCATGTCCGGCCAGAAATTCAAAGCGCCGTCAGGCTATGAACTGGAGATGGACGCCACCAACCATCATCTGCACAAACCGGTGATGATTGGCGAAATCAAGGCAGACGGCCAGTTCAACGTGGTCAACAAAACCAAGACCACGATCCGCGCCCAGCCATGGAGCCCATACATCCCTGGCAACGAAAGCAAACAAAAACTTTAAAACCGACCAAGCCAGGGCCATTGAAGTTGCCGTTGCTTTTGAAGTTGCCGTTGCTTTTGAAGCCCGCATGCGGACGTTGCCAAATGTGGCGCGTGACAGTCGGGAATTATGGGACACATGTTTGAGCGAAGCGAGTTTGTGTTCCATCCGACTGGCAGGCGCCCATTTGGGGACCTGACCGAAGGCAACGGCTGTGCGGTCGCCTTTCTTTGCTTACTTTCTTTGGCGAAGCAAAGAAAGTGAGCGGCTGCCGGGCCGCCCCCGGCTTGCATCCACGGAGTTGCAAACGTTTTCGAATGCTACCGAACGTACTCAGTGGCCCGTTAATTGGGGTCAGAGTAATTTTCGGCGATAAGACTGCCGAAAAAAAACTCTGACCCCAATTAACTGCTTCTTCTGGTGGGTCTAAAAAGACTAATGAAAATCTCGAGAAAAATTCTTTTCGCCGTAGCTCTCTGCATGCAAGGCATACTCGCCCATGCGGCGATCGACCCCGCATTGCTCAAGCCACTGGCCGGCGACGATCCCGACGCGCGCATCGCCGCCGTCAACCAGATCTCCGCTCTCGCCAACGACGATGCGCTGAAAATCCTCAACGCACTGAACACCGATGCTCTCTACGCCAGGCCAGACGGCACGGTGCTGATTATCGACGACACAAAAGCATTCAATCCAGCCAACGACCAAACGCTAGCCACACCCGACGACGCCGAGGGCATCAGCGTCAACAACCGCCTGCGCGGCGTGGTGGAAGGCGCGCTATCGGGACTCAAGCTGTTTTCCAGCAACCGCAAATTGCGCATTGCCGCAGCAACCGACCTGATGAAAAATGCCGATCCGGCGCAAATTCCGCTGATCAGCAAAGCGCTGCACAAGGAAAGCGATCCCGAGATCCAGGACATTCTGCAACAAGTCATCGCCACCGCCAACCTGCACTCGCCCGATGCAGCTATCCGCAAGGCAGCGGTGCAAACGCTGGCCGCCAGCACCAACGCCAATATCCGCCCTGCCCTGCAAAACCTGCTCAACAAGAATTCCGACGGCAGCTATGTCGAAACCGATCCCGCGGTGCGTATCGAAGCGGTGCGCACGCTAGGCGTATTGGACCGCCATCTGGCCACCGTCGATTTCATCGGCAAGGTGTTCTACGGCATCTCGCTTGGCAGCGTGCTGCTGCTGGCAGCGCTCGGGCTGGCGATCACCTTCGGCCTGATGGGCATCATCAACATGGCGCATGGCGAACTGCTGATGATCGGCGCCTACACTACCTATATGTGCCAACTGCTGTTCCGCCAATATTTTCCGGCGGCGCTGGACGGTTACCTGCTGGTCGCCCTGCCGGCGGCGTTCATCGTCACTGCCGCCGTCGGTATCCTGCTGGAACGGCTGGTATTGCGCTGGCTGTATGGCCGGCCGCTGGAAACCTTGCTCTGCACCTGGGGCATCAGCCTGATCCTGATGCAAACGGTGCGGTCGATTTTCGGCGCGCAAAACGTCGAGGTCGCCAATCCGAGCTGGATGTCGGGCGGCGTTACCGTGCTCGGATCGCTGGTGCTGTCGTATAACCGCATCGTGATCATCTTCTTTGCATTGTTTGTTGTGCTGGCAGTGTGGCTCATCCTGAACAAGACCAGACTGGGACTGTTTGTCCGCGCCGTCATGCAAAATCGCCGTATGGCGGCCTGCGTCGGCGTCTCCACCGGCAAGATCGACATGATGACCTTCGGCCTCGGTTGCGGCATCGCCGGGCTGGGCGGCGTCGCGCTGTCACAATTGGGTAACGTCGGCCCCGATCTGGGGCAAGGCTATATCGTTGATTCCTTCATGGTGGTGGTGCTGGGCGGCGTCGGCCAGCTGGCCGGCACAGTGATCGCCGCCTTTGGCCTGGGCGAAGTCAATAAATTCCTGGAGCCGATGGCCGGTGCGGTGCTGGCCAAGATCGCGATCCTGGTGTTCATCATCGTCTTCATTCAAAAACGTCCGCAAGGCCTGTTTGCGCTGAAAGGCAGGAGCGTCGAATGAAATCCGCATCCATGCAAATTTCCATGGCGAAAACGCCGCTCTTCTCTCGTCTGGCCTGGACCGGCATCGTGGTCTGCAGCGTGATCCTGGCCATGCTCCCGGTACTCAACCTGGCGTTTCCGAACGGCCATACCTTACACATTTCCGGCTACACGGTAGCGCTGGTCGGCAAATTCATGTGCTATGCGATGGCGGCGCTGGCGCTGGACCTGGTGTGGGGTTATACCGGCATCCTGTCGCTCGGCCATGGCGTGTTCTTCGCACTGGGCGGCTATGCCCACGGCATGTACCTGATGCGCGCCATCGGCCGTGACGGCGTCTATCAAAGCAACCTGCCGGACTTCATGGTGTTCCTCGACTGGAAAACCTATCCCTGGTTCTGGTCGTTGACCGATCATTTCTGGTATTGCATGGCGCTGGTGGTGCTGGTGCCGGGCGTACTGGCGTTCGTGTTCGGTTACTTTGCCTTCCGCTCGCGCATCAAGGGCGTATATTTTTCGATCATCACGCAGGCCATGACCTTCGCCTTCATGCTGCTATTCTTCCGCAACAATACCGGCTTCGGCGGCAACAACGGCTTTACCGACTTCAAGCGCATCCTCGGCTATTCGATTACCGCGCCGTCGACCAAGGCAGTGCTATATCTGATTACGCTGGCCTTCCTGCTGGCTGCGCTGGTATTGTGCCGCTGGATCGTGACGTCGAAACTGGGCCGGGTCTTGCAGGCCGTGCGCGATTCCGAATCGCGCCTGATGTTCATCGGCTACAACCCGCTCTGGTTCAAGCTGTTTGTCTGGACCTTGTCAGCAATATTGTGCGGTATCGCCGGCGCCTTGTACGTGCCGCAGGTGGGCATCATCAACCCTTCGGAAATGTCGCCGGCCAATTCGATCGAAATGGTGATCTGGGCGGCTGTCGGCGGCCGCGGTTCACTGGTAGGACCGATCATCGGCGCCTTCTCGGTGAACGGCTTGAAAAGCTGGTTCACGGGCGCCTTTCCCGACTTGTGGCTGTACGCGCTTGGCCTGATCTTTATCCTGGTGACGCTGTTCATGCCGCAAGGAATTCTGGGATTGGCAGAGAAAGTAAAGAACAAGTTGAAAAACAAACCAGCTCCCGAACCTGACGGCAGCAAGGAGGCGGCATGAGCCAGATCTATAACCCGGCGCAGCCATCGGAAAACGTCGACAACACGCATCACGCCGACTACGGCACGTCGTACGCACGGATCAAACCGGAAGGCGTCGACACCATTCACGGCGCCATCCTGTATCTGGAAAACATCACGGTCTCGTTCGACGGTTTCAAGGCGCTGAACAATCTCAACCTGGATATTTCGGTAGGGGAACTGCGCTGCATCATCGGCCCCAATGGCGCCGGCAAGACCACCATGATGGATGTCATCACTGGCAAGACCCGTCCGACCGCAGGCACCGCGTTCTTCGGCCAGAGCATCGACCTGACCAAACTGACAGAATACGACATCGCCCACGCCGGCATCGGCCGCAAGTTCCAGCGGCCGACGGTGTTTGAGCAACACACCGTATTCGAAAATCTTGAGCTGGCGATGAAGATGGACAAGCGCGTCAAGACCACGCTGTTTTTTCGGATGAGCTCGGAGCAGGTCGACAAGATCGATGCCTGCCTCAGACTGATCCGGCTCAACGGTAACGAACGACGGCTGGCCGGTTTGCTGTCGCACGGACAGAAGCAATGGCTGGAAATCGGCATGCTACTGATGCAGGAACCGCAATTGCTGCTGCTGGATGAACCGGTGGCAGGCATGTCCGACGCAGAAACCGCGCGCACTGCGGAATTGCTGAATGAATTGCGCGGCAAGCATTCGATCATGGTGGTCGAGCACGACATGGGCTTTGTGGCTGAGATCGCCCAGCAGGGCAAGGTCACGGTACTGCACGAAGGTTCGGTGCTGGCGGCCGGCAAGATGTCGGAAGTCCAGGCCGACGAACGGGTAATCGAAGTCTATCTTGGACGCTAACATGCTCAACGTTGAACAACTGAACCAGTACTATGGCTCCTCGCACACGCTGCGCGGCATTACCCTGTCGCTGGAAAAAGGCAAGTGCCTGGCTCTGCTCGGCCGCAACGGCGTCGGCAAAACCACCTTGCTGAAATGCCTGATGGGCGTGCTGCCCAGCGCCAGCGGCAAAGTAACGCTGGAAGGCCGCGACATCACCAGCCTGAAGCCGCACCAGCGCGCAGCGCTAGGAATTGCCTACGTGCCGCAAGGCCGTGAAATATTCGCCCGCCTGTCGGTGGAAGAAAACCTGCTGATGGGAATGGCCACCAAATCCGGCAAGAAGGCTTTGCTGATCAAGGATGAGGTCTATGAGCTATTCCCGGTGCTCAAGGAAATGCTGCACCGGCGCGGCGGCGATCTCTCCGGCGGCCAGCAGCAGCAGTTGGCGATCGCACGCGCATTGCTGGCAGAACCCAAGCTGATCATCCTGGACGAACCGACCGAAGGCATCCAGCCCTCCATCATCAAGGATATCGGCCGCGTGATCCGCTTGCTGCGCGAGCGCGGCAATATCGGCATCCTGCTGTGCGAACAGTATTTCGATTTTGCCCGCGACCTGGCCGACAACTTCGTGGTGCTCTCACGCGGTGAGGTAGTGGCCGCAGGCAGCCAAGAAAGCATGGATGACGAGAGCGTGAAACGACACTTGGCGGTATAGTGCCGCATGGATAATTTCACGGCATCGCCGCTACCGGCCTCAAATAATCTATCCCCTGCTCCTGTGCTCGCCGGACAAAACCAGAGCGGCGCCAACCAGGCCTGGCTGTCGCTGCGCTTTGCCGACGACCAGGGCACCACGCGCTTGCTGGACCGTGCTCATTACGGTCCCTTGCGCGTGCAAAAGGCCCTGTATCCGGAGCACGTTTCGATCTGCCACGCCATCATCGTCCACCCACCCGGCGGTGTTGTGGGTGGTGACGAATTGACAATCAAGGCCAGCGTCGGCCAAGGCGCACATGCTTTCCTCACCACGCCCGGCGCCGCCAAGTGGTACCGGGCCAACGGCAAGGTATCGCAGCAACACGTGCAGCTGCAGGTTGCCGATGCGGCAACCCTGGAATGGCTGCCGCAAGAAACGATTTTTTTCGACCAAGCCGAGGTTGCGCTAGAACACCAGGTCGAGCTGGAAGGCGACGCTCGCTACATCGGCGGCGAGATCCTGTGCTTCGGCCGCACCGCCTCGGGGGAATCGTTCGACAGCGGCCGCATTTCGCAGCAGATTAGTATCCGCCGCGACGGCAAATTATTATGGTTTGAACAAGGCGTGCTGAACGGCGGCGGCACGGCCATGCAAAGCCGCCTGGGACTGACGGACTGTACCGTCTGCGCCACCCTGATCGTGGCTGGCAAGAGCTTCCCTGCCAGCGTGGTGCAGCAATTGCGCGACCTCGCCAGCCAGCTTTCCGACGGCAGGGCCAGCGTCGGCGCGACCCAGATCAAATCGCTACTGGTGTTGCGCCTGCTGGGGCATTCGAGTGAACTGGCAAGACAATGGATGATGCAGGCGTGGCAAGTCATTCGCCCCGAACTACTTGGGCATGAAGCGCATATACCGCGTATCTGGAACACTTGATGATCGGGCGCTGTGGAACATGATAGAACGGAGCATTAAGCGGATCACTAAGAGGCTGTTGCAAACACAGCTGGCTAGGTGCGCCGACGAAGACAGTACGAGTAGTACGGCTAGGAAGGTGTAGTAGGGGTTTCAGACGACACTGTCGTCTGCCTGCGGAACGACCCTGGCTTGCAAGCCCGGGGGCGCCCTGCAAGGGCAACAACGCCAAATGTGTTTGCAACAGCCTCTAAGCACTGCAACACCCTCCAGCGCCGTTATTTGAAGTCATCGCAAAAGAAGAACAAGGAAGAGAGAACGATATGGACCTGACGCCAAGAGAGAAGGACAAACTGCTGATATTCACTGCCGCTTTGCTGGCTGAACGGCGGCTGGCACGCGGCCTGAAACTGAACTATCCGGAAGCCATCGCTTTGATCAGCGCCGCCATCATGGAAGGTGCGCGCGACGGCAAAAGCGTGGCCGAACTGATGTCCTATGGCAGCAAGATCCTGACGCGCGCCGACGTGATGGACGGCATCCCCGAAATGATCCCGGATATCCAGGTTGAAGCCACTTTCCCCGACGGCAGCAAGCTGGTCACCGTGCACCATCCGATTCCATAAAATAATGAGATAACTGGAGAATGTCATGATCCCAGGAGAAATGCTGATCCAGCCGGGCGACATCGAACTCAATGTCGGCCGCCGCTGCAATACCGTGACAGTGGCCAATAGCGGCGACCGGCCAGTCCAGATCGGCTCGCACTTTCATTTTTACGAGGCCAATCCGGCGCTGCTGTTCGAGCGTGAGGAAGCTTACGGCATGCGCCTCAACATTGCCGCCGGCACCGCGGTCCGTTTTGAGCCCGGTCAGAAGCGCACAGTGGAGCTGGTTGAGCTGGCGGGCGAGCGTGTGGTGTATGGTTTTAATGGCAAGGTCATGGGAGCATTGAAGAAATGAGCAAAATCTCGCGCCACGCTTATGCAGAAATGTTCGGTCCGACCACCGGCGACCGTATCCGCCTGGCGGACACCGAACTCTTTATCGAGATTGAGAAAGACTACGCAATCTACGGCGAAGAAGTGAAATTCGGCGGCGGCAAAGTGATCCGCGACGGCATGGGCCAGTCGCAACGCATGCACAAGGATGTGATGGACACGGTGATCACCAATGCGGTGATCGTCGACCACTGGGGCATCGTCAAGGCCGACATCGGCATCAAGGACGGCAAGATCGCCGCCATCGGCAAGGCCGGCAATCCGGATATCCAGCCGGACGTGACCATGGTGATCGGCGGCGCCACCGAAATCATCGCCGGCGAAGGCAAGATCGTCACCGCTGGCGGCATCGATACTCATATCCATTTCATCTGCCCGCAACAGATGGAAGAGGCTTTGATGAGCGGCGTCACCACCATGCTCGGCGGCGGTACCGGTCCGGCGGCAGGTTCATTCGCCACTACCTGCACCTCCGGCCCCTGGCACCTGCATGCAATGCTGTCGGCAGCCGATGCCTTTCCCATGAACCTGGGCTTCATGGGAAAAGGCAACGTCAGCCTGCCCGGCCCGCTGGAGGAGCAGGTGCGCGCCGGCGCCATCGGCCTCAAGCTGCACGAGGATTGGGGCTCGACCCCGGCCGCCATCGATAATTGCCTGACTGTGGCCGACCGCATGGACGTACAAGTGGCGATCCATAGCGATACCTTGAACGAGGGCGGCTTCCTGGAGCACACGCTGGCGGCGTTCCAGGATCGCACCATCCATACCTTCCATACCGAAGGCGCCGGCGGCGGCCATGCGCCGGACATCATCGCCGCAGTCGGCAACAGCAATGTGCTGCCCTCCTCCACCAACCCGACCCGACCGTATACCGTCAATACGCTGGACGAGCACCTGGACATGCTGATGGTCTGCCATCACCTGGATGCAGCGATTGCAGAAGATGTGGCGTTTGCCGAGTCGCGCATCCGTCGCGAGACCATCGCCGCCGAGGATATCCTGCATGACATTGGCGCCGTCAGCATGATGTCGTCCGATTCGCAAGCCATGGGCCGGGTCGGTGAAGTCATCATGCGCACCTGGCAAACCGCGCACAAGATGAAAGTCCAGCGCGGCGCGCTGCCCGAAGACAGCGGCAGCAAAGCGGACAATTTCCGGGTCAAGCGCTACATCGCTAAGTACACCATTAATCCGGCGATCACGCATGGCATTTCGCATGTGGTGGGCTCAATCGAGGTCGGCAAGATCGCCGACCTGGTGCTGTGGAAGCCGGCCTTCTTCGGCGTCAAGCCCTCTACAATCTTAAAAAGCGGCATGATCGCCGCAGCGCAGATGGGCGACCCGAATGCCTCTATTCCGACGCCGCAGCCGGTGCACTACAGGATGATGTTCGGCGCTTACGGCGGTGGACTCAAGACTTCGCTGACCTTTGTGTCGCAAACTGCCTATGACGATGGCATCGGCGAGCGCCTGAAGTTGAACAAGCCAGTGGTGGCGATCCGGGATGTGCGCCATTTGCGCAAGCATCACATGATCCACAACAGCGCCACGCCGCACATGGAAGTCAACCCGGAAACCTATGAAGTACGGGCCGACGGCGAGCTGCTGGTATGCGAACCGGCTAGTGTGCTGCCGATGGCGCAGCGTTATTTCTTGTTCTGATTTCTCTTCTTTATCCTCTTATCGACTCTTATCGATTCTTATTTTTTCACGGCAAAAGATGTTAATCCTCAATACAAAAGTAGAACATGCCGACCTGGTCGAAGGCGAACTGATCCTGCCCTACGACTTGCGTGAGAAGAGCCGCCTGCGCGCCAACCTGAGCAACGGCGAAGAAGTCGGTGTGTTCACGGTGCGCGGCACGGTGCTGCGCCATGGCGACCTGCTCAAGGGCACGGACGACGCCGGCAGGCAGCGCGTGGTCAAGATATTAGCTGCAGCCGAAGTAACCTACCGCGTCGAATGCCAAAGCCAGCACGCTCTGCTGCGCTGCGCATTCCATCTGGGTAACCGTCATACGCAGGCGCACGTAGGGGACGGTTTCCTGCGGATACGCAAAGACCCCGTGCTGAAAGAAATGCTGGAAGGGCTCAATGCCAATGTGACCGAAGAACTGGCGGCGTTCGAGCCGGAATCCGGCGCCTACGGTGGCGGGCATCATCACCATGGCGACGGCTTGCTGGCGCCGGTGCCTCTGCGCCAGAAAATCCATCGTCCGGGCGATGAAACCGGCAGCTGAGCCTGATGCACGACATGCATGCCACCGAACTCATCCATCTGCTGCAGCTCGCCAGCCCGTCGCTGCCGATAGGCGCCTACAGCTATTCTCAGGGGTTGGAAACCGCTATCGATAAAGGCTGGGTCAAGGACCCGGCATCGGCCCGCGGCTGGATCCGCGACAACTTGCAGCAAGTGGTGGCGGTATTTGAAGCGCCGGTGCTCTGGCGTCTGCTGCAAGCATTCGAGCGCCGCGATGGCGCTGCGGTACAGCTCTGGACTGAACGCTTCATCGCCTCCCGCGATACCGCCGAGTTCCGCGCCGAAACCATCCAGATGGGATTTTCCCTGGGCAAGCTGGCGATCGAATTGCAGATCGGCGACGCTGCGCTGCTGGCCATCTTGCAAGCGCAGCCGGAACTGCCGCTGCCTACTGCTTTTGCGTATGCCGCAGTAGCGTTGCAAGTGCCCCATGAAGCGGCGTTACTGGGCATGCTGTTTTCCTGGGCTGAAAACCAGGTGCTGGTATGCGTTAAAACGATTCCACTGGGACAGGTGGCGGGCCAGCGCCTGCTGCTGTCTTTACAGCCAGAGTTGCAGATTGCGGCGGAGCGCGCGCAAAACCTGGCCGACCATGAATTATCCAACTGGGCGCCGGGGCTGTCGCTACTGTCGATGCAGCATGAAGAGCAGTACAGCCGTCTCTATCGCTCCTGAAACCAAACATTCACTATTTTTAAGCGAACCGCAAAGCGAGCCAAGAATGAGCACTTCCTCCACGTCAAATCCCCTCCGCGTCGGCATCGGCGGCCCGGTCGGCTCCGGCAAGACCGCCCTTTGTGAAATGCTGTGCAAAGGCATGCGCGATCACTACGACATGGCCGTCATCACCAACGACATCTATACCAAAGAGGATATGGAAATCCTGCTACGCGCCGACGCCCTGCCGGCCGAACGCCTGATGGGCGTCGAGACCGGCGGCTGCCCGCACACAGCCATCCGCGAAGACGCCTCGATCAACCTGGAGGCCATCTCCCGCATGAGCGCGGATTTTCCCAACCTCGACTTGATCCTGCTGGAATCCGGCGGCGACAACCTGGCAGCAACCTTCAGCCCGGAGCTGTCCGACCTCACCATCTATGTGATCGACGTTGCCGGCGGCGAAAAAATCCCGCGCAAGGGCGGCCCCGGCATCACCCGCTCCGACCTGCTGATCATCAACAAGACCGACCTTGCGCCCTATGTCGGCGCCAATCTCGACGTCATGGCGCATGACGCAAAACGGATGCGCGGCGAACGGCCGTTCATTTTCACCAATCTGCGCAGCGGCGACGGCGTGGAACAAGTGATCGCTTTTATCCGCAAGCAAGGCTTGCTGGATCAACCCAAATAAAAGCCTGGAATACACAACACCCATCACTTTTCCCAAGGAGCCCACCATGTCCCACTTCTCCGCCAGAACCTGCGGGCGCGCCACCGCATTGCTGATTGCTGCATTCGGCGTCACGTCGGCATTCGCCCATCCCGGCCACCCCGACGCCTTCGGCTTCAACGACGGCTTTACCCACCCGTTTTCCGGCATCGATCATTTGCTGGCCATGCTGGCAGTCGGTTTATGGGCGGCGCAAAACAAACGCTCTGCACAATGGGTGTTGCCACTGGCCTTTCCGGTGATGATGGTGGCTGGTGCGTTGCTGGCCTTTGCAGGCGTCATCATGCCTGGCGTGGAAACCGGCATCGCCGCCTCTGTCGCCCTGCTAGGTTTGCTGATCGCCTTCGCCATTCGCATGCCGGTATGGGCCAGCGCCAGCGTGGTATCGGTATTTGCCTTGTTCCACGGTTACGCGCATGGCAGTGAATTGCCTCACGGCGCCTCAACCTTGTTCTACGGCTTCGGCTTTGTGGCGGCGACTGCGCTCTTGCATTTGTCTGGCCTAATAATCGGCATCACTGCAGGTCGGAAAATGGCTACGCCGGCAGCGCGTGCGGGCGGCATAGCCATAGCGGCAGTTGGCGGCTATTTGCTTAGCGGAGCATTCTGAGGAACGGCATTGTCGTGCTCTCACAAGACCTCGCCGCACAGGCTTACATGGCGGCGAGGCCGTAATAGCACCTTTCAACATCTGCGCTGCCGGGTTTTTTACGGAACCACAAATGCGATGCCGTGAGGATCCTGCAGCGCGGACGCTACGCCGATTCCGACTACGACCGGTGTGAGATGGCCGGTAGTCTTGTCCAATTGCATGACCTGGCCTTGACCGGCGCTATAGGCATCACCCTTTTTAAACGCTGCGTCTACGCGATAAGTCGTATTTGCTGCATCAGTAAATAGCATGAAGGTATTACCATTGGTTCCGGCAGCGGGAACGAACCGCGTGTCATCGACAAATTCCGTCGGTCCGTCCTTGTCGTTATAGAGCGTGAGCGACAAAACGCTGACGGTTTGCGATGGGCCCGGATTGCTGATGAAGACCAGCTTGCCGTCGGCCTGGCTATCCAGCACGAGATTGCCGGAAGGATCGGTCTCCATGGAATCCGGATCGCTCAGCGCGAGCTGAACCTGCTTGCCGTAGCTGGGATTCGTGGCGCCGCCGACGGAGGGCGTGATATCGGTCGCCATGGCGTTGCCTGCCAATACGGGCGCCACGTCAAACGTAGTGCCATTGGCATTCAACGTGAGCGCAACCACCGTCGGCGCCGGCGTACCGGCAGTGGCGGGAGCAGAGGCACTGACGTAGACCACGCCATTGATCAATTGCATGTCGTCGAAGCCGCCGCCATGTGCGGTCGGATTGACCGTGGCGGTGTAGGTTTTCTGGCTGCCGGACGCCAGATCGATAATCGTCAGCATCGGATTGCCATCCTCGTTTGCCAGGGCCCACAAAGCATTCGTATCCTTGCGCCCCAGCAGGCCGTCGACGTGCCCTGGCGCAGTAAACGTTTTGACTGCACTCCCCTTCAAATCATACTGAACGATCGCATTGGTAATGCCAGGCACCGAACCATCTTTCACTTCTCCCGCATTTTGATAGGCAATATATATGCTGCTGCCCATCTGGATAATTGAATCGGGCTTGCTGGTGGCAGAAGGAGCTTTTGTGAAAACCGACAGCGTGAAGCCGGTTGCCGTCGCCGTATTGGGGACCGGAGCCAATGCAGGTGTCGCTGCCCCCGTTGAAAATGTATCACTGCCGCCACCGCCGCAAGCAGCCAGCGACAGAGAAATTGCGATCATCAAAACAGGATTCATTTGTTTAATTTTCATGGTGTTTTCAGCCTCGGATAATGAGTTAGGATGATATTTTCATTTCATCGCCGGTTTACGGTGAACCGATCGCGCGCCTTACCTGGATATCCAATATCGCTTCGTTTTATGACCTGATAGTTACAAGGAGGCTCCCGCGTCACACACTGGCAACACCGAACGATGAAAAGCTCAAGCTAAGCTCCAGCTAAGTATCAAGTGCTAGCAATTTTTGAACATTGCCATTTCTCATGCACCGGCAGCATTTGCGCGCCATCTAATTTCCAGCTAACTCTAATCGTCTAAGCTTGGCAGCAGGCTTGCTTTAATGGAAAGCGGCTGTTCTTTTGCAGGCTGACCAAGACATGACGAAAAAGTATGGATTAGCACTACTTCTCCCACTGGCATTGACCGCTTGCACCAGCTATCAACCCTTGCCCTTGGCAGATAAGCCGACCTGGACAACCGACCTTCCTCACATTGCAGTTGCGCCCCACCCTCTGGCGCTGCCGCCCTTGGCGGCACACCCTTTTGCGCCTGGTCCGGATGGGCTGGACATGACTGATGTTGCTATTCTTGCCGTGGTCAACAACCCTGACCTGAAACTGGCGCGCGACGATGTCCATATCGCCCAAGCACAAGCATTTTCCGCATCGCTGCTGCCCGACCCTCAGCTAGCCCTTTCGGCTGACTTCAAGCTTCATCCCGATCCCGGCTCATCGCGCGGCTATTCGATCGGACCAAGTTATGATTTCGGTAGTTTGCTGACACGCTCAACCATCCGTCGGGCGGCAGAAGCCGATGCCGGCAAAGCCGATCTCAACCTGCTGTGGCAAGAGTGGCAAGTCATTGCGCAGGCACGCATGCTTTTCATCAAACTGACGCAGGGTGCAAAACTGCAGGAGATATTGCAGCGGCATGACGACTTCCTGCAACTGCGCGCTTCACAAAGTCAGGAAGCCCTGAGGCAAGGCTTAATTACCTCCGACATCGCAACCGTCTTTTTGACCGCGTCGCAAGATCTCAAGCGCCAGTCGAACGAGCTGCAACGGCAGCAAAACCAGGCCAGGCACGATCTGAACGCATTACTGGGACTGGCTCCATCGGTCGCTGTCCGATTGCATGGAACTGCGGAGCTGCCGGCGCTGGACACCGATTCGATCAACCGCATATTGCCTTCCTTGGCTGCGCGCCGTCCAGACCTGATGGCGCTCAAAAGCGGCTATGCGGCGGAAGACCAGCGCTACAGGGCCGCCATCATCGGCCAGTTCCCAGCCCTTACCATCGGCCTGACGCGTGCGCGCGACACCAGCAATGTCAGTTCGCGCGGGTTTAACGTTTCCCTGTCGCTGCCGATCTTCAACAGAAACCGAGGAAATATCGCGATTGAACAGGCAACTCGTGAAAAATTGCATGACGAATATCAGCAACGGGTGAATCTCGCGTACTCGGATATCGACAAATTACTGACTGAACAGGAAATCAATCGGCAGCAGATGAGCCAGGTCATGGCTGGGCTGCAACAGTTGCAGCAGCAACGAGAACGCATGCTTACTGCTTTCCAGGCACGCAATGTCGACGCATTGATGCTGACCAATCTGGACACCGCACTGTTGGCCAAACAGACTGAAAAAAACGCGTTGGAGCAGGCCATGCTCGAACAACGGGTAGCGCTGCAAAGCCTGATTGGCGGCGAGCTGCCGACACAATCTCAAGGAAAGTCATAAGCATGAACAAGAAAATCATTTATATCTCCGCAGGTTGCGCCGCAGGCGTGCTGGCCGTCACCGCCGGTATTGCGCTCAGCGTCAGCCCAAAAGCCGCCGAGGTGGCTGCTCCCGAGCCGTCGGCCCAGGTCACTGTGCAAGCGCTGCAGAAAAAAAACATGTCCTTGATCTTGACGGCTTTCGGCGACGTTGCGCCGGGGCTCACGCAAACCATCAGCAGCGCCTTTCCTGCGCAGATAACGCGGCTCGCCGTATTGCAAGGACAACTGGTCAAGAAAGGTAGCCCTCTTGTGGAACTGGCCAGCGACCCCACCACCAGACTCGCCTATCAACAAGCACAAAGCGCCAGCACGCTGGCCGCCGCGGAATTCACGCGCATTGAAGCCTTGATGAAATTACAGTTGGCGACACAGTCGCAACTGGACGCAGCGAACAAAGCCCGGCAGGACGCCACAGCGGCGCTGGAAGCACAAAGAACGCTGGGTGGCGGCAGCGCGGCAGTAACGCTGACGGCGCCGGCCGACGGTATCGTGCTTGGATTGACTGCCGCGCAGGGAGACCGGATCCAGCCGGGCGCGCCAGTCATGCAATTCGGCGTCACCGCCAACCTGAAAATATTGCTGGGCGTCGATCCTGCAGATGTGTCGCGCATTAAGAAAGGCATGGCTGTGACGCTCTCGCCGCTAGCCGATCCGAAGACGAAAATCCAGTCGACAGTCAGCGAAATACAGAATCTGATCGATCCAAAAACCCAGCTCATCAGCGTCGTCGTCAAAGCGCCTGCCGATCCGCGCCTGGTCCCCGCCATGCGTGTACGCGCCGAGATCACGACAGAGCAGGAACAGGCGTTCGAAGTGCCGCGCCAGGCCGTGCTTACCGACGCACACGGCGCTTACCTGTATCAAGTCAAGGGACATCTGGCACATCGGGTTAACTTGCGCAGTGTGCTGGACAATCGCGAAACGCTTGGCGTCAACGGCGACATCGATCCCGCCGCACCGCTGGTGGTGCTAGGCAATTATGAACTGCAAGATGGCATGCCGGTAAGGGAGACGCGCTGATGAGCGTCGCTTCCTGGATCAGCAGTCATCGCCGTTCGATCTTGTTCTTGATGGCAGTATTGGCATTGGGCGGCGCGATCGCAGCGTTTCAGTTGCCAACTTCCTTATTTCCCACGGTCGATTTCCCGCGCGTAGTCGTCTCGCTCGATGCTGGCGACCAGCCGCCGCAACAAATGGAAATGCTGGTAACCCGGCCGGTGGAAGAAGCCGTGCGCCGCGTGCCCGGCGTGAAAAATGTCCGCTCTACCACCGCGCGCGGCTCAGCCGAAATATCGGTCAATTTCGACTGGGGCCTCGATATGGCCTCAGCCACCTTGCAGGTAAATGCAGCCACGGCGCAAATCATGTCGCAACTTCCGCCTGGCACCGTGGTGCAAACCAGGCGCATGGATCCGACGGTATTTCCGATCATCGCATACAGCCTGACCTCGGCCACGGTTTCTCCCGTCAAGCTGCGCGATCTTGCTGATTATCAATTGCGCCCCCTGTTATCCGGTGTGCCTGGCGTTGCGCAGGTACAAGCCATCGGCGGCGCGCTGGAAGAGTATCAGGTTGAGGTCGACCCGCAAAAACTGCTGGTCCGCAGTCTGACTGCGGACGATGTCGCGCGTACGCTGTCGGCCAACAATGTCATCAATGTCGTCGGCCGGCTGGAAGACCATTACAAGCTATATCTGGTGATGTCGGAAGCGCGTCTGCAGACTATAGAACAGATTCAGCAGACAGTACTCAGCAGCGGCGTCAACGGCGTGGTGCGGGTACAGGATGTCGCAACGGTCAAGCGCTCCACAGTGCCGGAATGGATCAGGGTTACCGCTGACGGCAGGTCGGCGGTATTACTGTCGATTTACCAGCAGCCAGGCAGCAACAGCGTGCAGATCGCCAACGACGTCAAGACCAAGTTGCGCGATTTCCAGTCGCAACTGCCGGCCGGAGTCAGTATCGCCAACTGGTACGACCAAAGCGAGCTGGTGACGGCTTCCGCCTCGAGCGTGCGCGATGCGATCCTGATCGGCATCGGCCTGGCGGCGCTGGTGTTGCTGGTATTTCTGCGCAATGTCAAGATTACCCTGATCGCCGTGATTGTCGTACCCGCCGTGCTGGCCACTACCGTAGTGGTGGTGTGGCTGCTCAACATGAGCTTCAATATCATGACGCTGGGCGGGATGGCTGCCGCAGTCGGGCTGATCATCGATGATGCCATCGTAATGATTGAGCATATTGTAAGAAGACTACACGGCAGCAAAGAGGCCGTGGCCAATAATGTGATGAACTCTGCATTGGAATTCTTCCGGCCTTTGCTGGGCTCCAGCGCTTCCACCTTGATTATCTTTGCGCCGCTGGCCTTCCTGAGCGGCGTCACCGGCGCCTTCTTCAAGGCTTTGTCGGTCACCATGGCGACCAGCCTGTTTATTTCTTTCTTGATTACATGGCTTGCTGTGCCGGTGCTGGCGTCAAAATTTCTTAACGAAAAAGATGCCAATGCAGATCAGAACGGCCGCATCACATTGTGGTTCCATGAAAAATATACGCGGATAATGCTGCGTTTGCTCAAACAGCCTGTGCTGGTGCTGCTGGCCGTCATCCCTCTGCTCGGCGCCGGATACATCGGCTTTCAGCATGTCGGCTCGGGCTTCATGCCATCGATGGACGAAGGCGGTTTCGTCCTGGACTATTACACCGAACCGGGAACGGCTGTCACCGAAACCGACCGGCTGGTGCGGCAACTGGAAGCCATCGTGCAACAAAATCCGAACGTGCAGACCTATTCGCGCCGCACCGGAACCGGCCTCGGCGGCGGTATCAGCGAGCCTAACCACGGTGATTTTTTCGTTCGCCTGAAACAAGGGAAGCGTCAGCCTGTGGACCAGGTCATGGAACAGATCCGGGCTCGCACCGAACAGGAAATCCCCGGCTTGCATACGGAAATGGCGCAGCTCATGGAAGACTTGATCGGCGATCTGACAGCAGTACCGCAACCGGTGGAGATCAAGATTTTCTCCGCTGACCCGAAAGCGCTCAGCGGCATCGCCACCAAGGTCGCTGCGCGCATTGCAAAGATCAACGGCGTGGTGGATGTCAAGAATGGCATCAATCCTGCGGGCGATGCATTACAAGTGCACATCGATCCGCTCAAGGCCGCCCAGGAAGGACTGGATCCGGCCGCCGTCACCAAAACGCTGTCCGATAGCTTGAGCGGCAACGTCACTACCCAAGTCATGACCGACGTCAAAACTATCGGCTTACGGGTAAGACTGCCGCAAGAGATGCGCCAGACTGACCAGGACCTTGGCTTGTTGACGGTACGCGCGCCAGATGGTCATCTGCTACCTTTGAAACGTATCGCCAGCATAGACAAGCTGACCGGGCAGGCAGAAATCAACCGTGAAAACCTGAAACAGATGATTGCCGTGACCGCCCGTATCAGCGGCAGGGATCTCGGTTCCGTGATCACCGATGTCAAGAAAGAACTGGCCCAGCCGGGCTTGCTCCCGCAAGGTTCCTACTTTCAACTCGGTGGCCTGTACGAACAACAGCGGATCGCCTTCCAGGGACTGATGACCGTGTTTGCCGCCGCCGCCGTGCTGGTTTTCCTGTTGCTGTTGTTTATGTATGAAAGCTTCCGCCTGGCCGGCGTCATCCTGTTTACGTCGCTGATATCTGTCTCGGCGGTATTTGTCGGCTTGTCGCTGACCGGCATCGATCTGAACATCTCGGCAATGATGGGGATGACCATGATCATCGGGATCGTCACCGAAGTCGCGATTTTCTATTTTTCCGAACAACAGGATCTGATGCGTTCGACAGACCGCATCTCTGCGTTGATTGAAGCCGGCAAGAATCGCATGCGGCCAATTGCCATGACCACGCTTGCCGCCATCCTCACCTTGCTGCCCCTGGCGCTTGCACTGGGTGAAGGATCGGAGATGCAGCAGCCGCTGGCGATTGCGATCATTTCCGGCCTGCTGGTGCAGTTGCCGCTGGTCCTGGTGGTGATGCCGGTGATTTACAGCACCTTGAAACGAGAGGATATAAAACGGCCTGGCGCCTGACTCCGCCAGAAACATTAATTTCTTGTCATGTCACGCGCGTCCGGCGTGCAATAGGATGTGCGCAGGCGCGATACCGTTACAATAGCCAGAGATAAATCTGGGACAAATCCCCCGTAGCGGTTTTTGCCCACTTGAACGGAACAGGACAAGATATGACTACATCGATTGCATACCGTATCCCCGGCCGCGCCCGCGATCTGGGCGAACTGGTGGTTCGCCGCGTGCTGCCGGCCGGCCACCACCAGAGCGTCGGTCCGTTTTTGTTTTTCGATCATATGGGGCCGGTAGAATTTGCCAGCGGCCAAGGCATCGACGTGCGGCCGCATCCGCACATCGGCCTGGCGACCGTAACCTATCTGTTTGAAGGTACGATCCGCCACCACGACAGCCTTGGCAATGACCAGGAAATCATTCCTGGCGACGTTAACTGGATGACTGCCGGCCGCGGCATCGTCCATGCCGAACGCACGCCTGCGGCGCAGCGCGCCAATGGCTGGCGCCTGCACGGTATCCAGACCTGGGTGGCGCTGCCGCTGGCCGACGAAGAATGCGCGCCGGCATTTGCCCATCACCCGGCTGCCAGCCTGCCTCTGATACGCGGCGACGGCTATCAGCTACGCGTGATTGCGGGTCGCGCCTTCGGCCAGGAAGCCCCGGTTAAAGTCAGTTCGCCAACTTTGTATGTCGCCGCTGAAATGACGGCGGGAGCGGAATTCATACTGGCGCCGGAATATCCGCAACAAGCCGTCTACGTCGCCAGCGGCAGTGTCGCCATCGATGGCGAAGCGCTGGAACTGGGCGTACTGGCGGTACTGGAACCAGGTGTTGCGGTAAAGATCATCGCTAGCGAAGCGGCCCAGGTCATGCTGCTGGGCGGTGCGCCGATCGATGGCCCGCGATCGATCTGGTGGAATTTCGTAGCCAGCAAACCGGAACTGATCGAGACCGCCAAACAGAACTGGCGCGAGCAGCGCTTTGATCCCGTCCCCGGGGACAATGAATGGATTCCGTTGCCGGAAGCTTGAGCAACATCCGGCGCGATCCGAAAAATCCATCTGTGTAGCGGCGGAAAACTGTCGAGGAACGAAAAAGCCTGATTGCCGCTGCAATCGGGCCTTTTTCATGGTTCTTCACGGATCGCCAGGATCGACGGATAATGTGCAATGATGCAGATCTTATGCAGCAATCACGCCACCACAACCCGGAAAGCCACCATGACCCGCAACGTACTCGACGAAGCCCATATTCATCCAGCGATCCGCCAAAGCATCGCCGACAAGCATGCCGATATCGTGCAGGAAGTACAGGCGGCTGTGGCAAGCAACAAGGTGGTCGTGGTCGGCATGACGCAAAACCCTTTTCCGCGAAAAGCGCGCAAGGCGCTAGAGGCGATAAACGCGCCTTTCAAGTATCTTGAATATGGCAGTTATCTCAGCCAGTGGAAGCGGCGCAATGCGCTCAAAATGTGGACCGGCTGGCCTACTTTCCCCATGATATTCGTGAAAGGTACGCTGGTGGGCGGCGCTACCGACCTGCAACGCTTGATCGACAGCGGAGAATTTGCAAGGATGACGGCGGATTAATGCCAGAGCTTCGCAGTTGTATTCTCAATTGTATTATTTATCACCAACGACTGAAAACCGGCCCATAACATGGACGAACTGAACCTGCTTCAATCCAGCGGCCTCTCCTTGCCAAGTCCGGCCTATCTTTTCGGCGCAATTATTTTCGGCATTATTGGCTTTGCCGCCTATCGCTACGGAAAAAAAACTACTCTTAGCTACCCGAAATGGATCGGTGTTGCGTTGATGCTTTACCCCTATGCCATTTCAAGAACGTGGCTGCTGTACCTGGTCGGCGCCAGCTTGTGTTCGGCTTTGTATTTCTTCAGGCATCAATAAGGAGTCCTGCCGCCAGCTATGCTGCTAAGGGACGCGCGCAAAACCTTTCTCGGTAAGCCATGCCGCCATGAGACTGAAATATTCAGGCGCTTCCGGCGCCTGGACGCTGAGCGCCTTCGGATCGACCTGGGATTCCGGCGACGCCGAAAGCATCATATCGTGGTCGGCGCCGGCGATCACGGCAGTATGGATGTTGGGGTATTTCGACGCATTCTTGCGCAAGATATCGGCAGATAATTTCGCCGGCACCCATGGATCGTTCGCGCCATACATGATCAAGGCAGGCGCACGTACGGCGTCGAGCGTTTTAAGCGGGTCGTGCGCCATTTCTTTCGCCCATCGCGATGTGTCGGGATCCTTGAATGTCTTATCGAGATAGATCAAGCCGAACCACGGTTTGCCAACGACCGCGTCGAGCCTGGCCTGCGCTGTCACCCGGTCAAGCTTGCCGCGCTCGAACTCGTCGACGGCAGTGCGGGCAGCGACGGCCATATCCACATCGGCTTGCGTATATCCTTTGATCCGCAATATATTGGCCACGGCGAAGTTCATCTGGACGTCGGGCGTGGTCAGCGGCGCCGAGATGGAAATGGCAAATGCGGTCTGCGGGCTGCGCGCGGCGGCGAGCAAGGACAACCATCCGCCCTGGCTCAGCCCCCAAAAACCGATGCGGCCAGGATCGATACGGGCATCGTGCGCCAGCATCCGTTGGGCCGCAATGCCGTCGTCCGCCAGGACGTTGTAGTCGCTGTCGGCGAGTGTGCCGCCCGATTTCCCGCTGCCGCGCCGGTCATAGACAAAGACAGCAATGCCAAGCGGCGGCAAGGCTTGAATCAGGTGGCGATAGAGCGCGAGGTCGCGCGTTGCCACCGATGCGGCATGGAGCACCACGACGGCGGGAACCTTGCCCGTCGCTTGCGGGGCGTAGAGCGTCCCGCTCAGTTCGACCTGGCCGTTGTTGAAATGTTTTTCCGAAACCGTTACCGTGGTTGAGGCCGGCGCGCTCCACAATTCCGGTTGAGCGGGCCGCGTGTCTTGTGCCTGCGCTCCCATCGTGGTGGTGGACGTTAGCAGCACGAGCAACGCAGTTCGGAACGCCGTCAAACCAACTGAAAAATTTCTCGATACAACTGTCTCGCGTGGCGCCATTCTGTGAACTCCTTTGCTTGAGATCGCAATATCATAATCGAAACACACAAACAAGGGCTTGCCCTACGCACATCGATCGCTTCAAGCAGCAAGCGCCTCCCGCGTGCACAAAGGATGTCAACGAACAGGGCGGGAATCTCCGGTATCAAGCCTGGACTTCCACAATGACCAGCCGAGGTTCATGCCGGCGGCAGCCACCAGGATGGCGGCGGCGCCAAGCAACTGGGTCAGTTGCAGCCGATGGCCGAAAGCCAGGTAATCGACCAGGATGGCGACAATGGGATAGATGAAGGACAGCGAACCGACCAGATGGGTCGGCAGTTTCTGGATCGCGCCGTAGAGCAGGATATACATCAGTCCGGTATGCACCACACCCACCGTCACCAGTATGCTCCACGAGCGGATATCGCCGGGTAATGTCGACAGATGGGCGAAAGGCGCGAGCATCACGATACCGACACAGACCTGGATCAAGGCAATCAGGTGCGGCGGCGTCCCCGCCAGCTTCTTGATGATAATGGCGGCGATGGCATAGAAAAACGCCGCGCCAAGCGCCATCAGGATACCGGCAAAATAATTACTGCCGCTGGACGCAGCGTCGGGTTTCGCCAGCACGATCAGCAGCATGCCGGCAAAAGCAATCAGCAGCCAGGTGAGCTTGGCGATGGTCAGGCGTTCAGAGAAAAAGACCGCGCCAAGCGCAACCAGCATGAAGGGCTGGGTGTTGTAGACCGCAGTGGAAATCGAAATTGACGCACGCGAATAGGATACAAACAGCAGCAGCCAATTGAGCACAATCGCCACGCCGCCAAGCGCCGCCAGGCCCAGCAAACGCAGATCAAGAACGCCGCGCAGCAATCCCAACGCCGCACATACCACCAACAAGGTCAACGCGCCGAACACGCAGCGCCAGAACACCACATCCAGAACCGCTTGACCCGAGACGATGACAAACCAGCCTATCGTCCCTGAAATCACCATGGCCGCCGTCATCTCGACTGTGCCGCTTACCTTCTTGTCCATGCATTGCTCCGGAAACCGTCAGGCATTGATCATCGCATTTTGCAAACGCGTTTTCCATGCCTTGCAAAAGGAAGTTCTGAGGATATGCCTTACTATATAAGGAAATATCGACAATTCCCTAAGGAATCGAAAATGCTGAACAATATCGACCAGCGCATCCTGGAAACGCTGCAAAGCGATGCACGCATTTCGCTGAAAGAGCTGGCCCTGCAAGTCGGACTTTCCTCGCCCAGCGTTTCTGAACGGCTGCAGCGCCTGGAAGAACGCGGCGTCATCCGCGCCTTCACCATCGACATCGATCCGCAAGCGCTAGGCTATCAGTTACAGGCCATCGTGCGCATCCGGCCTTTGCCCGGCAAACTGCAGATCGTCCAGAAACTGATTGAGCAGATTCCCGAGTTTTGCGAATGCGACAAGGTGACCGGCGAAGATTGTTATATCGCCCGCTTGTTCGTACGCTCGATCGCACAGCTCGACGAAATTATCGACCGGATTGCCGACAAGGCCGAAACCAACACAGCCATCGTCAAATCACAGCCGATCAAGAGACGGCCGCCGCCATTCGGCATAGCCTGAAACCACAATCGCAAGCGTCAAAAGCGTCAATTCTCGTCGAGCACAGCGAAGCGCTGCGCAAGATAATCAATCAGGCTACGCACTGACGGCAGCAAGCCGCGGCGGGATGGAAACACCGCATGGATGATCTCGTTGCGCGGCGCCCAGTCCGGCAGCAGGCGCAGCAAGGTACCCTGCGCCAGTTGGTCACGCACCATCGTTACCGGCAACTGCACGATGCCGACGCCTGCCCGCGCCGCATCGCGCAAGGCGATCATGTCGCCGGTAATGAAACGCGGCGTGTGATGCACACTGGCTTGCGCACCCTCAGGGCCGAGCAAATTCCAGACATGATTCTGTTGCGGCGCACCTAGCGCCAGGCTCGGCCAGTCATTCAGATCGGCCGGCGCCCGCGGCAACGCACGCCCCGCACACAGCAAATGACTGGCAACCAGGCATTGGCTGCTTTCCGCCAGCGCACGCATTACCAGATCGCTGTCGGGAATCGGCGGTGGCCGCACGCGAATCGCAACGTCTATTGCATCGGCCACCAGGTCGACCCGGCGATTGGTAGCTTCCAACTGCACGGTGATGCGCGGATGGCTAACCATGAAATCTGCCAGCATGACGCTGACATTAGCTTGTAGCAAGGTCACCGGGCAACTGATCCGAACCACGCCGCGCGGTTCGGCGCGGGTGACTTCGATTGCATCCTGGGCGCACTCTGCCTCCACCAGCATCGCCTTGCAATGCTCGTAGTAAGTCTGGCCGACTTCGGTGACCGAGAAATGGCGGGTAGTGCGCTGTAGCAAACGCACGCCCAGCCTTTCCTCCAACAGGGCGATGCGGCGGCTCAGTTTCGATTTTGGCATGCCGAGCGCGCGACCCGCCGGGGCGAAGCCGCCATGGTCGACTACCTGAACATAGTAGTAAAGGTCATTCAAATCCTGCATTGCATTTCCCATTGGATTCATTTCATTGTTCATTAAATAGAACGCTGAATATGAATTTTACACTCTACCGCCACCATCGTTCCTCATCTATCCTTCTTACATCAACAAATTTTGCAACCTTTGCAAGGAAATGGAAATGAAGAAAGTCCTCGGTGTCTATAGCGCTCCCCGCCCTCACTGGGTAGGCAACGGCTTTCCGGTGCGCTCCATGTTTTCCTATGACAGCCACGGCAAGCAACTAAGCCCGTTCCTGCTGCTGGATCATGCCGGACCGATTGATTTCGCCCCTGCCAACAAGCCACGCGGCGTTGGTCAACATCCGCATCGCGGCTTTGAAACTGTCACCATCGTCTATAAAGGCGAGGTAGCGCACCGCGACTCGACCGGCCAGGGCGGCCTGATTGGTTCCGGCGATGTGCAGTGGATGACGGCTGGCGCAGGTATCTTGCACGAAGAGTTTCATTCGGAAGAGTTCACCCGTACCGGCGGCGCGCTGGAAATGGTGCAGCTGTGGGTCAACCTGCCGGCCAAGGACAAGATGACGGCACCTGGCTACCAAGCCATCCGTAATGCCGACATCCCTGTGGTGGCGTTGCCGGACCAGGCCGGTACCGTACGCGTGATCGCCGGCAGCTTCGACGGCCACGCCGGACCGGCTCACACCTTCAGCGCCATGAATGTGTGGGACATGCGGCTGAACGCGGGCGGCATTACGGAACTGGCGCTGCCGGACGGCTGGAACTCGGCGTTGATTGTGTTGCGCGGCACGGTGCTGGTGAACGGCGAAACAGTGGGACGCGAGTCGCAAATGGTTCTGCTGGATACCAGCGGCAGCAAGGTCGCGCTGGAATCTAACAACGACGCCGTGGTGTTGCTGCTCAGCGGTGAACCGATCGATGAGCCGATCGTCGGCCATGGCCCGTTCGTGATGAACAGCGAAGAAGAAATTGCCCAAGCCTTCACGGACTTCAAGAACGGGCGGTTTGTGCCAGCGCCGCAATAGGCAGCTAGCCAAGTCGTACAATAAATATCCTGTCGGCCATTTTGGCTGGCAGGATATTTTTTTACCTATTGTTTTCACGTTTCCACTATGGGTAAAACCCGCAGCCAACAAAAAATATTTCCTCAAAGCCATTTTCAAACAAACGCATTACGCCGCTGTGCCCCACTCAGGTGCAGCACGCCTCCATAACTCTCCATTGCATGTCATTCGCTAACATTTTGTTGGTGCTAAAACCGAACTGCGAATAAACTTCATCCTTTGAGATGAAATTTCATCCCTTGGGATGGATCTAGCGTTCATCCAAGCACGTATTGCCCGCCAAAATTGGCAATCTGCAAACTAATTCAGCGCGTCCTTAAGTTTGGTGAAAGCAAACACCAATATCATGTGGCGGCACCAACCAACGCATCAACCGCTAGGAGAGTTACAGTGACTGCAAGTAAATCGACCATCATCTACACCCTGACTGACGAGGCGCCGCTTCTGGCGACGGCTTCTTTCCTGCCGATTATCAGGACTTTCGCCGCGCAGGCCGGCATCGACGTCGTCCAGAGCGACATCTCGGTAGCCGCACGTATTCTTGGGGAATTCTCCGACAACCTGAAACCCGAGCAGAAAGTGCCGGACAATCTGGCCGAACTGGGCCGCCTGACGCAAAATCCTGACACCAACATCATCAAGCTGCCGAACATCAGCGCTTCGGTACCGCAACTGGTTGCGGCGATCCGCGAACTCCAGGCTGGCGGCTACAACATTCCTGACTTCCCGGAAGATCCGAAGACCGATGAAGAAAAAGCGATCCTGAAGCGCTATTCGAAGATCATCGGCAGCGCAGTCAATCCGGTGCTGCGCGAAGGCAACTCCGACCGCCGCGCGCCAGCCGCAGTCAAACGCTTTGCCCGCAAGCATCCGCACTCGATGTCGAAGTGGAGCCCGGCATCGCGCACCCACGTTTCGCACATGCACGGCGGCGACTTCTACGCCTCTGAAAAATGCATGACGCTGTCCAAAGCTTGCGACGTCAAGATGGAACTGGTCACCAAAGCTGGTGAAACCATCGTCCTGAAGAACAAGGTATCGTTGCTGCAAGGCGAAATCATCGACAGCATGTTCATGAGCAAGAAAGCCCTGTGCGCGTTCTACGAAGAACAGATGGAAGATGCCCGTGAAACCGGCGTCATGCTGTCGCTGCACGTCAAGGCGACCATGATGAAAGTCTCGCATCCGATCGTGTTCGGCCATGCCGTCAAGATTTTCTACAAGGATGCTTTCGCCAAGCATGGCAAGCTGTTTGAAGAACTGGGCGTAAACGCCAACAACGGCCTCTCCAGCGTCTACGACAAGATCGCCACCTTGCCGGAATCCAAGCGCGATGAAGTCATCAAAGACTTGCACGCCTGCCACGAACACCGTCCGGAACTGGCGATGGTCGATTCGGCCAAGGGTATCTCCAACCTGCACGCGCCGAACGACGTCATCGTCGACGCCTCGATGCCGGCCATGATCCGCCTCGGCGGCAAGATGTGGGGAGCGGACGGCCGTCCGAAGGACACCAAGGCGGTGATCCCGGAAAGCACATTTGCCCGCATCTATCAGGAAATGATCAACTTCTGCAAGACCAACGGCGCCTTCAATCCGACTACCATGGGCACCGTGCCGAACGTCGGCCTGATGGCGCAAAAAGCCGAAGAATACGGTTCGCACGACAAGACTTTCGAAGTGCCTGCCGACGGCGTCGCACGCATTGTCGACTTTGACGGCAATGTACTGCTGGAGCAAAACGTTGAAGAAGGCGACATCTGGCGCATGTGCCAGGTCAAGGACGAGCCGATCCGCGACTGGGTCAAGCTGGCGGTTAACCGCGCCCGTTTGTCCGGCATGCCGGCAGTATTCTGGCTGGACGAGTATCGTCCACATGAAGCCGAGCTGATCAAGAAGGTAAAGACTTACCTGAAGGATTACGACCTGACCGGTCTCGACATCCAGATCATGTCGCAAGTCCGCGCCATGCGCTACACGCTGGAACGCGTGATCCGCGGCAAGGACACCATCTCGGTGACCGGCAACATCCTGCGCGATTACCTGACCGACCTGTTCCCGATCATGGAACTGGGCACCAGCGCCAAGATGCTGTCGATCGTGCCATTGATGGCTGGCGGCGGTATGTTTGAAACCGGCGCCGGCGGCTCTGCGCCTAAGCACGTCAAGCAACTGGTGGAAGAAAACCACCTGCGCTGGGATTCGCTGGGCGAGTTCCTGGCGCTGGCGGTTTCGCTGGAAGACGTCGGTATCAAGACCGGTAACAACAAGGCCAAGATCCTGGCAAAAACCCTGGACGACGCCACCGGCAAGCTGCTCGACAATAACCAGTCGCCATCGCCACGCACCGGCGAACTGGACAACCGCGGCAGTCAGTTCTACCTGTCCCTGTACTGGGCCCAGGCGCTGGCGGCACAGACCGAAGACGCAGAACTGCAAGCGCATTTCGCGCCACTGGCCAAAGCCTTGACTGAGAATGAACAGAAGATTGCTGCAGAGCTCAAAGACGTTCAGGGCAAGGCCGTGGATATCGGCGGTTACTTCCTGCCAGACCCTAAGAAGGTGGAAGCAATCATGTGCCCGAGCGCTACCTTCAATGCGGCGTTGAGCGCAGCGCGGGGCTGATAGTAGATGTAGTAAGCGAAGTAAAGTAACGCGGATCTGCACGATGCTGCAGATCCGCAGATGTCATGCATATAGAAATACGTCCCGAAGCACAGGCTGATATCTCAGCCATCGAACGGCTTACCACCACCGCATTCCTGCATGCTCCGCATGCCAGACATACTGAACAAAATTCATCGTAAATGCCCTGCGCATAGCAAAGCAGCTTTCAATTTCTCTGGTCGCCGAGAATGAGGCAGGCATTGTTGGCCATGTCGCGCTGTCGTCGGTTTCCATCTCGGATGGAGCAAGCGATTGGTACGGATTGGGGCCGATCTCCGTCTTGCCCACGTATCAAGGTCAAGGCATCGGCGCGGAACTGGTCAAATCTGCTTTGTCCGAACTACGGCGCATGGGCGCTGCCGGTTGCGTGGTGCTTGGCGATCCCGCCTATTATCACCGCTTCGGTTTCCTGGCAACGCCTGCACTGCTGTTCCCAGGCGTACCTGCCGAATACTTCCAGGCCATTTCACTCAACGACAGTTGGCCGTCCGGCAAAGTGAGCTATCACCCTGCATTCAATGCCCTCGCATAAAAAACGACCAAAGTGATTAATCAGTCCCGCCAGATACTGCGTGGACTGTCGCCGATTAAGACATCTGGATAAATCTTTTGATACGAAGCCCTGCACCAATGAAAAACGACCCGATCGCGTAAGCGAACGAGTCGTTAAATAAATCTGGTAATGATTGCGGGAACTGGAATCGTGTTGTTATATTTTGAAGAATGGCAGTTGCTGCCGGCATTTTTTATCGATAAAGGAGAAGACTCCCGAAACCCAGTCCTATCTGGAAAGTGGCCCCGGCGAAAGGTGAATCTGCTCGTTTATCGACTCTTCAAAATACTAAGCTCACGCTCAAAGAAATACGGTGGATACCGGCATTCTTTACCGATAAAAGAGAAGACTCCCGAAACCCAGTCCTATCTGGAAAGTGGCCCCGGCGAAAGGTGAATCTGCTCGTTTATCGGCTCTACGAAAGAATACGACTCAGTTCAAAAAAAATACTGCGAACACCAGCATTTCTTACCGATAAAAGAGAAGACTCCCAAGACCCAGTCCTATCTGGAAAGTGACCCCGGCGAAAGGTGAATCTACTCGTTTATCGGCTCGATGAAGAATACGGATCGGCTCAAAAAATGCTGCGGACGCCAGCATTCCTTACCGATAAAGGAGAAGACTCCCGAAACCCAGTCCTATCTGGAAAGTGGCCTCGGCGAAAGGTGAATCAACTCTTGTATCGGTTCCAGGAAGGAAAACGAAGTGTCACGTAGTGGCGACTCCAAGACAATCATGCAGACGTGAAAACACCACGTTGCACATCAGGAGAAAAATCAAGGTGGGATTTTTTTACTGAACCGGCAAGGAAGACATCATCATCTTCCTTGCCTGGCATTTGGAGCGGGAGAAGAGGCTCGAACTCTCGACCTCAACCTTGGCAAGGTTGCGCTCTACCAACTGAGCTACTCCCGCGTAAGGAGTTTTTGGAGGCGGGGGTCGGGATCGAACCGGCGTAAACGGCTTTGCAGGCCGCTGCATAACCACTTTGCTACCCCGCCAGGGGTGTTGCGCCAAAATACTAAATCAATATTGGTGTATCAACCTTCTACAACCAATACATCGTTCACACTTAATAAAAAAAGGAAGCTTTACCAGCTTCCTTTTTTTGAATCTGGAGCGGGAGAAGAGGCTCGAACTCTCGACCTCAACCTTGGCAAGGTTGCGCTCTACCAACTGAGCTACTCCCGCATTTGTTTCTTTTTTACTGCGCCGTTTTCTGCATCAACTACAGAGACGACATTATAGTTGATTTACAGAGTTTGTCAACAAATTTGAAATTTTTTAACTAACTTTTTTCAAATCACCGACTTTTACTTCACTGCTTGTTGTTTTCGCCGCTTACCGCCGTGCTTTCCTTGATCAGTGGCCAAGCTTTACGCAAATAGTAAAACATGGACCAAACCGTAAGCACCGCTGCAATCAACAACAGCACCTGACCCCAGAAACGGGTATCGACGCCAAGCAGATCGCCATAATACAACAACATTGGGATTGCCACCATCTGTGCGGTAGTTTTAATTTTACCGATGGAACTGACCGCGACCGATTTCGATGCGCCTATCTGCGCCATCCATTCACGTAAAGCGCTGATAGCAATCTCGCGGCCGATAATCACAAAGGCGATGATCGGATCTACGCGCCCCAGATGCACCAGCACCAGCAAGGCGCCGGCGACCATCAGCTTGTCGGCGACAGGATCGAGAAAAGCGCCGAAGGCCGACGTCTGGTTCCAGCGCCGCGCCAGAAAACCGTCGAACCAGTCAGTCACTGCGGCGACAATAAAAATGACGGTTGAAGCCAGGCCCAATTGCAATGTTGAAAAACCGAGATCCGGAAGATAGAAAACGCCAACCACCAGCGGGATTAACGCAACCCGTAACCAGGTCAGTAAAATCGGAATATTAAAGGGCATAAAAAGGCATAAATAGTTTTATTGGCAAGGAACCGGCTGTCCATATTCTAATTATCTAGGAGTATGACGCCGTTGGGAAATAAAACCTGCAAAAGCAACAAGCAGACGCTTAACATGCAACAACAGGTCCTAATGCAACTGTCGGTAGATTTCTTCCGCCAGTTGTCGTGATATCCCCTCAACCGACGCAATATCTTCGATGCTGGCGTCGGCTACTCCGCGCAAGCCGCCGAAGCGCGCCAACAGTTTCTGGCGACGTTTAGCGCCGACCCCTTCGATTTCCTCCAGCCGCGAACTCTGGCGCACCTTGGCGCGCTTGGCGCGCATGCCAGTGATAGCGAAGCGATGCGCCTCGTCGCGGATCTGCGCAATCAGCATCAAGGCGGCGGATTCCTTGCCGAGTTCGCGCGCCGCGCGGCCATCTGCAAAGATCAGCGTTTCCAGCCCGACCTTGCGCCCCTCCCCTTTGGCGACACCGACAATCAGGCTGATATCCAGACCGAGTTCCGCCAGTACCTGGCGCGCCATTTCGACCTGCCCCTTGCCGCCGTCGATGAGGACGATATCCGGCATAACGCCGTCGCCATTGGCTACTTTTTCGTAGCGTCGCATCAACACCTGGCGCATGGCTGCGTAATCGTCGCCAGGGGTGATGTCCTTGATGTTGTAGCGCCGGTATTCACCGTTTTGCATCGCATGGTGATGGAACACCACACACGAAGCCTGGGTTGCTTCACCGGAGGTATGGCTGATGTCGAAACACTCGGCGCGCAGGGTGTCGATATCATCGACTTCGAGCCCGAGCACCTCGACCAGCGCCCGCGTCCTGGCTTGTTGCGAGCCCTGCTCCGACAACAACCTGGCGAGCGAAATCTCTGCCCCCTTGTGCGCCATCTCCAGCCATTGCCGGCGCTGTCCCTGCGGCTGGAACAGGAGATTGATGCGGTGGCCGCACTGCTCCATTAGCGCCACCATCAGGGCCGGCTCATCAAATTCGGTATTCAGGATCAGAGTGCCGGGGATGAACGTGTCGATATAATGCTGCGCCATGAAGGCCCTCAGCACCGCCACCTCAATCGAATCGCCTGCGACCTCGTCCGGACTGGATAAAGCGCCATCGACGTGGCTAGGGAAATACGCCCGGTCGCCCAGATGCCGGCCGCCGCGCACCATCGCCAGGTTGACACAGGCGCGCCCACCCTGGACGATGACCGCGATAATATCGATATCGCTGTCGCCCACTGTTTCCATGCTTTGCTGGTGCAGAACGCGCGACAGCGAAGTGATCTGGTTGCGCACGCCGGCGGCCTGCTCGAACTTCAGTTCGTCAGCAAAAGCGTGCATCTTTTTTTCCAATGCCGACAATACTTCCGTCTGCCGGCCGCGCAAGAATTTGGCGGCGTTGTCGACGTCGGCCAAGTAATCCTCACGGCTGACCAAATTCACGCACGGCGCGCTGCAGCGCTGGATCTGATGCAAAAGGCATGGCCGGGTACGATTGGCGAAGACGCTGTCTTCACAGGTGCGCAACAAAAAAACCTTTTGCAAAATCTGCATCGATTCCTTGACCGCCCAGGCATTCGGAAAAGGACCGAAGTACTGGTTCTTTTTGTCGACAGCACCGCGATAGTAGGCCATGCGCGGATATTCCTGGCCACTGATCTTTAGATAAGGATAGGATTTATCGTCGCGAAACAGAATGTTGTAGCGCGGCTGCAAAGACTTGATCAGGTTGCTTTCAAGGATCAGTGCTTCGGCTTCACTACGCGTCACCGTAGTCTCCAGCCTGGCGATACGCTCTACCATCATGGCAGTGCGCGGGCTGGCCAGGTTTTTCTGGAAATAACTGGATACCCGTTTCTTCAGGTCGCGCGCCTTGCCGACATACAGGATATTGTCGGCGGCGTCGAAATAGCGATACACGCCAGGCAAATTCGGCAGCTTGGCGACGGTCTCTAGCACCACCGCACGCGGGTCGGGAATTTCAGCTTCGGTCATGATTCTGGATTCTCAAGCATTTACGCCAGCAGTGACTGTACCAGCGCCTTGGCCGCCAGATAGCGCGCATCAACTTGCAATGCCTGCCAGTCCAACGCTGCGGATTGCGGCATCAGTGTGGCGAGACGCGTGCGGGATAATGCTGCCCGGCGATCGTCGCGTGCAATACGCAACCCGGCCAGCAACTGGTCAGCCTTGTCCGGCGAATTGCAGATCAGGACCATGTCGCAACCGGCCTTCAGCGCAGCCTTGGCGCCATCCAGTACGCCACCGGCGGAACCGGCTGCTTCCATACTGAGATCGTCGCTGAAGATGACGCCATCGAAACCGACATCCTTACGCAAGATGTCCAGCCATTTTTTGGAGAAGCCGGCAGAATGCTTGTCTACCTTGGAATAGATCACATGCGCTGGCATCACCGCAGCCAGGCTCATGCCGAGCCAGTCATATGGCTTGACGTCTTGCTCCATAATCTGTTCCAGGCTGCGCTCGTCAACCGGTAACGACAAATGCGAATCGCCTTCGACAAAACCGTGGCCGGGAAAGTGCTTGCCGCAATTCGCCATGCCGGCCAGCGCCAGGCCATGATTCAGGCTCTTGGCCAACAAGGTCACCACACGCGGGTCGCGATGGAAAGCGCGTTCGCCGATGACCGTCGAACCGCCATAATCGAGATCAAGTACCGGGGTAAACGACAAATCGACGCCGCAGGCGCGCAACTCGCTCGCCAAGACGAAGCCGACTGCTGTGGCAGCCTTGGTCGCGGCCAATACATCGCGATCCCATTGCTGTCCCAGCACACGCATGGCAGGCAGGCGGGTAAAACCGTCGGTACGGAAGCGCTGGACGCGGCCGCCTTCATGGTCAACCGCAATCAATATGCCTGGACGTGCGACATGAATCGCCGCCGTCAGCGCCGTCAGCTGGGCACGATCCTGGTAATTGCGGGTAAATAAAATCACACCGCCGGTCAGCGGATGCCGGATGCGGCGGATATCGTCCTCGCTCAATACAGTGCCTACCACGTCCAGCATGACCGGACCGAACATCTGCTTGTCTACGGTGTGTCCGCTTGCCCCACCACTCAAACCACTACTCATTTTTTCTCCACGATGACGAAAGCGACCGCGTATTCCACTTCATCGGTAATCGACACCTGCGCGGTCAAGCCCTTCTGTTGCATGTATTCTTCCAGCGCGGGGTTCACCACCACGATCGGCTTGCCGCCGGGCGCATTTAATGTTTGCATGGCGCGCCAGGTCATCGGCATTTTCATTCCCAGTCCGAGCGCCTTGGAAAACGCTTCCTTGGCTGCAAAGCGCGTCGCCAGGAAACGGATGCCACGCGCTTCCACCTTAGCCTTGCGCTGTAAGTATTTCTCCATCTCTTGCGGGCCTAGGATCTTCTCTGCAAAACGATCGCCGTTACGCTGCAATGCCGCCGCTATGCGCGGAATCTGGATGATGTCGGTACCGATGCCATAAATCATTGCGAACCTCTTTATTTTCCCAAGCGCGCTTTCACCATCAGCGCCTTCATTTCGCTTACCGCCGCTTTCCAGCCGACGAACACCGCATGCGCCACGATGGCGTGGCCGATGTTCAATTCTGCGATATCGGGAATCGCCGCAATCGCCTGCGCATTGGTGTAATGCAGACCATGACCGGCATTCACCTTGAGGCCACGCCGCACCCCCTCTTGCACTGCTCGCTGCACCCGCTCCAGCTCGCTGCGTTGTTCCGTCTCGTCATGCGCTTCAGCGTAACGGCCGGTGTGCAACTCAATCACCGGCGCGCCAATTTCGGCTGCGGCTTGAATCTGATCGGCTTCCGGATCGATGAACAGACTGACGCGGATGCCTTCGCCTTGCAGCTGGCGCACTGCCGCTTGCACTTGCGTAAAATATTTCACCACATCGAGGCCGCCTTCGGTCGTCAGTTCATGACGGCGTTCAGGCACCAGGCAAGAATCCTGCGGTTTGATCTTGCAGGAGAAATCGATCATTTCCTGGGTCACCGCCGCTTCCAGGTTCATGCGCGTGTGCAACTGCGGACGGATCATTTCAACGTCTGCATCGCGGATGTGGCGGCGATCTTCGCGCAAATGCAAGGTGATGGCGTCAGCGCCAGCTTCTTCCGCCTGCAAGGCCGCTTGCAACGGGTCCGGATAGGTGGTGCCGCGCGCATTGCGCAAAGTGGCGACGTGATCGATATTGATGCCAAGGTCGATGATCGACGATGTTGGATTGAGATAGCTCATCGGATGCTCAGGTGATGGGTGGGTTTATCAAGTATCAGGTATCAAGATTGCATTAATTCTAGTGCGATGGCAATGCGGGCGATACGGTATCCGGCACTGTCATCGCCGGCGCCAGCTGCTTGTGCTGCTGCAGCAATTGATCATGACGCTTCCAGTTCAAGACAAAGAATGCCAGGGCGCCAGCCACCAACCCCCAGAATGCCGCACCGACACCAAACAACGTGACGCCGGAAGCGGTTACCAGGAATGTGATCAAGGCCGCTTCGCGCTGGACGTCGTTAGCCATCGCCATCGTCAGGCTGTTGGCGATCGTACCGAACAGGGCCAGTCCGGCAATCGCCAGCACCAGCTCTTGCGGAAATGCAGCAAACAAGGCGCAGACGGTAGCGCCAAAGACGCCCACCAGCAAATAGAAGCCACCCGCCGCCACAGCCGCCCAATAGCGTTTGGCCGGGTCTTCATGGGCCTCTTTGCCCATGCAGATGGCGGCAGTGATTGCTGCCAGGTTCAGGGAGAAACAACCGAATGGCGCCAGCACCAAAGTAGTCAGCCCGGTCCAGGTTATCAACGGTGAAATCGGGGTATCGTAGCCGGAAGCGCGTATCACCGCGACGCCCGGCGCATTTTGCGACGCCATGGTTACCACGAACAAGGGAATGCCGACGCCGATGATGGTCGACCACGAAAAGCTCGGCATGGTAAATACCGGCCTGGCCCAGGCGAAATGAAAATGATCGAAATGCAGCAGGCCGCGGCTAGCGGCCAGCGCAACGCCGATCAGCAACACGATAATGATGGCGTAGCGCGGCAGCCAGCGCTTGCACAGCAGGTAAGCGACAAACATCGCAAAAACCATCACGAATTGCGGTTTCATCGCCATGAATACATTCATGCCGAAATGGGCCAGGATACCAGCTAGCATCGCGGCCGCAATCGACAGCGGAATCTTGCCCATGGCACGCTCGAACCAGCCAGTGACGCCGCCTAGGGTAATCAGGGCGGCAGCGAACATGAATGCGCCGATTGCTTCCGACATAGGAATGCCGGACAAGCTGGTAATCAGCAAGGCAGCTCCTGGCGTCGACCAGGCGGTTACTACCGGAGCCTTGTAGCGCAGCGACAAACCGATGCAGGTCAGCCCCATGCCAAGGCCAAGCGCGAGCATCCATGAACTGATTTGCTGCGGTGTAGCGCCGGCAGCCGCGGCTGCTTGCAAAACGATGACTGCGGAACTTGTGAAACCGACCAACACTGTTACAAAACCGGCGGCAAGACTAGACCAAGGGAAATTTTTCATCGGCGATTGATGGCTATTGGTTAGCTGAAGACGGTATCCGCGTAGTTTATTAAATAAATTACAACTGCATCAGGTCAATCAGGATCTGGCGTGTGTTCAATGGCGCGCCACCCAGATGATGGGCCAGCAAGAAGCGCATCAGCACCTTGCTTTGCGCCTGCGTAGCGACATCGCTGTAATCTTCCTGCTCCATGTCCAGCAGAGTCTTGCCGGAAACCCGGGGCCAGGAATCGGCTGCTCGTGCAACGCGTGGCCCGCGCTCAGGATCGACCACGTAGCTTTCGGCTGGATCGACAGGCTGGCGGCTACTGGTACAACGCGTGAAATCGCCGGCAACTCCGGTCTGCTTGAGCAGCGCTCTTTCGAACTGGCGCAGCACAATAGGCGCCGGCTCCAGATGGGCCAGCTGATTAAGGGTTGTGACGTAATGATTGAACAAGGCAACATGCGGATCATCACGCGCGACCAGTTTCACCAGCAGTTCATTCAGGTAGAAACCACACAGCAGCGCCGATTTTTCCAGCGGCAGCAGACCGCCAACCCATTCGGCCGCGATCAAGGTACGGATTTCTGATTTGCCGCTCCAACTCAGCGACAACGGCTGGAAGGTTTGCAGAACGCCGCGCAACTTTGACATCGGACGCTTGGCGCCTTTGGCGACCAGCGCGATGCGGCCGTAATCGCGGGTGAAAACATCGATGATGAGGCTGGTTTCGCGGTGCGGATAGCTGTGCAGTACGAACCCGGGCTGTGCAGTGACACGCGTATCTTTTTCCGGTATCCGCGCCCGTCGCTTGGGAACGACGGCAGCAGTAGCAGCAGGGCCGGGAGCAACGCTGATCAGGACAGCGGCATCTTCCGGCAGCGCTTGCTCTGCATCAGCGATGATCGCATTCATGTGGGCGTCAGGTTGCGTGGGTTTCGGACGATTTACTCGTAGCCGTAGGCGCGCAATCCCGCTTCGTTGTCGGCCCAGCCGGATTTAACCTTGACCCAGATTTCCAGATAGACCGGACCGCCGAACAAGCGCTCCATGTCGAGCCGCGCCTGGGTGGAAATATCCTTGAGGCGCGCGCCCTTCTGGCCGATCACCATGGATTTGTGGGTATCGCGCTCCACCAGGATCGCCGCAAACACACGACGCAGATCACCTTCCAGCTCGAATTTCTCGATCAGGACGGTACTGGTGTAAGGCAGTTCATCGCCGACAAAACGGAAAACTTTTTCACGAACGATTTCAGCTGCGAGGAATTTCTCGCTACGGTCGGTAATGTCGTCTTCACCGAACATCGGCGGATTTTCCGGCAGGTGCTTGCGGATTTCGCCTTGCAGGTTATCCAGCTGGAAACGCAGCTTGGCCGAGACCGGCACCACTGCCGCGAAGTCACGCATGGCGGCGATTTTCTGGGCAAACGGCAGCAGCACGGCCTTGTCCTTGACGCGGTCCGACTTGTTGATGACCAGGATGCAAGGCACGTTGGCGGGTAACAAAGCCATTACCTGCTGGTCGGCCGGGCCGAAGGTACCGGCTTCGATAATGTACAGGATGACGTCGGCCGCGGTCAGCGTGGTGGTCACGGTGCGATTCAGCGTCTTGTTCAGCGCATTCGAGTGACGCGTCTGGAAACCCGGCGTATCGACATAGACGAATTGTGTATCGGCCACGGTCTGAATGCCTGTGATCCGGTGCCGTGTGGTTTGCGCCTTGCGCGAGGTAATGCTGACCTTGGCCCCGATCAGTTCGTTCATCAGGGTCGACTTGCCTACGTTGGGGCGACCGACAATCGCTATGTAGCCGCAACGAAAATCAGCTGCCGGCGTTGCTGCGGTCGATGCCTGGGGTGTAGAGTCTGTCATGCGGTTTTCGATTTACTCGTAGTATGAGGTGTTGCATTAGGGGTAGTTACAGCTGCGGCAGCGTTGGCTGCCGCAACAACGGTTTCGACGGCTTCTGTTGCAGTAGAACCTGGCTTTGGTGCGGCGGCTGTTTCAGCACCACCATTGGCCGTCGCGACATGCGCCGTCACATGGGCTTTAGCGGCAATCTTTGCCGGCGGCGCTTCAGCGACAATTTTTTCCTTGGCTGCAGCCGGTTTGGCTGCGACGGCTTCATCCGCCGCCGTTTCAGGCGCATCCGGCTGAATCGTTGCAATGCCGCTCAGTTTCAATTGCGCCGTACGCGGCTTGGCTTTTTTGGCTGCCCCGGGTACTTTGACAAAGGATTTTTGCACCGCTTCCAACGCCAGCTTGGCTGCGGCTTGCTCGCCAGCGCGACGGCTGCCGCCACTGCCGAACACCTGGATATCCAGTTTAGGCACCAGGCACTCAATTTCAAATTCCTGATTGTGCGCAGCGCCGTGTGTCGCCACCACGTTATATTGTGGCAAAGCGATTTTTTTCCCTTGCAGGTATTCCTGCAACAGGGTCTTGGCATCCTTACCCAAGGTCTTGGGATCGACCGTATCAAGGATTGGAATATACAGGGCGCGAATCACATCCCGTGCGGCATCGAAGCCGGCATCCAGGAAAATCGCACCGAACAAGGCTTCAAGCGTATCGGCCAAGATAGAAGGCCGGCGGAAACCGCCTGACTTCAACTCGCCTTCACCCAGCCGCAGGAACTGCGACAATTCCAGCCTTTGCGCAATTTCATATAACGATTGCTGCTTGACCAGATTGGCCCGCACGCGCGACAAATCGCCTTCATCGATCTTGGTATAGCGGTCAAACAACAAAGACGCGACGACGCAGTTCAAGATCGAATCGCCGAGGAACTCCAACCGTTCGTTATGCAAGGTGCTATGGCTGCGATGCGTCAAGGCCTGCTGTAGCAAGCTAGCATCTTTAAACGTGTGGCCTAGCCGATTTTGCAATAACATGAGATCCATTTTTTTCGTCGACACTTGCTGTCGTCGTCTGCTGCTGTTAATCGACTACCTTAAGGCTTGGCGGTACTACCGGCATAATCAATCAGCAGGCTGACTGGCCCGACCAGCGGGATTTTCTTCTGGTACGCAAAACTGATCTGGACATCGTCGCCGTTCTTGGTGATATCCAGATCCTTGCCAGCGATCGCGTCGATATAGCCCACTTCAGCCTGCTTGTTAAACGCATTCTGGATTTCCTGCACCGTGGTGCCCGCAGTCCTGGCGCTGGCAATTGCCTTTTTGATCGAGAAATACTCGATCGTGGTCGGCGTCACCTTCGCCACCAAGACACCAATACAGCCGAGTACCGCCAAAATTACAATCAAGCCAAATAATGTGACGCCTTGCTGCTTCCGTGGTGCTCCGGACATTCTTGTCATCCCTGACTCCGCTTTCGACTTAGTTAAAGTTTATAAAATTTACTTGAAAAAAGTACCGATACGTTTGAAATTACCCAGATTCATCCAGACCAGGAATGCCTTTCCGACAATGTTTTCATCCGGTACGAATCCCCAATAGCGGCTGTCTTCGCTGTTATCCCGATTATCCCCCATCATGAAATAATTTCCAGCAGGAACTGTACAGGTGAAACCTTCCGGATTATAAGAACAGGCATCCTTATTAGGAAAATCCATCACGCCTTCCAGCGAAATCGGCGGCCGGTTGCTACGCACTGCGATTGTATGTTGCACATTTGACAGGTTCTCCGTGTATTGCTGGGAGTAATCCAGACTGTCTTCATTCAGGTAATCTGGCAACGGCGCATAAGAAAGAGCTTGACCATTAATTGTTAAGCGCTTGTTTTGGTAAGTTATTTTATCACCGGGCACCCCTACCACGCGTTTGATGTAGTCGAGCGACATATCCTTCGGATATTTGAACACCATCACATCGCCGCGCTGCGGATGATTCATCTCGATCACTTTTTTATTGATGATCGGCAGACGGATACCGTAAGTGAATTTATTCACCAGGATCAGATCACCCACCAGCAAGGTCGGCACCATCGAACTGGAAGGAATCTTGAATGGCTCGTACAGGAACGAGCGTAAAAAGAAGACCATGGCGATCACCGGGAAAAAACTGCCCGAATATTCAACCCAGGTCGGTTGGCGCAACAGGTCTGCTTCCAGCGCCGCGCGTCCGCTGTTTTCCAGCTTGATGCCATCCGCGCTCAGCTTGGCGTTGCGCGCGTCGAATTCGGCCAGCGCAGCGTCGGCCTTGGCGCGCCGTTGCTTGCTCAGATAGAAGCGGTCAAAAAACCAAATGACGCCGGTGACAATCGTTAAAACAAACAGGATTAATGCGAAATTTCCTAAGATTGATTGCAATGTCATTTTTCATCCACTTGTAAAATTGCCAGGAATGCCTCTTGCGGGATCTCAACGGAACCCACTTGTTTCATACGTTTTTTACCGGCCTTCTGCTTTTCCAGCAATTTGCGTTTGCGGCTGATGTCGCCGCCATAGCACTTGGCCAGGACGTTCTTGCGTAGCGCCTTGACGTTTTCACGTGAAATGATGTTGGCGCCGATCGCCGCCTGGATAGCCACATCAAACATCTGGCGCGGAATCAGTTCGCGCATCTTGGCAGCCACGGCGCGGCCGCGGTACTGGCTGTTGGCGCGATGGACGATGATTGCCAGGGCGTCGACTTTTTCGCTGTTGATCAGCATGTCGACCTTGACCACGTCGGCAGAACGGTATTCCTTGAATTCGTAATCCATCGAGGCGTAGCCACGCGAGGTCGATTTCAGGCGATCGAAGAAATCGAGCACCACTTCGGCCATCGGGATTTCATAGGTCAGCTTGACCTGTTTGCCGTGGTAACTCATGTCGACCTGCTGGCCGCGTTTCTGGGTGCACAGCGTGATCACCGAACCCACATACTCTTGCGGCATATACAAATTGACGGTGACGATTGGTTCACGCACTTCTTCGATATTGGACGGATCCGGCATCTTGGACGGGTTATCCACCAACATGACAGTACCGTCGCGCTTCACCACTTCATAGATCACGGTAGGCGCAGTGGTAATCAGATCCATGTCGAACTCGCGCTCGAGTCGTTCCTGGACGATTTCCATATGCAGCAAACCGAGGAAGCCGCAACGGAAACCGAAGCCCAGCGCCTGCGAAACTTCAGGCTCATATTGCAATGCAGCGTCGTTCAGCTTGAGTTTTTCCAACGAGTCGCGCAACGCATCATATTGATTGGCTTCGACTGGGAATAAACCGGCAAACACCTGTGGCTGCACTTCTTTAAAGCCGGGCAGCGCTTCGGCGGCGGGCTTGGACGCCAGCGTGACTGTATCGCCGACCTTGGCTGCCTTCAATTCTTTGATGCCGGCGATGATGAAGCCGACCTGACCGGCGGAAAGCGATTCGCGTGACTGCGATTTAGGCGTAAATACACCAACGCTTTCCGTCAGATGCTGAGAGCCGGTGGCCATCAGCAGGATCTTGTCTTTCGGACGCAACGTGCCGTTCTTGATCCGCACCAGCATCACGACGCCGACATAGTTATCGAACCAGGAATCGACAATCAGCGCTTGCAAAGGAGCGCCTGGATCGCCTTTCGGTGGCGGCACTTTGAGAATCAGCGATTCCAGCACTTCGCGCACGCCAAGACCCGTCTTGGCTGAGCAATGCACCGCATCCTGAGCATCGATGCCGATGACGTCTTCGATTTCAGCAATTGCATTATCAGGATCGGCGGAAGGCAAATCGATCTTGTTAAGCACCGGCACCACTTCCACGCCGAGATCAAGCGCCGTGTAGCAGTTGGCCACGGTCTGGGCTTCCACACCCTGCGAGGCATCGACCACCAGCAGCGCGCCTTCGCAGGCCGACAGCGAACGGCTGACTTCATAGCTGAAGTCGACGTGACCCGGAGTGTCGATCAGGTTCAGGTTGTAGATCTGCCCATCCAGCGCCTTGTACGATAGCGCCGCAGTCTGGGCCTTGATCGTGATGCCGCGCTCGCGCTCGATATCCATCGAGTCGAGTACCTGCGCCTCCATTTCGCGATCGGACAAGCCGCCGCAAGACTGGATGATACGGTCCGCCAAGGTAGATTTACCGTGGTCGATATGGGCGATGATGGAGAAATTACGGATGTTGTTCATTGACAGACGCGATTACAAAAAAGGCGCTCTGAGCCGGGCTAAGCACTAATGCCGCCCAGGCGAGCGCCTTTTATGACAGGTTATTCAGTGCCGCCATTTTACCGGATTTCAGAGGGGAAAAACCGACAAATCAAAGGCTTGAGACGTTGCCGCATGGCAGTTATAGAAAATTCACAGCAATTATTATTAATTATATAATAATCAGTCGTTTAAAAATCGCTTCACCGCTTCCCCGTCAAGAAAATAGTGGCAAAGCTGTACTGCCTCTTGTCCATCTTTGTTGCCCATCAGTACAGGCACCAACTCATCGTACTTCGCCACCAACCCGGGATAGGCGTCGACATCGATCACATCGACGGCAAACCAGCTGGCATCTTTTTCATCGACTGGCCGCAAAGCCAACAACGCCTGCAACATGTCTTCGCACAGGTGGCAGTAAGAGCGGCCATATAAAGTGAAATGCGGGGTCGACATGGATTCAGGTTATTTTCTGGCGATCAAACAGAGCGAGAGCAGCCCTGGAAAACAAAAAGCTGCAGATCCGGACGACCTGCAGCCTCTGACAAACAACGCCGATTAAATCAACTACCCGGACGCAATGGTACGAATTGCGACGATTCGCCACGGCGCACCAATAGCACAGCCATTTTCTTCGGCTCCAGTTTGGCCACCAGGGCGTTGAATTGCTTGGCGTCCTTGATATCGGTATTGTTCAAACGCTGCACCACATCACCGGCGCGCAAGCCGACCCGCGCCGCGCTCCCTTCCGATGATTCGATCAGAACCCCGCCATCCACGCCCAGCTCTTTCTTCTTGGCGTCGTTCAAATCGCTGACGATCAGGCCAAGTGCATTCGCGACCTGCTGCTCCTTCTTCGGCTTGGCATCATCATCCGTGGCGACTTTGTCAGCAGCCAGCTCCGTAATCACAATCGGGAAGTCGCGGCTGCTACCCTTGCGCCAGACACTGATGGTGCCGCGCGCGCCGGGCTTGGTGTTGCCGACCAGACGCGGCAAATCGTTGGCCTTGTCAATCGCGGTACCATTGAATTTCAAGATGATGTCGCCAGCCTGCAAGCCCGCCTTGGCGGCAGGACCATCCGGCTCGACCCGGGCCACCAGCGCGCCTTCAGCCTTCGGCAAGCCGAGCGACTCAGCCACATCCTTGGTGACCTCGCCGATTTGCACGCCGATACGGCCGCGGGTAACCTTGCCCGAGGTTTTCAGCTGGTCCGACACGCGCATCGCCTCGTCGATAGGCACTGCAAACGAAATCCCCATGAAGCCGCCGGAACGGCTGTAGATTTGCGAATTGATGCCGACCACTTCGCCGCGCATATTAATCAGCGGACCGCCGGAATTTCCGGGGTTCACGGCGACATCGGTTTGAATCAGCGGCAGGTAGTCGCCGGTATCGCGTGCTTTGGCCGAAATGATGCCGGCCGTAACGGTGTTTTCCAGGCCGAACGGCGAACCGATCGCCAGCACCCATTCGCCGGCCTTGATCTTGTCGGAATCGCCCATTACCAGGCGCGGCAAATTGGCGCCGTCGATTTTCAACAGCGCCACATCGCTGCGGGTATCGGCGCCGATCACCTTGGCCTTGAATTCACGCTTGTCGGTTAGGGTGACATAGACTTCACTGGCGCCGTCGATCACATGCGCATTGGTCATCACATAACCGTCGGCCGAAATCACGAAGCCGGAACCAACCCCGCGCGGCACTTCTTCCTGTGCCTTGGGATCAGCCTTGCGGCCGCGCTGACCGGGAACTTGCGGACGCGGCATATTAGGAACCGGAACACCGAAAAAACGACGGAAAAATTCCTGCATCTCGTCGTCGCTAGGGTCGCCGGAATCGCCTTGGCCGGAACCGGTCTTGACCTTTTCAGTGGTGCGGATATTGACTACGGCAGGACCGGTTTTTTCAACGATATCGGTAAAATCCGGCAAGCCGGCCACTGGGGCGGCGACTGCCTGGGGTCCGACACCAACCATTGCAGGAACAAAAAAAGCGGCAGTCGCAGTGACTGCCATTGCAGATAAAACGCCACGAACCGGTCCAAGCATTTTCATAGACATAAAGTTTTATTTGTTTTTGAGTTCAATCGAATTCGCCACCTGTCGCATCGCTGCCGGCGGCACGTCGCCAACAATCGTTAACCAATAATCTCCCTGCCGCTTGCCAACGATATTCAGTGCTCCCTGCTGCAAGGAACCCTCGGTACGACTTTGGCTACCCGGTTCGATAAAGATCGAAATCGCCACCAGCCCATCCGAAAAAATCAGTTGCGACACCTCTCGTCGCGCCGCAGGCGCCGGTGCGCTGGCGCCACTCTTGGCTGCCGGAGGCGGTGCATCCACCACCATGCGCTTGAGCTCGCGTACTTTCTTGAAACCGGCAGGCATGCCGGTCACGGTCCACTCATTCAGATTGGCCGGATTGATGACATTGCTTTCTGTGTGCCAAGTATTGGTATTACCAAAACTCGGCTTCAGACTGCGATGATCAACATTGCCTATGCCAATCTGGGTGAACGAAATCTGTTCGATGATTTCATTCTTGCCGTTCAAGGTCTGCGCGCGCAACAGCAAGCCGGAATTCTTTTCCGCCCACAGCTTGTAGCCGTAGCGCATATTGTCCTTCGGCTCCAACAACACAGCCTGGCAATCGAAACCGGCAACGCGCCCGATTTCACCCATTCTTATATTGTAGTAATCGTTCAGGTCAGACGGCAGCGCCGCCAGGATGGCAGGAAAACCGTCCTGGGTGACGCGCTTCTCGACTATCTTGGTTTTAGTCTCCGGCATATAGCCGGTCACATCTTCATTGCGCCGGATATACTCGCGCGGCTGACCGTCGAGGATTTCCAGTTTTTCTATTTCATTGCGGCCTTCGAGCACATGCGTAATACGCGACGTACGTATCTGGTTCGCCTGTTGGTAAATGAAGGTGCCGGAATAATTCAGTTTTTGCGCCGCCGACTGAATTTTTTTCAGTAAAGCCTGCGCATCCTGCTTGTCGGCGGCATTTGCCGCCGTATTTCCGGCATCCAAACCTTCCGCCTGGGCGGAAAGCACTATC